>NZ_JCAKFQ010000021.1:0-75018 GCF_059509875.1 Halomonas sp. LMYGS-3 | reverse complement strand
ATGACCGAAGCCTGGCGGAAGGCGAGCCAATCACGATGCTGAAACCATCGACTGGAGAGCCGTGTGCGGGAGAACCGCACGCACGGTTCGGAGGGCGGGGAGGCTAAGCCTTCCCGACCCCTATCAGACGGGGAGTGGTGCCCCCCATGTGGCGGATACCTGCCCTGTGGGAGCGCAGATTTTCTGCGCGATTGGCGCCGCAGGCGCCCCGGCGGAGACCGCCAACGTCGCAGGGCACCGCCAGCGCCCCGCGGAGCCCAGCTCCCACAGGGCGGCGCCGCTTGATGTGGAGCCTTCAGCGTCTGTTGACATGGAGCCTTCAGCGTTTCTTGACGTAGAGCCCCACCATGCATAGCGCCACGCCGGCCACCGAGAGCAGCATGCCGCCGTTGACCAGCCAGGGATGGCGGTCGAGCCAGGAGACGAAGGGCTGCGGCGTGTCGCGGCAGACGCCCTCGAGGTAGTCCCAGTAGCCGCCGGACAGGGTGCATTCGCGCACGTCCCCCAGCTCCCAGAAGTAGACGCCCATCAGCACCAGGATGGGGGCGATCAACAGCAGCAGTCCGAGTCTCAACATTCGTTTTCCGGGTCAGGGGAGTGGCGTGACGCTGGCGACGAGCCCTTCAGGGGCGCGGGCAGTTGGGCTGGCGCCCCGCCTGGCGGGCCTGATCAAAGCGAGCCAGGGCGCTGTCCATCTGCGCCTGCAGGCCGCCCACGCGCTGGCCGTGGCTGGGGTGGGTGGACATCCAGGCCGGGGGCCGGGCGCCGCCGGCCGCGCTCATGTTGTCCCACAGCGCCAGGCTCGCCCGCGGGTCGAACCCGGCGTCGGCCATGATCTGCAGGCCGACCACGTCGGCCTCGCTCTCGTGACGGCGCGAGAAGGGCAGCAGGATGCCGTACTGGGCGCCGATACCGAGTGCCCCCATCATCTGCTGGCCGGCGGGGCCCTGCATCCCCGAAGCGGAGCCCAGCACCGAGAGACCGAGCTGGGTGGCCGACTGGGTCGAGACCCGCTCGTTGGCATGGCGGGCCAGCACGTGGGCCATCTCATGGCCGATCACCGCGGCGAGCTGGTCCTGGTTCTCGGCGATCTCGAGCAGGCCGGTGTTGACGCCCATGTAGCCGCCGGGCAGGGCGAAGGCGTTGGCCTGGTCAGACTCGAAGACGCGGATCTGCCAGTTCTGGTCACGGTCGCGGCCGGAGAGGGTGTCGACCAGCGCGCCGGCCACGCACTGGGCGTAGCGCTGCGCGGCGTCGCCGGCCGCGGGCAGGTCCTGCTGGTACTGCTCGAAGGCCTGGCGACCCATCTGGTTGAGCTGGTCGTCGGAGACCAGGGTGAGCTGCTGTCGCCCGGTGGGTGAGGTGGTGCAGGCGGTCAGGGCGATACTCAGGGTGCCGATGGCGAGGCAGTGCATCCAGCGCATGGGGGTCTCCTGTGACCAAGCTCCAGTATCCAGGTTTCTATGACCCTGGACGGGGCGTGACGGTTCGCCACAAGATACCCGTAACGCCTGCCAGGTCAACATTGTCCTGCCACATTACGAGCCGATGAGGAGAGCGTCATGGATGCGGAGCTGTCGCGCCGCCTGCTGCACCTGCTGGATCATGTCGAACACTGGCTACCGCCGCCCCCTCAGGAGGTCGACTGGGCGCGGGACATTGCCGCCCTGTGGCAGCGCCATACCCTGGGTGGGCGGCTGTTGCCGGTACCGCCCCGGGACGCCCTGGGCCTGGACGACCTGCTCGGCATCGAGCGCCAGAAGCTGGCGCTGGTCGACAACACCCGCGCCTTCCTCCAGGGGCTGCCGGCCAACCATGCCCTGCTGTGGGGCTCGCGGGGCAGCGGCAAGTCGTCGCTGATCCGCGCCCTGCTCAATGCCCTGGCGCCGGAGGGCCTGCGCCTGGTGCAGGTCGATCGCCACGACCTCGCCGGCCTGCCGCTGCTGGTGGCCCTGCTGCGCGATCAGCCGCACCGCTTCGTGGTCTACTGCGACGACCTCTCCTTCGAGGGCCACGACGACGCCTACAAGGCGCTCAAGAGCGTGCTCGACGGTGCCCTGACCGGGCCGCCGGAGAACGTGCTGCTCTACGCCACCTCCAACCGCCGCCACCTGCTGCCCGAGTCGATGAGCGACAACGAGGGCTCGCGCCTGGTCGGCGACGAGCTCCACCACGGCGACGCCGTGGAGGAGAAGATCTCGCTGTCGGATCGCTTCGGCCTGTGGCTCGGTTTCCATCCCTTCAACCAGGATGTCTACCTGGAGGCGTGCTGCCACTGGGTCACCCAGCTCGGCACGGCTGCCGACTGGAATCGCGAGGCCCGTGCCGAGGCGATCCGTTTCGCCACCCTGCGCGGCGGACGCAGCGGCCGGGTCGCCTGGCAGTTCGCCTGCCAGTGGGTCGGCCAGCAGCGCTTGCGAGACCGTTCCCGAGCCCAGGAGCGCCAGTGAGAGCAGACGCCCAGGCGATGAACCCGTGCCCTGCTGGCAAGCTTCCCGGCCGGGGGGCGTGGGGCGGCGATCGAAGCCCTCGTGAGAGGTCCGCATGACCAATCGATGGCGACCCCTGGTGGCGTATGTCGCGGCCGTGCTGGACGCCACCCTGCTCGGGTCGATCGTGCAGACCCAGTTCAACCTGGCGGCGCTGTCGGCCCTGGGGGCCGAGATCTCGTTCTCCACGCGCCTGGCGACGACCGGCCAGGACCTGCTGGGGTTCACACCGCTGTATGGCAGCCTCGTCGCCCTCATGATGCTGGGGGCCATGCCGGTGGCCTCCCTGGTGACGCGCCGGCTGGGCACCGGCGCCTGGCCGATTCATGCGCTGGCGGCGGCGCTCGGGCTATGGGGCATGCTGTCGATCGTCGATGCCTTGGCGCCCATGCCGACCCTGATCGCGGCCACTCGTAGCCTGGAGGGGACCCTGGCGATGATGGCGACGGCCGCCCTGGGCGGTTGGGGCTATGCCATCCTGGCGTATCTGGACTGGGACGGGACCTCCGGGTGACCCCGCAGAGGAGTGCAACATGCGTCGATTCGGTCGTGTCCTGCTGGCCACCGTCGGCCTGTCGGCCGGTACCCTGGCGCTTGCCGTGGACTACCGGATCGAGACCCTGGCCGAGGGGCTCGATCATCCCTGGTCGCTGGCCTTCCTGCCCGGGGGCGGCATGCTGGTCACCGAGCGCGTCGGGCGGCTGCGCCTGATCGGTGCCGACGGCAGGCTGCGCGAGGCGCCCATTGCGGGGGTGCCCGAGGTCTTCGTCGGTGGCCAGGCGGGGTTGTTCGAGGTGGCGCTGGCGCCGGATCATCCCGACAGTCGGTGGGTATACCTGAGCTACGCCTGTGGCACGCGTGCCGCCAACTCGACCTGCCTGGATCGCGCCCGCTTCGATGGCCGGCGGCTGGTCGATCGCGAGACGCTGTTTCGCGCCGAGCCGGCCAAGCACGGACGCTCCCACTACGGTGGCCGTCTGACCTTCCTGCCGGACGATACCCTGGTACTGGGGTTGGGCGATGGCTTCGACTATCGCGAACAGGCCCAGCACCCGGGCAACCACCTCGGCGGCCTGGTCCGCTTGAACCCCGATGGCTCGGTGCCCGACGACAACCCCTTCGTCGATGACAGCGAAGCGCGAGCGGAGCTCTACAGCATCGGCCATCGCAATATTCAGGGGGTCGTCTTCGACGAGGCACTCGGTGAGCTGCTCATTCACGAGCATGGCCCGCGGGGCGGTGACGAACTCAATCGCATCCTTCCCGGCGCCAACTATGGCTGGCCACTGGTCACGCACGGCGTCGACTATACCGGCGCGCGGGTCACGCCCTTCACCGAACTGCCGGGGTTCGAGTCGCCCTTGCTGCACTGGACGCCTTCCATCGCTCCCTCGGGCCTGGCCCTGTACGACGGAGAGCGCTTTCCCGAGTGGCGGGGCGACCTGTTCGTCGCGGCGCTGGCCGCCCGCCAGGTGCGCCGCCTGATCCGCGAGGCGGGCGAGATCGTGGGGCAGGAGGCGCTGTTCACGGAGCTCGACAAGCGGATCCGCGACGTCCGCAGCGGGCCGGATGGCGCCCTCTACCTGTTGACCGACAGCGCCGAGGGGCGGGTGCTGCGTGTGGTGCCGGCCCCCTGAGGCAGGTGGCGGCGGATCAGCGCTGGGGAGTCAACTCGCCATCCTCGCCCACCGCGAAGCGAAGCGTCGGCGTCCACAGGCCGGCGGGCAGCGTCATGCCCAGCCCGCGCAGATCTCCCGGCGTGATCGCCAGCTCGCTGCCGGCGGGCAGTTCGCCACGGCTGGCGAGCTGGGTCGCCAGCTCGACCATCGGGGCGAGGCGGGTGCGGTCGGTGGCCAGCGCGTCGAAGGCGACCGGCAGGCGCAGCTTGGTGTCGTCGGCCGAGGTGAGGGTGACCTCCTCCTGGTAGTCGCCGCTGACCACCTCGGCGCCGGGCACGTCCAGGGTCCAGCGGAAGCCGGACATCTCCACCGCCGGCATGCCGACGGGCAACGCCAGGCCCATGGCCAGGGTGGCCTGCACCGGGAGGCTGCCCATGCCCAGGCTGGAGGCGATCAGCGAGGTGATGTCGCTGGTGTCGAGGCCGGCCTGGATCGAGTAGGGGCCGATGCGGACGTCCTCGACGCCGAGCGAGGTGATCGCCAGGCGGAAGGCGAACAGGCCGGTCTGGGGGATCGCCAGGCAGCCGCCGAGCAGTGCCGCCAGGCAGAGCGGGGCGAGCAGGCGCCAGCGGCGCGGCAAGAGACGGGTGAGCATCATGGGGTTCTCCGGGGACAGCATCGGTGCTGCATTGCAGCGAGAAGCGTATTTCAGGGTTGCCGGGCCTTGCTGTCAAGGCGTCGTGTGCCCTGTCGGCTCGCCCGGAAAGGGAAACTGTCGGCCCGCAACGACAGCGCCCGGCCCGTCGTCGATGACGGGCCGGGCGGGCGATAGGGGGAAGCGGCGGAATCGGCTCAGCGGCGGCTCTTGCGCGCCTCGCGGGTGCGGCCCAGCTCGCGCTTCTTGGCCTTCTCCTTGTCGCTGGCCCCGGCCATGCTGTCGAAGGGGTTCTTGCCCGAGCGGAACTCGAAGCGCAGCGGCGTGCCGCGCACCTTGAGCACCTTGCGGAAGGTGTTGGTCAGGTAGCGGCGATAGGCCTCGGGCAGCGAGCCCGTCTGGTTGCCGTGGACCACGATGATCGGCGGGTTGCTGCCGCCCTGGTGGGCCATGCGCAGCTTGATCCGCCGGCCGTTGACCAGCGGTGGCTGGTGCTGTTCCACCGCGTCCTGGAGGATGGTGGTCAGGCGGTTGGTCGACCAGTGGCTGTTGGCCGAGGCGAAGGCGCGCTCGATGGAAGGGTAGAGGTCGCCCACCCCGGTGCCGTGCAGCGCCGAGATGAAGTGCAGCTCGGCGTAGTCGGCGAAGCCCAGGCGGCGCTTGATCTCGGCGCGCATCTTCTCCTTGGCCTCGTGTTCCAGGCCGTCCCACTTGTTGACCGCCAGCACCAGGGCGCGGCCGCTGGTCAGCACATAGTCGAGCAGGTGCAGGTCCTGCTCGACCAGGCCGCTGCGCGCATCCAGCACCATGACCGCGACATGGCACTCCTTGATCGCCTCCAGCGTCTTGATGATCGAGAACTTCTCGGCGATCTCGCGGACGTTCTTGCGTCGCCTGACCCCGGCGGTATCCACCAGCACGTAGGGCTTGCCACGGCGCTCGAAGGGGATCTCGATGGCATCGCGGGTGGTGCCGGCCTCGTCGAACACCACCACCCGCTCCTCGCCGAGCAGGCGGTTGACCAGGGTCGACTTGCCCACGTTGGGGCGGCCGATCACGCCGATGCGGATGCCCTTGGTGCCGGTATCGGCCGGGATGCTCTCGTCGCGCTCGGGGAAGGGCGTGAGCACCTCCTCGATCAGCGCGGTGACGTTGCGGCCGTGGGCGGCGGCGATGGGGTGCGGGTCGCCGAGCCCGAGCTGCCAGAAGTCGGCCATGGCGGCATGCTCTTCCAGACCGTCGGTCTTGTTGACCACCAGCCAGGTCTTCTTCTGGTTGACCCGCAGATGGTTGGCGATGGCCTCGTCGGCGACGTTGAGGCCGGCGCGGGCGTCGACCATGAACAGCACGATGTCGGCCTCGTCGATGGCCTGCAGCGACTGCTCGGCCATGACCGCGTCGATGCCTGCCTCGTCACCGCTGATGCCGCCGGTATCGATCACCGTGTAGGCCTTGCCGCCGAGCACGCCGTTGCCGTACTTGCGATCGCGGGTGAGCCCCGGGAAGTCCGCCACCAGGGCGTCCCGGGTGCGGGTCAGGCGGTTGAAGAGGGTCGACTTGCCCACGTTGGGGCGGCCGACCAGGGCGATCACGGGGGTCATTGGCGGATATCCAGGGCCTCGAGGCGGCCGTCGTTGGCCAGCACGTGGATGCGGCGGCCCTCGGTGAGCGGACGCACGCTGATGCCCGAGCGGTCGACGCGGGTGCGGCCGACCAGCTCGCCACTGCGCGCCTCGATCAGGTGGAGGTAGCCCTCGAAGTCGCCGAACACCAGGCGGCCGTCGGCGAAGGCCGGGGCGGTGAGGCGGCGGCCCTCCAGGGCCTCGTTGCGCCAGATCTCGTCGCCGCTGTTGGCGTCCAGGGCGAGCACGTGGCTGGCCTCGTTGACGGTGAACAGGAAGTCGCCGACCAGGATCGGGGTCAGGTAGCTGGAGTGCTCGCGCTCCCACAGCACCTCGCCCTGGGTGGCCTCGAGGGCGGCCAGGCGGCCGTTGTAGCTGGTCACGAACAGGCGGCCGTCCGGGGTCAGCACCGGCTGTCCGGCCAGGTCGACCAGCCGGTCGATGTCGCTGCGGCCCTGGGGCACGGCGACCCGCATGTCCCACAGCGGCTGGCCGCTGCGATTGTCCAGGGTCACCAGGCGGCCGTTGGGCAGGCCGACGAAGGTGACCGGGTCGATCACCATGGGCGTGCCGGTGCCGCGCAGGGTCAGCGACGGGCGGGTGGCACTGTAGGTCCACAGTTCCTGGCCGTTGGCCCGGTTCAGCGCGGTGACGCTGCCGTCGACGCTCTGCACCACCAGCAACTGCTGGCTGGGCTGCGGGGCGGCCAGCACCTCGCTGGGTACCCGGGTGCGCCAGACGATCTCGCCATCGCGCTGGTCGATGGCCAGCACCTCGCCGTTGCGCGTGCCCAGGTAGACCTGGCCCGCCACGGCGGTGAGCCCGCTGGAGACGGGCACCGCGAGGTCGACGTCCCAGTGGGTATCGCCGTCATCGGCGTCCAGGGCCATCAGGCGGCCGCGCTCGTCGGCGGCGAAGACGGTATCGCCATCACGGGCCGGGGCGATGGGATAGGTCGCGCGGCCGAGGCCGCGGCCGACCCGCTCGCGCCAGGCGGTGCTCAGGCTGACGCTCTCGTCGAAACGCTGGAGATCCTTGGGCGGATACTGCGGTTCCACCTTGCTGGCACAGCCGACCAGCAGGGCGAGGCTCGCGACAGCGGCGATCAGGAGAGTCGGTTTCATAGCGTGGCCTCGTCATGACCCAGGTTGTCGAGCTTGAGCTGGACGCCATAGAGCGACTGGTCGCGCTCCTCGGCGAGCCCCAGTGCCTCGTTCCATGCCTCACGGGCCTCGTCCTCGCGGCCCAGGGCGTGGTAGGCGTCGCCGCGCACGTCGGCGCGCTGGGCGGCCAGGGCCTCGGGCACCCCGGCATCGAGGGTGGCGAGCGCGGCCTCGGCATCGCCATCGGCGACCTGCAACCGGGCCAGCCGCAGCCGTGCCAGGCCCTGCACATAGTCGCGGGAGCTGGCGTCGATCACGCCTTCCAGGGCGCTGCGCGCCGCGGCCTGATCGCCCTGGCTCACGGCCAGCCGGGCATCGACCAGGCGAGCCAGGTCGGCATAGAGCGTCCGGCCGTGGTTGTCGGTGATCTCCACCACCAGGGCACGGGCCTCATCGATGCTGGCGTCGTCGAGTTCGCCGCCGGCGGTCAGGTTGATCAGCTGCTGATAGCGCATGGAGGCGGCCTGGGCCTGGTTCTCCTGGTAGTTCTGCCAGGCGTTCCAGCCGAATACGCCGGCGGCGGCGATGGCGACCCCGGCGATCAGCGAGGTGCCGTTCTCCTTCCACCAGCGCTTGATCGCGTCAAGCTGCTCTTCTTCGGTTCTCAGCTCCGCCACGGGCGGTCTCCTCTGTCCTGGGTCGGTTCCAGGCCCCGGGGCATCGGGGCGGGATCCTGGAGTGGATCGGCATCGGGATCCTGAATTGAGTCGGTATCGGGATCCTGAATTGAGTCGGCATCGGGATTCCGAATGGAGGTCAGGCGTGATCGCCGGCCAGCAGGGCTGTCAGGGTGGCGGTGAGCTCCGTCTGGGGCAGGCTCAGCTGCTCGCGCTCCTCGCGCAGGAACTTCAGCGTCGCCCTGCCCTCGGCCAGCTCGTCCTCGCCCAGCAGCAGCGCCAGGCGGGCGCCGCTGCGATCGGCCTTCTTGATGCGGCTCTTGAAGCTGCCGCCGCCGCAGTGCAGCTGGGCGCGCAACCCGGGCAGGTCGCCGCGCAGCCGCTCGCCGAGCAGCAGGGCGGCGCGCGCGGCGCCGTCGTCCATCGGCAGTAGGTAGAGGTCCAGTTCACCGCGGGCGGCGTCGGGCACCAGCTCCAGGGTCTCGAGCAGCAGGATCAGCCGCTCGATACCCATGGCGAAACCGACCGCCGGGGTCGGCTTGCCGCCGAGCTGCTCCACCAGGCCGTCGTAGCGACCGCCGGCACAGACGGTACCCTGGCTGCCGAGTGCCGTGGTGGTCCACTCGAAGACGGTACGGCCGTAGTAGTCGAGACCGCGCACCAGGCGCGGGTTGATCTCGTAGGCGATGCCGGCGGCGTCGAGCAGTGCGGTGAGCTGCTCGAAGTGCTCGCGGGAGGCGTCGTCGAGGTGATCCAGCAGTTGCGGTGCGCCGGCGAGCATCTCGGCCATGTCGGGATTCTTGGAGTCGAGGATGCGCAGCGGGTTGCTCGACAGGCGCCGGCGGGAGTCCTCGTCGAGCAGCGCGTGGTGGCGCTCGAAGTAGGCCACCAGCAGGTCGCGATAGGCGGCCCGGGCCTCGCTGGAGCCCAGGGAGTTGAGCTCCAGGGTGACGTGCTCGAAGAGCCCCAGCTGCTGCCACAGGCGGGCCGAGAGCAGGATCACTTCGGCGTCGATGTCGGGGCCGTCGAGACCGAAGGCCTCCACGCCGACCTGGTGGAACTGCCGGTAGCGGCCCTTCTGGGGGCGCTCGTGGCGGAACATCGGGCCCTGGTACCAGAGCCGCTGGGTCTGGTTGTGCAGCAGCCCGTGCTCCATGGCGGCGCGCACGCAGCTCGCGGTGCCCTCGGGGCGCAGGGTCAGGCTATCGCCGTTGCGGTCCTCGAAGGTGTACATCTCCTTCTCGACGATGTCGGTGACCTCACCGATGGAGCGGGCGAACAGCGCGGTCTGCTCGACGATGGGGGTGCGGATCTCGTCGTAGCCGTAGCGCTGCATCAGCGTGCGCACCTGCCCCTCGAAGTACTGCCACAGGGCCGACTGGCCGGGCAGCAGGTCGTTCATGCCACGAATGGCCTGGATTCTCTTGGTTGGCGCTTTACTGCTCACTTGGGGCTTGCTCAACACTGGCTCCTTGGTTTTTCGCCCAGCTCACTGGCCGCGGGCGATCACGTCCTGTTCGGCCTGCTGCTTCTCGCGGACCTTGTCGCGGATCAGCCGCTCCAGGTCGTCGACCAGGTGGTCGTTGCGCAACTTGCTGGCCGGCTTGCCGTCGATGTAGACGAGGTTCGCGGGGCTGCCGCCGGTGAGGCCGATCTCGACCTCCTTCGCCTCGCCCGGGCCGTTGACCACGCAGCCGATCACCGAGACGTCGAGCGGGGTCATGACGTCCTCGAGGCGTTCCTCCAGGGCGTTCATGGTCCCGATCACGTCGAAATTCTGGCGCGAACAGCTCGGGCAGGCGATGAAATTGATGCCCTTGCTGCGCAGGCGCAGGCTCTTGAGCATGTCGTAGCCGACCTTGACCTCTTCCACCGGGTCGGCGGCCAGCGAGACGCGGATGGTGTCGCCGATACCGTCCATCAGCAGCATGCCGAGCCCGATCGACGACTTGACGGTGCCCGAGCGCAGCCCGCCGGCCTCGGTGATGCCGAGGTGCAGCGGCTGCTCGATCAGGGTGGCCAGCCGGCGATAGGCGGCCACCGCCATGAACACGTCGGAGGCCTTGACGCTGACCTTGAAGTCCGGGAAGTCGAGGCGGTCGAGATGATCGATATGGCGCATGGCGGATTCCACCAGCGCCTCGGGCGTCGGTTCGCCGTACTTCTTCTGCAGGTCCTTCTCCAGCGAGCCGGCGTTGACGCCGATGCGGATCGGGATGCCGTTGTCCCGCGCGGCGCTGACCACGGCCTTGACCCGATCCTCGCGGCCGATATTGCCGGGGTTGATGCGCAGGCAGTCGACGCCAAGCTCGGCGACGCGCAGGGCGATCTTGTAGTCGAAGTGGATGTCGGCCACCAAGGGCACCTCCACCTCGCGCTTGATGCGGCCGAAGGCCTCGGCGGCATCCATGTCGGGCACCGAGACGCGCACGATGTCGGCGCCGGCGGCCTCGAGCCGGCGGATCTGGGCCACGGTGGCGGCCACGTCCAGGGTATCGGTGTTGGTCATGCTCTGCACGGAGATGGGGGCATCGCCGCCGACCGCTACCTTGCCGACGTGGATCTGGCGTGACTGGCGTCTCTTGATGGGGGACTGTGCGTGCATGGTGACGAAATCACTCTCCCAGGGTGAAGCGGGCGACGTTGTTGGCACCGGCGCGTGCGCCGAGGTCGACGGGTTCGCCGCGCCAGACGAGCTCGACGCCGGTGGCGTTGCCCACGGTCAGCCGAAACGGCGGTTCGCCTTCGACGCTTGCCGTGGTGCCGGGTTCCTGGAGACCGACGAAGACGCGTTGGTTGTTGGCGTCGAAGATCTCGGTCCAGGACTGCTCGTTGAAGGTCAGCTCCAGTCGCCGCGGGTCGGCGGCGGCCATCGCCGGGGGGGCCTCGGGCTCGGGTTCGGTCGGCTGGGCCTCGGTGGCTTCCTCGACCAGCGTCTCCTGCTCGGCGGCGTCGGGCGCGGTGCGGGCGGCGGCGATGATATGGGCCGGGCCGGCGTCGACCTCATCGATCGGGGCTTCGCCGATGGCCTCGGGGTCCTCGACCAGCCCCAGGTCGCTCTCCTCCTCGGGCAGCGGCGGGAGGCTGCCGACCTCGCCCGCTTCTTCGGCGCTGGCTGCCTCGCCGGGGGTGGGGACCTCGCCACCCTCGGTGATGGTGGTGCTGCCGTCGAGGCTGTCCACCGATACCGGGCCGCTGTCGCTGACGCCGGGGGGTTCGTTGCCGCCACGGCTCTGCCACCACAGCAGGGTCAGGCCGATCAGGCCGGCGATCACGAGCAGGGTGACCAGCCGGAACAGCCAGGCACCGAGGCGTGACGGCGGGCGGGTGACATGCACCGGGGTCACCTTGCGCTCCTGCTCCTCGTTGCCGAAGCGCGCCCGGTAGGCCTCGAGGACCGGGCGGTCGTCGATCCCCAGCAGATGGGCATAGGAGCGCAGGTAGCCGCGCCGATAGGCGGCGACGGGGACCTCCTCGTAGTTGTCCTCCTCGAGCCCCTGGATCACCGCCGGGCGCAGGTTCAGGGACTCGGCGACCTCTTCCCGGGAAAGGCCCTGCGACTCGCGCTCACGCTTGAGCTGTTGGCCCGGTGAGTCCGTGAAGCTGACGTCGGCGTCGTCGGTGATATGGGTGTCGCTCATGGCTGAGCATCCTTCGTCAAGAATCGGTGGTCAGGGTGCGCCATTGGCAGCGTCCAGTTGCTCGGAGTAGAAGGCGGCGGCCGCCCGGTCGCCCTCGGCCCGGGCGATGTCGCGGGCCAGGCGGAGCGCCTCGGGGGGGGTGCCGGCCAGGCGCATGAAGCCTTCGAGCTGGTTCCGGGCGCGGGCGTGGTTGCCCTGGGCATGTTCGAGTTCGGCCAGCGTGAAGTAGCTGCGCGCGCTGCGTGGGTCGATCGCCTGGGCGCGGGCGAGACTGGCCCGGGCGGCCTCGAGGTCGCCGAGTTCACGCCGGCACTGGCCCAGGTTGGCGAACAGCTGGGCCCGACTGGCATATTGGGTGTCCCGGGTGGCCCGTTCGAGCTGGTCGCAGGCCTCGCGGATACGGCCACGATCATACAGGAAGGCCGCATAGTTGTTGCGTGCCCGGGTGAAGTCGGGGGCGGCGTCGAGGACGCGCCGGAAGGTCTCGTCGGCGAGCTCGCTCTCCCCCTGGCGTTGGTAGACCATGGCCATGGCCTGCAGGGCCTCGGCGTCGTTGGGCGCCATCTGCAGCGCCCGATCCAGCGAACTCATGGCGCGCTGCAGGTTGCCGCGCTCGAGGTAGGCGATACCCAGTTGGGTATAGGCCGCGGCGGGGCTCTCCGCGCCCTCGCTGGACGGACCCGCCTGGGTGGCACAGCCAGCCAGCCACAGCGACCCCAGCAGGACGGCGATGGCGGGAGCCTGCGTGAGTCCGGGCAAGCGTGAGCGGCGAATCATGGCGTCCTCTCGATAGTGGGCACGAGTCCACCGGTGGCGTTTCGCGCGCGAGCCGCCGCCGGTGGGGGTAAAGGCTTGTCCATCAAAGCGCCGAGCCCGGTTGAAGTCAAGGTGACCCCCGGTTCAGTCGGCGTCGATCTGGATCGACCGGATATAGCGTTCGTGACGCTTGGTGCGATCCTTGACGCGCCCCACCAATTGGCCGCAGGCGGCATCGATGTCATCGCCGCGGGTGGTGCGGATCGGTGCCGTGTATCCCAACTCGTACAGCCACTGCTGGAAGCGCATCGTCTGGTTGCGCGACGGCTTCTCGTAACCCGAGTGGGGAAAGGGGTTGAACGGGATCAGGTTGATCTTGCACGGCAACTCCTTCAGCAGGGCGGCGAGCTGCTCGGCGTGTTCCTGCTGGTCGTTGACGTCCTTGATCAGGGTGTACTCGATGGTGACCATCCGGGTGTCGTCGCATTTGCCCAGATAGCGGTGACAGGCATCCAGCAGGGTGCGGATGTTGTACTTGCGGTTGAGCGGCACCAGCTCGTTGCGCAGCTCGTCGGTGGCCGCGTGCAGCGAGATGGCCAGGCTCACGTCGAGCTCGTCGCCGAGCCGGTCGAGCATCGGCACCACCCCGGAGGTGGAGAGGGTGACGCGACGCTTGGAGAGGCCGTAGCCGTCGTCGTCGAGCATCAGCTTCATCGCCGGCACGACGTTGTCGTAGTTCATCAGCGGCTCGCCCATGCCCATCATCACCACGTTGGTGACCGGACGGTTGGCGGTGTCCTTGCGCGGGCCGACGCTGCGTTGGGCCACCCACACCTGGCCGATGATCTCGGCGGCGGTGAGGTTGCGCTGGAACCCCTGCTTGCCGGTGGAGCAGAAGCTGCAGTCCAGCGAGCAGCCGACCTGGGAGGAGACACAGAGGGTGCGGCGCTTGCCGTTGTCGGCGGGGATCAGCACCGTCTCCACGTAGCTGCCGTCCTCGACCTCGAGCACCCACTTGCGGGTGCCGTCGCTCGAGGAGCCCTCATAGACCACACCGGGACCGCGGATTTCGGCCACCTCGGCCAGGCGAGCTCGCAGTGCCTTGGACAGGTTGGTCATGGCCGCGAAGTCGTCGCAGCCCTCGTGATGGATCCACTTCATCACCTGGGCGGCGCGGAATTTCTTCTCGCCGATGGAGAGGAAGAAGTGCTCCATCTCCTCGCGAGAGAGGCCGAGCAGGTTGGTGCGTTGGGGAGCGGTTGTAGTGGTCATGGCATCGGGGCGTCGAGGGGGCAGAGGGCGGGGGCGATATCACCCCCGCTGGAAGCGCCGTGGGGAGGGCTCCCCTCAGCGCGGGCAGATCTCTTCAGCGCTGAAGAAGTAGGCCACTTCGCGCTCGGCGGATTCCGGCGAGTCGGAGCCATGGACGGCGTTGGCGTCGATGGACTCGGCGAAGTCGGCGCGGATGGTGCCGGCCTCGGCTTCCTTGGGGTTGGTGGCCCCCATCAGCTCGCGGTTGGCGACGACGGCGTTCTCGCCTTCGAGCACCTGTACCACCACCGGACCGGAGGTCATGAAGCCGACCAGATCGTTGAAGAAGGGACGCTCCTTGTGCTCGGCGTAGAAGCCTTCGGCCTGCTCGCGGGTGAGACGCAGCATCTTGGCGGCGACGACCTGGAGGCCGGCCTTCTCGAAGCGGGAAACGATCTCGCCGATCGCGTTCTTGGCGACGGCATCGGGCTTGATGATGGACAGGGTGCGCTGGGTGGCCATGGGGCGTGTCTCCAGTTGGGCAGGGTGGTTGACCTGGGTGTCGATGGATAGCGCCGCGCCGCCCCGTGAGCTCCGGTAGCGAGAGCAGGGGCGGCGCGGCGAATCGGATGGTACGGCCGGCGGTCCGGCGGCTCGGCGAGTTCGCCGACTGGGCGGGGATTATACCGGCTGAGGCCCTCGTTGAACAATCGTCGAGCCGCTAGACGCTGAAGCTCTCGCCGCAGCCGCACTGGTCCTTGACGTTGGGGTTGTTGAAGCGGAAGTAGCGGTTGAGGCCTTCGTTGACGTAGTCGACCTCGCTGCCGTCGAGCATCTCCAGTGCCTCCGGGGCGACGAAGACGGTCACGCCGTGCTCCTCGAAGACGGTGTCGTCGTCGGCATCGTCGTCGGCGAAGTCGAGCACGTAGCTGTAGCCGGAGCAGCCGCTCGGCTTGACCGAGACCCGCAGCCCCAGGCCGTGGCCGCGCTCGTCGAGAACCCGGCGGATCTGGTCGGCGGCGGCGGTGGTGATCGAAATATGCGCCATGGTCTTGCTCCTGCACGGGTGAATGGTCAGATCGCCTGGCGGCGAAGGCCCTCGAGGGCGTGGGTCAGGGCCTGCAGCGCCCGGTCGATATCGGCCTCGGTGGTGAAGCGGCCGAAGCTGAAACGCAACGAGGCCAGTGCCAGGGGGCGCGGTACGCCGATGCCCTTCAATACATAGGACGGCTCGACGCTCGCCGAGTTGCAGGCCGAGCCGGTGGACAGTGCGATGTCGCGCAGCGCCATCAGCAGGGACTCACCGTCGACCCCGGCGAAGGCCAGGTTGAGGATGTTGGGTACCGCCACGGCGGTGTCGGTGTTGCGGTGGATGCCGGCGATCCCGTCGAGTCCTGCCAGCAGGCGGTCGCGCAGGGCGGCGATGCGGGCCTGGTCGGCGTCGCCCTCGGCGGCGGCGAGGGCGAAGGCCTCGCCCATGCCGACGATCTGGTGGGTGGCCAGGGTGCCGGAACGCATGCCGCGTTCGTGGCCGCCGCCATGGATCAGTGCCTCCAGGCGAATGTCGGGGCTGCGCCGTACATAGAGGGCGCCGATGCCCTTGGGGCCGTAGACCTTGTGCCCCGAGAGCGACATCAGGTCGATGCCCAGCCGCTCGACATCTAGCGGGATGCGTCCCACCGCCTGGGCGGCGTCGACGTGGAACACCGCCCCGCCGGCATGGACGACCTCGGCGAGTGTCGCCAGGTCGTGAATGCAGCCGAGCTCGTTGTTCACCGCCATCAGCGAGACCAGCACGGTGTCGGGGCGCAGCGCCTCGCGCAACTGGTCGGGCGTCACCCGACCGTCGCGGCCGGGGGCGAGCCAGGTGACCTCGAAGCCCTCGGCCTCCAGGGCGTGAGCGGTGTCCACCACCGCCTTGTGCTCGATGCGGGAGGTCACCAGGTGGCGGCCCCGGGCGCGGTTGGCACGCATGAAGCCGATCAGCGCCAGGTTGTCGGCCTCGGTGGCGCCGCTGGTCCAGACGATCTCGCGGGGATCGGCACCGAGCACGTCGGCGACCTGGCGGCGCGCGCCCTCGACGGCCTGCTCCGCCTGCCAGCCCGGCATGTGGCTGCGCGACGCCGGGTTGGCGAAGATGCCGTCGAGGGTCAGGTGACGGCTCATCGCCTCGGCGACCCGCGGGTCGACGGGCGTGGTGGCGGCGTAATCGAGGTAGACGGGTGTGGTCATGGGTGGACGGCTGCGCTCATGGCTTGCGGTGATGACGAGATCGGAAGCGGACGCCCGAGGTCTCAGGGCGACGACACCAGGATGCCGTCGTTGTCCTGCCGGCGACGCTGGCGACTGGCGATGCCCTGCACCTCCCGACGCTCGGCCAGCTGCTCCAGGGTGACGCCGTCGAGGAAGCCGTGAATATGCTCCGACAGCTCACACCACAGGTGGTGGGTCAGGCAGGTGTCGCCCTGCTGGCAGTCGGAGAGCCCGCCGCAGCGGGTGGCATCCACCGATTCGTCGACCGCATCGATCACCCGGGCCACCGAGATGGCCGCGGCAGGCTGCGCCAGCAGATAGCCGCCGCCGGGGCCCCGCACGCTCTCCACCAGCCGGGCGCGGCGCAGGCGGGCGAACAGCTGCTCGAGGTAGGAGAGCGAGATCTCCTGCCGCCGCGAGATGTCGGCGAGGCAGATGGGGCCCTCCTCGGCATTCAGCGCCAGGTCGAGCATGGCAGTAACGGCGTAGCGTCCCTTGGTGGTCAGGCGCATGCGGATCGATACCTCGGCGCCGACACAGGGTCGGGGGTCGATGGCTCGGGGGCGTCTCCCGGCAGGGGAAACGTCACGGACGAGGGGGCATTATGGTAAAGACCGAGTGCCGGGGTCAACCATTGCCGTGGCGCTTCTCGGGCGGTGCCTCGTCTTCCTGGCGCTCCTCCTCGTGTTGCCGTTCCTGATCGGGGGGCGGGCAGCAGCTGTCCACGTCGGCGAGGATGTCGGCGAAGTCCTCGTCGCGCAGTTCGGGGAGCTTGCCCTCGCGATAGCTGGCGTCGAGCTTGCGCAGCGTGCCGCACATGCGCTCGATGCGTTCGTCCACGGCGTGCATGTGATCGAGCATCGCCTGGATCGAGCGGGCCACGGGATCGGGCATGTCCTGGCTGATGCCGTAGGCGTCGAAGCCGAACTTGCGGTGCATCGCCTCGCGCCGTGCCGGGTCGACCTCGAGGGCCTCCTCGACGTCCGGGTCGACGCGCTGGACGACCTTGCCCGGGATGCCCACCACGGTGGCGCCGGCGGGCACCTCCTTGGTGACCACGGCGTTGGAACCGACCTTGGCCCCGGCGCCGACGGTGAAGGGGCCGAGTATCTTGGCCCCGGCGCCGACGATCACGCCGTCCTCGAGGGTCGGGTGACGCTTGCCCTTGTTCCAGCTGGTGCCACCCAGGGTCACGCCCTGGTA
Organism: Halomonas sp. LMYGS-3; assembly: GCF_059509875.1. Lineage (NCBI taxonomy): Bacteria > Pseudomonadati > Pseudomonadota > Gammaproteobacteria > Oceanospirillales > Halomonadaceae > Halomonas > Halomonas sp. LMYGS-3. The sequence goes on along the minus strand of NZ_JCAKFQ010000021.1, from coordinate 57,749 downwards.
GAGGGTGACGTCGTCGCCGACCTCGGCGGTTTCGCCGATCACCACGCCCATGCCATGGTCGATGAAGAAGCGTCGGCCGATGGACGCCCCGGGGTGGATCTCGATGCCGGTCAGCCAGCGGGAGAAGGTCGAGAGGCTACGGGCGAGCCACTTCAGGCGCTTCTGCCACAGCCAGTGGGCGAAGCGGTGGAGCAGCAGGGCATGTAGCCCCGGGTAGTTGGTCAGCACTTCCAGGAAATTGCGTGCCGCGGGGTCGCGGGCGAATACGCTGTTGATGTCCTCGCGCAGATGTTGAAACATGCAGCGGTCCTTGGGTGGCGGAGGGGCGCACGGCAAGCGCCGGGGGTTCCTCCATATTGGGGGCGGCCGCCGGCGGCTTCAAGCCGGCGGCGGCGGCTCGCCGTTGCCGCTCGGCTTTCCGCTGCTCACCTGCTTCTCGGTGGCGGAGAGAATCCCGCGCAGGATATTGAGCTCCATGCGCTCGGGGCGGCTGCGCAGGATGAGGCGGCGCAGCCGTGCCATCAGCTGGCGCGGCATCGCCGGGTCGTGGAAGCCGATGGCGATCAGGGTACGCTCGAGGTGGGCGAAGTAGTGCTCCAGCTCCTCGTGGGTGGCCAGCGGCTGGGGCGGTTCCGCGTCGCTCTCGCCGCCCTCCTGCTGCGCCAACCAGGCCAGGCGACACTCGTAGCTCAGCACCTGGACCGCGGTGGCCAGGTTCAGCGAGCTGAACGCCGGGTTGGCGGGAATGTGCACATGGGCATGGCAGCGCTGCAGCTCGGCATTGGAGAGGCCGCTGTCCTCGCGGCCGAAGACCAGGGCGATGCGGGATTCGGGAGTCGCCAGTTCCGCGGGCAGCCGTTCGCCCAGCTCGCGGGGCGTGATCATCGGCCAGGGCAGGGTGCGCGAGCGGGCGCTGGCGCCGACCACCAGGGTGCAGTCGGCCACCGCCTGCTCCAGGCTCTCGAGCGTGCGGGCGCAGTGAACGATGTGATCGGCTCCCGAGGCCCGGGAGATGGTGTCCGCGGTGAGTGGTTCGCAGCGTGGCGCCACCAGGGCCAGGTCGGAGAGCCCCATGTTGTGCATGGCGCGGGCGGTGCCGCCGATGTTGCCGGGGTGGCTGGTGCCGATCAGGACGATGCGGATGCGCTCGAGCATGTGAGAGAACCGTTGGGGCAGCTGGAAACGAAGGAGAGAAAGTCTAGCATGCTGGCTTCGAGCTTCGAGCTTCGAGCTTCGAGCTTCGAGCTTCGAGCTTCGAGCTTCGAGCTTCGAGCTTCGAGCTTCGAGTGCGTGGCACAATCATCCCGCGTCTGCTAGGATGCGCGCCGACAGGTTCCCGCGAACCGCCCCGTTCTTTAACACCACCGACTCCCCAAGGCCCGATCATGCATCCGATGGTCCAATTCGCGTTGCGCGCCGCGCGCAGCGCCGGCGAACAGTTCCTGCGCATTCGCGAGCGAATCGAGAACGCCCACGAAGAGCACAACCTCGACCGACTGCTCGAGGACGCCGCTCGCAACGCCGAGACGCTCATCGTCCGCCAGCTCGCCCGCGGCTACCCCCAGCACGGCGTCAGCGGCCGCTTCACGCCGCCCCGCGAAGGCGAGGGCGAAGGCAGCGATACCCTCTGGAAGATCGAACCCTTTCACGGTTATTCCAACCTCACCGTCGCCGCTCCCGGCTTCGCGCTGTCGCTGGTCTGCCTGGTCAAGGGCCGTGCGGAGCATGCGGTGGTGATCTGCCCCTTCAGCGACGACGAATACCTGGCCAGCCGTGGCCGTGGCGCCCAGCTCAACGGCAAGCGCATCCGCGTGCCGAAGGCGTCTGCCGTGGCCGGGACGCGTATCGCCATGGGCCTGCCCGAGACCTGGCTGCGCCCGCGCCATCTGCCGGCCTACCTGACCCTGGTACAGCAGCTCGGCCCGCAGATCGAGGTGCAGCGCGCCTCCGGCAGCGGCCTGCTCGACCTGGCCGAACTGGCTGCCGGGCGTGCCGATGCCGCCTTCGTGCTCGGCCTCGAGGAGCAGGACCTGCAGGTCGGCACCCTGCTGCTCAAGGAAGCCGGTGCGCTGATGGGTACCCCCGACGGCAAGCCGTCGGTGGAGGCCGAGGGCCAGCTGATGGCCGCCGGTCCGCGCCTCTACAAGGCGCTGGTGCAGCAGCTCAAGCCGCACTTCTAAGCCTTAAGCTTGAAGCTGTAAGCCTGAAGCTAGAAGACAAGCGCCCCCGCAGCCTTGCTGCGGGGGCGCTTTCGATTGGAGCCTACCTTCCAGCTGTCAGGGCAGCTCTTCCTCGCCTTCGGCGTCTTCCTTCCGCGGCGGGATCAGGTCCTCGCGATGCAGCTTCACCGTGAGCAGCAGGGCGGCGGCCACGTAGATAGAGGAGAAGGTCCCCACCACCACGCCAAGGATCAGCGCGATCGAGAAGTAGTGGATCATGTCGCCGCCCAGCACGAGCAGCGCCATCAGCACCAGCAGGGTGGTGCCCGACGTCGCCAGGGTGCGCGACAGGGTCAGGTTGATCGCTTCGTTGAAGATCGCCGGCATGTCGTCGATGCGCGAGGTGCGGATCGTCTCGCGGATGCGGTCGTAGACCACGATGGTGTCGTTGAGTGAGTAGCCGATCACCGCCAGCAGTGCGGCCAGCACGGTGAGATCGAAATCGAGCTGGAACAGCGAGAACACGCCGACCACGATGATCACGTCATGCATCAGGGCCAGCAGGGCGCCGATGGCGAACTTGTACTGGAAGCGGAAGGCGACATAGAGCATGACGATGCCCAGTGCCACCAGCAGGCCCATGCCGCCGCGGTCGCGCAGCTGCTCGCCGACCTGGGCACCGACGAATTCGGCGCGCACCAGTTCCACGGCATCGCCCTCGGCGCGCAGCAGGCTCACCACCTGATTGCCCACATCGGGATCGAAGGCCTGCTGCAGGCGGATCAATACCTCGGTGGAGGCGCCGAAGGTCTGCACCGAGACGTCGCGGAAGCCGGCGCCCTCGAGGATCTGGCGCACCGCGTCCAGCGAGGGCGCCACGCCGTAGCGGACCTCCACCAGGGTGCCGCCGGTGAAGTCGAGCCCCAGATTGAGCTGCTGGAACACCAGCGAGACGATCGACGCCAGGATCAGCAGGCCGGAGATCGCGAAGGCGACGCGGCGCTTGCCCATGAAGTCGAATTGTCGATTGACGAGGGTTTTCATGACCACCTCAGTTGTGAATGCCTTAGATCCAGAGCTTCTTGACCGGCTTGCCGCCGTAGAGCAGGTTGACCATCGCTCGGCTCACCAGCAGGGCGGTGAACATCGAGGTGAGGATCCCCAGCGACAGGGTCACGGCGAAGCCCTTGACCGGTCCGGTGCCGATCGAGAACAGGATCACCGCTACCAGCAGGGTGGTGATGTTGGCATCGATGATCGAGGTGAAGGCGCGCTCGTAGCCGGCATGGATCGCCTGTTGTACCGAGAGACCGCCGCGTAGCTCCTCGCGTATTCGCTCGAAGATCAGCACGTTGGCGTCCACCGCCATGCCCAGCGTCAGCACGATGCCGGCGATGCCGGGCAGGGTCAGGGTCGCCCCGAGCAGCGACATCGCGGCCAGCAGCAGGGTCAGGTTGAGTGCCAGGGCGATGTTGGCAACCACGCCGAACACCTTGTAGCGGATCAGCATGAACAGCACCACCAGCAGCAGGCCGATCTGCACCGACATCACGCCGCGCTTGATGTTCTCGGCGCCGAGGCTCGGGCCGATGGTGCGCTCCTGGACGAAGTAGATCGGGGCGGCCAGCGAGCCGGAGCGCAGCAACAGGGCGAGCTCGGCCGCCTCGGTGGGCGAGTCGAGCCCGGTGATGCGGAAGCTGTTGCCCAGGGCGCTCTGGATGGTAGCCAGGCTGATGATGCCGCGCTCGGTGTAGGGGTCGCGCACCGTCACTTCCTCGCCGTCCTCGACGACCACCCGGTCGCGGGTCTTGTGCTCGATGAACAGCACCGCCATGTTGCGGCCGATATTGGTGCGGGTGGCCCGATTCATCAGGGTGCCGCCGGTGCCGTCCAGGTTGATGTTGACCTGGGGGCGGCCGTTCTCGTCGAAGCTGTGGCTGGCGCTCGAGACGCTGTCACCGGTGATGATGACGTCGCGCATCAGGTCGGCGCGGCGCGACTCGTTGTTGCGGAAGCTGAAGGTCTCGGTCTCGATCTCCGGGGTATCCGGACGCGCCTCGAGGCGGAACTCCAGGTTGGCGGTGGCGCCCACCACGCGCTTGGCGGCTACGGTATCCTGCACACCGGGGAGCTCGACCACGATGCGGGCGGGGCCCTGGCGCTGGACCATGGGCTCGGCCACGCCCAGCTCGTCGACCCGGTTGCGCAGGGTCGTGAGGTTCTGGTTGATGGCGTAGTCCTGGAGCTCGTCGACCGCCTGCTCGGTCATGGTCATGACCAGGCGAGCGCCACGCTCCTCGCCTTCGCTGGCGTACTCGAAGTCGGGGAACTCGCGGCTGATCAGTCGCCGTGCCGCATCGCGATCCTCGGCGTTGGTGAAGGCGATGGAGAGGGTGCGGCCATCGATCTCGGTGTCACGGTAGCGGATGCGCTCGCCGCGCAGCAGCTCGCGCATGGCACTGGCATTGACTTCCAGGCGCTGCTCGAGGGCCGCGTCCATGTCCACTTCGAGCAGGAAGTGCACGCCGCCGCGCAGGTCGAGGCCCAGGGTCATCGGCGAGGCAGAGAGCGACTGCAACCAGGCCGGGGTGGATTCGGCCAGGTTGAGGGCCACGACATACTCATCGCCGAGCAGGGCGGCGATACGGTCGCGGGCATTGATCTGCTCATCGGCATCGAGGAGGCGGATCAGGACTCTGGTGTCCTCGCTCTCCACGGCCTTGATATCGATACCGGCCTCATCCAGGGAGTCCCGGATGCGCGCGAGCTGGCGAGCATCGACGGTGGCATCGCCACGGGCGCTGCTGATCTGCACCGCCGGGTCTTCGGGGAAGAGGTTGGGCAGCGAATAGACCAGGCCACCGATGAGTACGACAAGTATCAGCAGATACTTCCACAGGGGGTAACGGTTGAGCATGCGGGCCCTGCCCTTGGTTGCTGACAATAGGAGGCTGACGTGATGACGTCATGGCCACCGGCGAGTTCCATTGCGGTGGCCGAAGGGCGGCCTCGCCGGATACGGGGGAGGCCGCATCCGGCGAGACCGAGAAGGCCCGGGTCAGATGGACTTGATGGTGCCCTTGGGCAGCACGGCAGCCACGGCATTCTTCTGCACGTTGACCTCGGTGCCATCCGCGACCTCCATGCGGATGAACTCGCTGTCATCGCTCACCTTGGTGATACGGCCCAGCATGCCACCGCCGATGACGATCTCGTCGCCCTTGGAGAGGCTGCCGATCAGCTGCTTGTGCTGCTTGGCCCGCTTGGCCTGGGGGCGCCACAGCAGGAAGTAGAAGATGAGCACGAAGCCGACCAGCATGACGATCTGGGCGATACCACCACCGGCGGCGCCGGCGTCCTGGGCCATGGCCGGGGAAATGAAGAAGTCCAGCATCTGGATGTGTCTCCTGGGTTGTCAGAAACGGAAATTAGGAAGCGAGTCGTCTGAGACGGGTCCACGGTCGGCACGGGGCATCATGCCCCGGGTGCCGACCGTGGATCAATTCGGAGCGGGAGGTACCGGCAGCCCGCGCTGCGCATAGAAGCCTTCCACGAAGTTCGCCAATGTACCCGCTTCGATGGCACCGCGCAAACCGGCCATCAGGCGCTGATAGTGGCGCAGATTATGGATGGTGTTGAGCATCGAGCCGAGCATTTCGCCGCAGCGATCCAGGTGATGCAGATAGGCCCGGGAGAAATGCCGGCAGGTGTAACAGTCGCAGTCTTCTTCCAGGGGGCGGGTGTCGTGGCGGTGCTTGGCATTGCGGATCTTGACGGTGCCTTGGGCGGTGAACAGGTGACCGTTGCGCGCATTGCGGGTGGGCATCACGCAGTCGAACATGTCGATGCCGCGTCGCACCCCCTCCACCAGGTCCTCGGGCTTGCCCACGCCCATCAGGTAGCGCGGCATCTCCTCGGGCATCCAGGTGGGGAGGTAGTCAAGCACCCGGATCATCTCCTCCTTGGGCTCGCCCACGGAAAGGCCGCCGATGGCGAGGCCGTCGAAGCCGATGTCCAGCAGCCCCGCCAGCGAGCGTTCGCGCAGCGCCGGGTACATGCCGCCCTGGATGATGCCGAACAGCGCCGCGGGGGAGGCGCCGTGGGCCTCGCGGGAGCGCTCGGCCCAGCGCAGCGAGCGCTGCATGGAGAACTCGGCCTCCTGCTCGGTGGCCGGGTAGGGGGTGCACTCGTCGAAGATCATCACCACGTCGGAGCCCAGCGAGCGCTGTACCGCCATCGACTCCTCGGGGCCCATGAACACCTTGGCGCCGTCCACCGGCGAGCGGAAGTGCACGCCCTGCTCGGTGATCTTGCGCATGGCGCCCAGCGAGAAGACCTGGAAGCCGCCGGAATCGGTGAGGATCGGTCTGTTCCACTGGGCGAAGTCGTGCAGGTCGCCGTGGGCCTCGATGACCTCCATGCCGGGGCGCAGCCACAGGTGGAAGGTGTTGCCGAGGATGATCTCGGCGCCGATCTCCTCCACCGACGCCGGGGTCATGCCCTTGACGGTGCCGTAGGTGCCCACCGGCATGAAGGCGGGGGTCTCGACGGTGCCTCGGGGAAAGGTGAGGCGACCGCGACGGCCCCGGCCGTCGCTGGCCAGCCGCTCGAAGGACATGAAGCATTCATTACGCATGGGCATCTCGATATCGAACTCGGCGCGTCTGGGGGTCAGGAACTCTTGCGGGTCAGGAACATCGCATCGCCGTAGCTGAAGAAGGCATAGCGCTCGCTCACTGCCTCGCGGTAGGCGGCCATCACATTGTCGAAACCGGCGAAGGACGCTACCAGCATCAGCAGGGTCGACTCCGGCAGGTGGAAGTTGGTGATCAGGGCATCGACGCAGCGCCACTGGTAACCCGGGTAGATGAAGATGTCGGTCTCGCCGCTGAAGGGAGCGATCTCGCCGTCGGGGCTCGTGGCGCTCTCCAGGCAGCGCACGCTGGTGGTGCCCACCGCGATGACGCGGTTGCCACGGGCGCGCGCGGCGCGCACCTGCTCGCACACCGTCTCGTTCACCTCGATCCACTCGCTGTGCATGCGGTGCTCGCGGATGTCGTCGGCGCGCACCGGCTGGAAGGTGCCGGCGCCCACGTGCAGGGTGACGAAGGCACTCTCCACGCCCTTCTCGGTCAGGGCCTCGAGCAACGGTTCGTCGAAGTGCAACCCGGCGGTGGGTGCGGCGACGGCGCCATCGCGGCGGGCATAGACGGTCTGGTAGCGGTCGCGGTCGGCGAGCTCGTCGGAGCGGTCGATATAGGGCGGCAGTGGCATATGGCCGTGCCGCTCGAGCAGCGCGATCAGCGGCGTCTCACCGAGGAAGCGCAGCTCGAACAGGGCATCGCGACGGCCCTCCACCACGGCGCGGATATCGCCCTCGAAGATCAGCTCGGCACCCGCTTTCGGCGACTTGCTCGAGCGCAGGTGCGCCAGGCCGCGGTGGGCGTCCAGCGGGCGCTCGAGCAGCATCTCCACCTTGCCGCCGCTGGCCTTGTGGCCGTGCAGCCGCGCCGGGATCACCCGGGTGTCGTTGAACACCAGCAGGTCGCCGGGCTCGAGCAGTTCCAGCAGATCGGGGAAGCGGCGGTGGGCCCGCGCGCCGGTGACGCCGTCGACGCACAGCAGGCGGCAGTCGCTGCGCTGCTCGGAGGGGTAACGGGCGATCAGTTCGTCGGGAAGCTCGTAATGGAAATCGGCACGCTGCATGCGGATCGGGGACTCGAGAAAGGCGTAGGTTGACGAGGCGACGGCGACTGGACCGTCTGGACAAGCCGCCTAGGATACCGTTTCGCGCGCGCGAAGTCAGGCGTCCCGATTGACCTGATCCGCCCGCCACGTATAATGCGACGCGCTGCCGGCGTGGCGGAATTGGTAGACGCAGCGGATTCAAAATCCGCCGGGTGCAAGCCCTTGTCGGTTCGAGTCCGACCGCCGGTACCATCCATTCTGTATCTTCTCCCTGTCCTTTTCCTTCGTTTCGTGACTCGTGTCACTCCTCACCTGCGCCTTCAGACAATAGTGGTGACCACCACGCCGAGGGTGCCCGCCGTCAGCAGATACCCCAACAGGGCCAGCAGGCCGTCATGGGCGAGCAGCGCCAGGCCGAACAGCGTGAGTGCCAGGCCGGCGCCGGTGGCGGTGAAGGGCACCAGTTCCATGGGCGGCATGGCCAGGGCGATCAGCAGGCAGGTCAGGGCTACCGGCAGGTGGGCCGGCGGCCGGGTCAGCCGGGTGAGCCGTGGCTTGAGCAGGCGGTCGACCCAGCGTGCCGGGCGCTCCATCCAGCGCAGGGTCTGCACGAAACGCTTGCGGGGGACCCGACGCTCCAGCAGCCAGCGTGGCAGCCAGATGTGCTCTCGGCCGATCAGCAGCTGCACCGCCGATAACACGACCAGGAGGGCCATCAGGGTGGGGACCCCGGGGATGTCACCGACGATGGGGGCCAGGGTGATCAGCCCGGCGAGCAGCAGGAAGGGGGCAAAGGAGCGCCGGCCCACGCTGTCGAGCACGGCGTCCAGGCTGACGCTCTCCTGCCGTTGGCCGGCCTGCTGCACGCGGGCCAGCAGGCCGGTCAGGTCCGCCGGATGCTCGTGGGGCGGCTCATCGGTGACTTCATGTTTCATCGCGCTTCCGGGTCCAGAGCAGGATCACGCCGAGAGCGATCAGGGTGAGCCCCACGAACGCCGCAGGGTTGGTCGTCAGCCAGCCGAAGACCGCCAGAACGAATCCCAGCAGCATCAGGGCGAAGGCGAAGGTGCGGACGTGCATGAAGCGCTCCATGGCGGGGTGTGCCGACAGTGTAGCGGCACCGTCGGTGGGATTGCAGTCGCCGGGAGGCTGTCGGGCTGTCCAGGTGCGGCGGAATGGCGTAGTGTAGGGGCATCGCAGTCCTTCCCCCGCTTCGGGGGGAGGGCTGTTTTTCGTTGGCTGGCAAGCACAGCATCAAGATACCGTTGATCGGTTCGAGGAGTTCCCATGTCGTCGCGTCCCCCCATTATCATCAACCGGCTCGATGCCGAGCGGCTGCAACGTCTGATCGACCAGGCGGGCGAGAAGGATCGTTTTGTCGCCGAGTGCCTGGAAGAGGAGCTCGAGCGGGGAGAGGTGCTGGACCCCGAGGATATCCCCGAGGATGTCGTCAGCATGAACAGCCGGGTGCAGTTCACCGACCTGACCCGCAACCGTCGGATGATCCGTACCCTGGTCTATCCGCATTCGCTGGCCGGCAGCGAGGATGGCATCTCGGTGATGGCGCCGGTGGGGGCGGCCCTGATCGGCCTGCGCATCGGCGATGTCATCGACTGGCCGCTGCCCGATGGCGGCGAGGCCAGGCTGCGCATCGATGCCATCCTGTGGCAGCCGGAGCGGGAAGGACAGTTTCACCGTTAGGTTTTCCACAACACGGCTGCGTTCGCCGACTTTTCGGAGCGTGCCGGGGGCAGGCGGTGATGCCTGCCATTTTCACACGGGATGGCCCTGGCGGCGGTCTGGGCGCTGGTCGTGCACGTCCCGCCGCTGCTCCAGGCGCTTACCCGGGCCGGCTACCTCGGCCTGGCGGAGCATCGCGGCGTTGCCCGCCGGCCATGCCGAGAGGCCTTCGAGGTGACTGCTATGGCCTCGTCCAGGCTGGTGGCCACGGCATCCCACGGCAGCGGCGATCCGGCGAGGTGGCAGTGGTAAAGCGCGTCGTCATCGATCTCGACGCGATGGATGTCGTTGCCCTGATCGTCCTGCCACCAGTCGGCATGGACGTGCTGCCAGTTGGGGGCGAGCGGGATGACAAGGCTGATGGTCATGACGGCTTCCCTCCTCAAGCAACCTGTGCCGGGTGCTGGCGCAGGGTGCTTTCCTGATCTGCAGGCGAGGCTCTTGCGGCCTGTTGCCGGCGGGAGTCGAGCCTGCGCCTGACATGGTTCCTATCCTCAGGGTAGTATAAAAACAGTGTTTGTAAACACTGTTCCCTTACCCTGTGTTCCTCGGCTTTCCGGTCGGCGAGGGGCGCCGTGAGCCGCCGCATCGGGTGCTCCCGAGAGCGGTATCTCGGGGGCAGCCGGCCACCGACACCAGGGCCTGCATCAGCCCCGCGCGCCACAGTTCCTCGGCCTGCTCCCGACGCTTGACCAGCAGAGCACCGGCAAAGCCCAGGGCGTTGATCGAGACCGTCCCCGCCCGCTCGCGCCGGCGCGGGACCAGCATCAGCCAGCTCTCGCTCAGCAACAGGTTGTAGGGGTGCGTCACGCTGCCGTCGGCGTCCACCGCCAGCTGCAGCGCCTCGAGCAGCTCCCGATAACACCGATGCAGCCAGCCCGCCGCCTGCGCCGGTCGGGCGAGCAGCCCGTCGGGCAGCGCGACGAGCCGGTGGGTGAACGCCAGCTCGGGCGCGACGGACGCGCCCCGCGTGGCCGCCCGCGTCAGTAGCGGCTCGAAGGGCAGCGTCATGGCGTCGCTGCGTGGCAGCAACTGCAGGTGCTTGTGTGCCTGGCTCGCCCCGGCCTCGGGGCCGCTGTTGTAGAAGGCCAGGGCCGGGCCGTCGGCCAGGCAGGCCGCGAGGGCGGCGAAGTCCGCGGCATTCAGCGCCCGATGCTGGGGCTCGTAGGCGCGGGTGACCAGCAGCAGGTGGTGTTCGATCACGCAGTACTTGTTCAGCACACAGAGGTGCGCCGGCCCCGCTTCGCTGACCAGCAGCGCCGGGTCGGGCGGCAGGAAGGGATCGACATCCTGCCGTTCGGCACGGGTCAGCCGTTCCCGGGCCCGCTCCTTGTCGGCCAGGCTGGCGAGGACCCGGATCGCAAAGGGGACCCCGTGCTCGTGCAGCGTCAGGCACTCGGTGGCGATGGGCTGCAGCACACCGCTGGCCAGGGCCGCTTCGCTCACTTGGCGGGTGCGTGTCCAGAGATCGTTTATGCCGTTCCTCCCTGACGGGTGTACCCCCGGCAGGGCTATCAAAGCCGGGACCAAAGCCCTATGATGCAAGACGACGCCAGTCCTTCACCTCGCGCGGGTGGGGGGCTGTTTTTGTTGGTCGATGCCGTCATGACACGACCTGCGTTTGCCGACCTTTCAGGCAATGCCCGGGATTCAGGAGGCGGTGCATGCCCTTTTCATTATGGATGTCTCTGGTGGCGATCTGTGCCATGGGCGCCATGTCACCGGGCCCCAGCCTGGCCCTGGTACTGCGTCACACCCTGGGGGGCGGGCGCGCGCCGGGCGTGGCGGCGGCGGTCTCCCATGCCTTTGGCGTCGGTTTCTATGCGCTGCTGACCGTGTGGGGGTTGGGGGCACTGGTCGTGCGCTTTCCTCTGCTGTTCCAGGCGATCACCTGGGCTGGGGCCGGCTACCTGGCCTGGCTCGGCCTCAAGGCGCTGCGCGCCGGGCGCGCCGGGGCCCTCGAGACGTCCGCCATGGCTACCACCCAGCGCCAGGCCGCCCGCGAGGGTGTGCTGGTGGCGCTGGGCAACCCCAAGCTGATCCTGTTCTTCGTCGCCTTGCTCAGCCAGTTCGTCACCCCGGAGATGAGTGTTGCGGCCAAGGCCGTCATCGTACTCACGGCGATGGTCATCGATGGCGGCTGGTACGTGCTGGTGGCCGTGAGCCTGTCGCATTCCCGGGTACTGCCCTGGCTGCAGACCCGGGCCCACTGGATCAATCGCATCACCGGGGTGCTGCTGCTGGCGCTGGCACTGCGGGTGGTGGCCGGACCGCTCGGCGGCTCATGACGGGAACGTTGATACAGGGCAGTTTCTGCAGGTGTCTCCTCCCGGTGTCGGTGCTACGCTCAAGCCTGTTGCCTGACCGGAAATCCTGCCGATGAACGATCTGTCGAACAAGACGCGGGCACTGGCGGTGGTTCTGGAAACAGACCCCGACGTGGCCGCCGTCCTGTCGCATCAGCTTCACGTACTGGGCATGGAGAGTCGCTACTACCGGCAGGGAGCCCTGCTGCTGGACGAGATCGCCCAGTGTCAGCCGCAACTGGTGGTCATGGGTCTGGAGTTCGGCGAGCCGGACGGCATCGCCATGCTGCGACGGCTGGCCGAGCGCGACTATCGGGGGCGGGTCCTGCTGCTCAGTGGGGTGGAGCGCAAGATCGTGCGCATCGCCGAGCGCGTCGGCCGGACCCTGGGGTTGCAGATGCTGGGCTCGCTGGACAAGCCCATGCGCTTGCCCGAGCTACGCCAGCGGCTCGGTAGCCTGCGGGTCGGCCGCGAGGCGCCGGCGGAGGTCGAGGGCGACCCGGTCTTCAGCTCCGAGGAGCTGGAACGGGCCCTCGAGCGACGGGAGCTCACCGTGCATTACCAGCCACAGTTCGAACTCGCCTCGGGCCGCCTGAGCGGGGTCGAGGCGCTGGTGCGCTGGGCCCATCCCGAGATCGGGCTGCTCGGGCCGGCCAGCTTCCTGCCGCTGCTCACCCCCGCCCAGAGCAAGCGCCTGACCCGTCACGTGTTGCAGCAGGCCCTGGCCGATGCCGAACAGTGGAGCGGCATGGGCCTGCTGTTGTCGCTGTCGGTCAATGTCACCGCCGATGACCTGATGTGTCCCGACCTGCTGGCGCTGACCCGGCACCGTGCGCCGGGCGAGCCGCCGCTGGTGGTGCTGGAGATCACCGAGACCGCGGCCATGGACGACGAGCTGCTGGGCAGCGAGGTCGCCGCCCGGTTGCACCTCAACGGCATGGAAGTCTCGGTGGATGATTTCGGCGTGGGCTTCAGCTCGCTGTCGCGGCTGCAGCTGTTGCCGATCAGCGAGCTGAAGGTCGACCGCAGCTTCGTGCGTCACCTGCACGAGGAGTCCCAGGATGCCGCCATCGTCGAGGCGGTGGCCCTGCTCGGTCGCCGGCTCGGCATCCGCGTGGTGGCCGAAGGGGTCGAGGAGCTGAGCTGTCTGGCGCTGCTCGAGCGCTTCGGCTGCACCCATGTGCAGGGCTTCGGCCTGTCACGGCCGGTGCCGGCCGAGGCGATCCCCGAGCTCGCTCGCACTCAACTGCCGATCCGCGCCAGGATCGCCGCCAGTGGTGCGTCGCTGGGCAGTATCCCGTAGGCGGGTCCGGCCTCGTCACCGAGCCGGGCGCGGCAGAAGGTCGTGGCCACCTCGGTCGGGGCATGGCGCAGCAGCAGGGAAGCCTGCAGACACTGGGCCAGGCGCTGGGTCAGCCAGCGTGCCCGGGACTCGAGCTCCTCCGCGGGGCGGACCAGGTCGCGTTCCAGCCCGGCCAGGGCGCGGTCGAAGTCGGCCTGTTGGCCCTGTGCCTGGGCGAGTTCCGTGCGCAGCGCGGCCACCGCCTCCGGGTGACGCGAGAACACCCGCAGCAGGTCGAGGCAGATCACGTTGCCCGACCCTTCCCAGATCGAGTTCACCGGCGCCTCGCGGTAGAGCCGGGCCAGCGGCGTCTCCTCCACGTAGCCGATGCCACCCAGGCACTCCATGGCTTCGGCCATGAAGCCCGGCCCCCGCTTGTTGTGCCAGTACTTGGCCAATGCCGGGAGCACCCGGGCCAGGGCGCGCTCGTGCTCCTGGGCCATGCCGTCGAAGGCCCTCGCCGTGCGCATCACCAGCGCCAGGCCGGCCTCGACCTCCAGTGCCAGGTCGGCGATCACCAGCCGCATCAGCGGCTGCTCGGCCAGGGCGCGGCCGAAGGCGTGGCGCTCGCGGACGTGGCGCCACGCCTCGCCCAGCGCCTGGCGCATCATCCCCACCGGGGCGGTGGCGGCATCGAGGCGGGTCTGCTGGACCATGGCCAGGATGGTGGCGACGCCGCGGCCCGGTTCGCCCACTGCCTCGGCCCAGGCGCCGCGATACTCGATCTCCGCCGAGGCGTTGGCGCGGTTGCCGCACTTCTCCTTGAGCCGCTGCAGCTCGATGGCGTTGCGCTCGCCGTCGGGGGTGAAGCGCGGCACCAGGAAACAGCTCAGGCCTTCGTCGCTGCGGGCCAGGGTCAGGAAGGCGTCGGACATGGGGGCGCTGCAGAACCACTTGTGGCCGGTCAGCCGCCAGCCGTCGACAGCGGGGGCGGCACGGGTGGTGGCGAGGGATTCGGCTCGCGTGGCGGCGAGGGGGTCGGCTCGTGTGGCAGCGAGGGGTTCGGCTCGCGTGGAATTGCTGCGCACGTCGCTGCCGCCCTGTTTCTCGGTCATCGCCATGCCGAAGGTCAGCCCGCTCTTGTCGGCGGCGGGCAGGGCGCGGGGGTCGTAATCCCAGGCCAGCAGCCCGCTGGCCCAGCGTGACTCCAGGCGTGACGACTGGCGCAGCACCGGCATGGCGGCGTGGGTCATGGTGATCGGGCAGCAGAAACCGGGCTCGGCCTGGGTCAGCAGGTAGAGGGCGGCGACATGGGCCTGGTGGCCGCCGCGGCCCTCCTCCTGCCATGCCACGGCGTGCCAGCCGTGGTCGATGGCCAGGTGCATCAGTTCGTGGTAGGCGGGGTGGTAGTGCACCTCGTCGAGGCGTCGGCCATGGCGGTCGAAGAGCCGCAGCTCCGGCGGGTGACGATTGGCCGCCTCGCCCAGCGCCTGGACCCGCTCGCTGCCCGTCTCGCGGCCCAGGGCGGCGAGGCGCCTGGCGACCCAGTCGGGGGCGTCCCGGGCCAGGGCCTCGCGCAGGGGCAGATCCGAGGCGAGCAGGTCGCGATCTCCGGCGGGGAGGGGCTGATTGGTCACCTCGTGGGTGGCCAGTCGCGCGCGGGGGGCATGGTCGGACATGGGCGAGCGCTCCGTGGTGCCTGCCTCTTTCGAGCATGGTGGGCGGGCGCCGCCGGGTCAACGCGCGTGACGCTGTCGGCGGGACTGGTTAGGCTGAAGACATTTCGCAGGGAGAATGCCATGACCGACGCCTTCCGGCCCGAGGCGCTGCCCGCGCCGCTCATCGCCGACGAGAGCATCCAACTGGTGGATGCCCGCAACCGTCCCTGTGGCAGCGCTCCCCGGGTGCAGATGCGCCGCCTGGGCTTCTGGCATCGGGCCACCTACATCGTGGTGCGCAACGGCCGTGGCGAGATCTGCGTACAACGCCGCACCCAGACCAAGGAGGTCTTCCCCGGCGGGCTCGACCTTGCCGCCGGTGGCGTGGTGGGAGCCGGCGAGGCGGTCCATGTGGCGGCACGCCGCGAACTGGCCGAGGAACTGGGCATTCGCGGCGTGCCGCTGCAGCATGTGCTGGAGTTCGTCCATGCCCAGGGCGGCCATCATATCTTCGGCAGCCTCTTTCGGGTCGATCATGACGGCCCCCTGACGCTGCAGGCCGAGGAGGTCGCCGATGCCTTCTGGCTGCCGCCCGCCGAGGCCCTTGCCCTGGAGGGGGTGACGCCCGACACCCGCCAGGCGGTGGAGGCGCTGCTCGCGGCCGAGGGTCTGGAGCCGGTGCCATGAATCGCCAGGCACGTATCGACAGCCTCGCGGCGGTGATCGCTGCCCTGGAGGGGGTGGTGCTCGGCAAGTCCCGGGAAGTGCGCCTGGCGCTCTGCTGCCTGCTGTGCCGCGGCCACCTGCTGATCGAGGACCTGCCGGGCCTGGGCAAGACCACCCTGGCCCAGGCCCTGGCACGGGTCACCGGGCTTGACATGCAGCGCCTGCAGTTCACCAGCGACCTGCTGCCCGCCGACGTGCTGGGGGTCTCGGTGTTCGATCCCCGCGAGGCATGCTTCACCTTCCATCCCGGCCCGGTGTTCCACGGCGTGGTGCTGGCCGACGAGATCAACCGTGCCACGCCCAAGACCCAGAGCGCCCTGCTCGAGGCGATGGAGGAGGGGCGGGTGACGGTGGAGGGCGAGACCCGCTCGCTGCCCGACCCTTTCTTCGTCATCGCCACCCAGAACCCCCAGGAGCAGGCGGGGACCTTCGCCCTGCCGGAGTCCCAGCTCGACCGCTTCCTGATGCGGCTCTCGCTGGGTTACCCGGACCCCCGTGCCGAACGGGAGATCCTGCGCGGCCAGGCCGGTCGGGTGAAGCTGGCGTCGCTGCCGGTACTGCTCGATGCCGAGCGGCTGCTGGCCTGGCAGGCACGCCTGGCCGACATCCACGTGGCCGAGGCGCTGTTCGACTATGTCCAGGCGCTGGCGACGGCCAGCCGCGAGCACCCGGAGCTGGCCTGGGGGCTCTCCACCCGTGGCGTGCTGGCGCTGCTGCAGGCCTCCCGGGGCTGGGCGCTGCTCGAAGGGCGTGACCATGTGCTCCCGGAGGACGTCCAGGCGGTCTGGGTGGCGGTGGCAGGGCATCGGCTCAGCAGCGGGCGGCGCGAGGAGGGCGAGGCCCTGGCGCGCCATCTGCTCGCCCGCGTGCCGGTGATGGGGTAGCGTCGCCATGTCGGTGCGGGGCGCCGCGAGCTGGCGGGAACGCCTGCGCCGGCGCTGGCTCGGTCGCCTGACGGCGCCGCTGGAAGCGCCCCTGCCGCAGGGGCGCCTGTTCCTGCTGCCGACTCGCTTCGGGCTGGGCTGGGTGGTGCTGGTGGTGGTACTGGTGTTGTTCGGTATCAACTACCAGAACAGCCTCGCCTATGCGCTGGCGTTCTGGCTGTTCTCTCTGGGGGTAGTGGCGCTGCTGCGAACCTGGCGCAACCTGCTCGGGGTGAGGGTCGCCCTGCGCCTGCCCGAGGAGGTCTTCGCCGGACAGGAGG
Source organism: Halomonas sp. LMYGS-3 (assembly GCF_059509875.1). Classification (NCBI taxonomy): domain Bacteria; kingdom Pseudomonadati; phylum Pseudomonadota; class Gammaproteobacteria; order Oceanospirillales; family Halomonadaceae; genus Halomonas; species Halomonas sp. LMYGS-3. Next base: position 40,986 of record NZ_JCAKFQ010000021.1, on the reverse strand, counting down.
CCCGCCTCGGGGTGAGCCTGGAGGGTGGGCGGTCGCGGAGCGCCCTGGCGCTGCATGCCGGTGAGGCCTCGGCGCGGGCGGAACTGCCCGAGGGGCGTGGCGAGACCACCCTGGCGCTGGCGGCGCCCCGTCGCGGGGTGCAGCCGCTCCCCCTGCTGCGCATCGAGAGCCGCTGGCCACTGGGATTGGTGCGAGCACTGGCCTGGCTCGAACCGAGCGACCGGCTGCTGGTCTATCCCCGCCCGCTCGGCGAGGACGAGCCGATGCACCGCCGCGCCGGCCCCGGCCTGGACGCCAGCGACTTCGCCGGACTACGCCGCGCCGAACCCGGTGACAGCCCCGCCCGGCTGGCCTGGAAGCAGTGGAGCCGCACCGGCGTGCTTGCCGCCAAGGCCTTCAGCGTGCCGCCTCGCCAGCAGCTGTGGCTCGACTACGACGCCTGTCAGGGCGATGTCGAGCGACGCCTCTCCGTGCTCTGTGCCCGGGTGCTGGCCCACCATCGGGCCGGTGACCGCTTTGGACTGCGCCTGCCCGGCCTGACCCTGGCCCAGGGCGAGGGGACCCGCCAGCGGCGGCTGGCCCTGGAGGCGCTGGCGCGCTTCGATCCGGACCCGGGGGCGGCGGGCTGATGCGTCGCCGCCGCGCCGGGAAGGGCCTCGGTTCGGCCCCGGCGGTGCTGGCCGACGGCCGCGCCCTGAGCGCGGCCATGCTGCGTCAACTGTTCGTCGGCCAGTGCCTGGTGCTGCTCCTGCATCTGCCCTGGATGCCGGCCTGGTTGGCCGGGCTCGCCGTCGCGGTGGCGGGCTACCGATACCTGCAGCTGCGACGCCGCCTGCCACGGGCCGGCATGCTGCTGCGGCTCACCGCCGTGGCAGGCCTGCTGGTGGTGCTATGGCTGGAGTTCGGCACCCTGTACGGCATGGATGGCCTGATCGGCCTGCTGCTCGGGGTCTATCTGCTCAAGTTGCTCGAGACCCACGACCGCCGCGATGCCCGGGTGGTGGTGATGATCGGCATGATCGCTACTGCCGTGGCTTTCCTGCACGACCAGGGCCTCCTCATGTCCGGTGCCGCCCTGCTGGCGCTGGCCTGGCTGGTGCAGTCACTGGTGTGGCTGAGCGGTGCCGTCGGGGCACGCCAGGCGTGGCGGGAGACACTCTGGTTGCTGGGGCTCTCGGCGCCGCTGATGGCGCTGCTGTTCGTCACCTTTCCGCGGGTCGGGCCGCTGTGGAGCCTGCCGCAGATGGAGCGGGCCTCCACCGGCCTCACCGACGAGATCGCTCCCGGCGACATCGCCGAGTTGTCGCGCAGCGATGCCCGGGCCTTCCGGGCGCGTTTCGAGGGTCGCGAGCCGTCCCCCCATGAGCGCTACTGGCGGGTCTATACCCTCTCCCATTTCGACGGCATCCGTTGGTACCGAGCCACGCCGCGTGAGCTCTCTACCGCCCTGGGACGCCCGGTCGAGCACTTCGTACAGGAGGGGCAGCGTTCCCCCTGGGAGGCGGGGGGTACGCCCCGTTTCACCGCCGAACTGCTGCTCGAACCCGACAGCCGGCCCTGGCGACCTTCGCTGGGGACGCCATTGATCAGCGACAGCCGACAGCGTTTTCTCGCCGACGGCACCCTCGAGGGAACGATGCCGCTGAGCTCCCGCAGCCTGCTGCGCCTCTCGAGCAGTGGCGCGGCACCGTCCAGCCCCGATCCGGCCGGGCCCGCCTGGCAGGCGATGCTGCCGGCAGAGGGCAATCCGCGCAGCCGGGAGCTGGCCGAGCATCTGTGGCGCCAGAGTGGCGGCGATGCCCACGCCTTCCTCGCCGCGGTGATGGCGCGCTTCGGTGAGGCGCCGTTCCGCTACACGCTCTCGCCACCACGGCTGACTTCCGCCGACCGGGTCGACGAGTTCCTGTTCGGGAGCCGCGCCGGCTACTGCACCCACTACGCCTCGGCGATGGTGGTACTGGCCCGGGCGGTGGGGATGCCGGCCCGGGTGGTGGTCGGCTTCCTGGGCGGCGAGCGGCATCCCGACGGTCACTTCACGGTGCGCGACTACGACGCCCATGCCTGGGCCGAGGTGTGGCTGGACGGGGCCTGGCAGCGCCTGGACCCCACCGCGGCGATCGCCCCGGAACGCATCGAGGAGGGGCCCCAGGCGATCCGCGACGGTCGGGAGGCCTTCCTCGCCGATGCGCCCTTCTCGTCGCTGCGTCTGCGGGAGCTGGGCTGGGCCAACCCCCTGCGCCTGGAGTGGGAGCGCCTGGAGTATCGCTGGCAGCGCGGGGTGATCGGCTATCAGCGCGCATCGCGCGCCGCGCTGATGGGGCGGATCGGCGAGCGACTCGAGGCCCTCTGGGCCTGGTTCGTCGAGATCTCGCCGGGGCGGGGGAGGCTGACGGCCGGCCTGACCCTGCTGGCCGCCTCGGGAGGGCTGGCTGGGCTGGCGTGGCTGCTCCGCTGGGGTTGGCGGCAGCATCGGCACGGTCGCGATGAACGGGCCCTGCTGCTGGCCCTGCAGGCCTGGCTGGCGCGGCGGGGCCTGGGGCCGGCACCCGGCGAGTCCCCGGCGGCGCACCTGCGGCGCATCGCTCCTCGGGCGGGAGCGGCTGGCCCGGCGCTGGAGGAGTGTGCCCGCCATCTCGAACGGCTGGCCTATGCCCCGCTGGGAAGAGCGGAGCGCCGCGAGCGGCAACGTCGACTGGCCCGCCGAGTGGCCGAGGTGCGTCGGCGTCTCAGGCGGCGCGGGATACCCGCCTCGTCGTGAGGCGCTCTGCCAGGGGCGCGTTTCGTGGCGCTCCATTCCTGGCGAGAAAAGCGCCCGAGAAGGGGAGAGGCTGGCGTCCGGCCTGCGGGCGTGGCATCGTTGGTCTCATCACGGCTGAAGTTTCGATCATGTCCATTCATGACCATCAATGCCGCAACTATCGCGGTGAGCCCTTCAACCTCGGTGCCCTGCGCGGCCAGGTGCTGCTGATCGTCAACGTGGCCAGTCGCTGCGGCTTCACCCCTCAGTTGCGGGAGCTGGAGCGGCTCTATCGCCGCTATCGCGACCGGGGGTTCACCATCCTGGCCTTTCCCTGCAACCAGTTCGGCCACCAGACGCCGGAGTCGGCGCTGGACTTCTGCGCCTTCAGCGAGCGGGAATACCGGGTCAGCTTTCCGCTCATGGAGAAGGTCCGGGTCAACGGCGCCGACGCTCACCCGCTGTTCGTGGAACTCAAGCACGAGGCGCCTGGGATGCTCGGAACCACCCTGATCAAGTGGAACTTCACCAAGTTCCTGGTGGGCCGCGATGGCCGGGTGATTCGCCGCTTCTCGCCCCGGGACGGCGAGGCGGAGCTGAGAGAGGCCCTGGAAAAGGCCCTCGATGAGCCCTGAAGGTCGTTCGGTCAGGGCATCTCGCCGCGCTCGACCATCAGCCGCACCATCAGCTCGTTCCAGCGGTGACGCGTCATCATGGTGGTGAGCCCGGAGAACAGCGCCCAGCTCTTGCGGCGCCAGCCCTTGAGGCGCAGGTTGTGGGCCACCAGCTGCTTCATCAGCTTGTGGTCGTCGAACTGGCGCCATTCGCCGGCCACCGACATCTGATGGCGCGCCAGCACCGGCGCCAGTTCCAGACGGAAGACCCACTCCAGTTCGTGCAGCGTCAGCTCGTGGCGCTCGATCACCTCGACCATGTGGGCATAGTCGCGCTCGCCGGGCTCGCGTTCGAGCCACAGCGATGCCAGCGTCAGCCACAGTTCGCCGCGCTCGTCGACCAGGGTCTGTGCATCCATATCGTGCCTCCAGCAAGAGGTCGTGCCCGGGAAGTGCATCCTGCCCCAGCAGAGAGCGCGGCTCAAGGGCGGACAGGATGGGGCACGGTCGCTAGAATGTGGCCACTGCCAATCCGAATCAACGGGCGAGGCCCGGTGCCCTGCCCGACACCCATCAGCGAGGTCTGTCGTGATCATCAAACCCAAGGTTCGCGGTTTCATCTGCACCACCACCCACCCCGTCGGCTGCGAGAAGAACGTACTCGAGCAGATCGAGACGACCCGTGCCCGTGGCCTGGACAAGAGTGCCGGGCCGAAGAAGGTACTGGTGATCGGGGCGTCCAGCGGCTATGGCCTGGCGGCTCGCATCACCGCCGCCTTCGGCTACGGTGCCGACACCCTCGGCGTGTTCTTCGAGAAGCCGGGCACCGAGAAGAAGCCCGGCACCGCCGGCTGGTACAACGCCGCCGCCTTCGACAGGTTCGCCAAGGCCGATGGGCTCTACAGCAAGTCGATCAACGGCGACGCCTTCTCCCACGAGGCGCGCGACACGGCCATCGAGTTGATCAAGCAGGACCTGGGCCAGGTGGACCTGGTCGTCTATTCGCTCGCCTCGCCGGTGCGCAAGCTGCCCGACAGCGGTGAACTCAAGCGCTCCAGCCTCAAGCCGATCGGCGAAACCTACCGTGCCACCGCCATCGACACCAACAAGGACACCATCATCGAGGCCGAGGTCGAGCCGGCCACCGAGCAGGAGATCGAGGACACCAAGGCGGTGATGGGCGGCGAGGACTGGGAGCTGTGGATCGATGCCCTGGACAAGGCCGGCGTGCTGGCCCCTGGCGCCCGCAGCGTGGCCTTCAGCTACATCGGGACCGAGATCACCTGGCCGATCTACTGGCACGGCGCCCTGGGCAAGGCCAAGGAGGACCTCGACCGGGCCGCCGGCGAGATCGACGCCCGGCTCAAGGCCAGCGGGGGGGGAGCCAACGTGGCGGTGCTCAAGTCGGTGGTGACCCAGGCCAGTGCCGCCATCCCGGTGATGCCGCTCTACATCGCCATGGTCTACAAGGTGATGAAGGAGCAGGGCCTGCACGAGGGCACCATCGAGCAGCTCAACCGCCTGTTCGGGGAGCGTCTCTATTCATCTCAAGGGCGGGGCGGCAGGATGGCCACCGACGAGGCCGGCCGCCTGCGCCTCGACGACTGGGAGCTACGCGATGATGTCCAGCAGGCGTGCAAGGCCCTGTGGCCGCGGGTGACCACCGAGAACCTGTTCGAGATAACCGACTATGCTGGGTACAAGCACGAATTCCTCAAGTTGTTCGGGTTCGAGCGCGACGACGTGGACTATGACGCCGATGTGGATCCCGTGGTGGAATTCGATGTCGTAAACCTGTAGGCGGGCACCCTGACCCGGCGTCGCGTCGGCCACGTGCCTTGCCACCCATCGACGGGATGAGCAGGAGGTCCGTATGGATACCAGGGATAGCAAGACCCCGGAGGAAGAACGCGCGCACGTGATGGGACAGCGCACTCCGGAGGACTATGACAACCCCGAGCCGGATGAAGAGCAACCCGAAGCGAAGGCCCCCTCCCACGGGCTCCATCGCGTGTTGCCCATCGTCATCGTCGTCCTCGGCCTGGTGGTGGCGGCAATGCTGATCTTCAGCGGCGGCCTCGACTGACCTCCCGCTACCGGGCCGACCGTCCCGGTAGCGCCTGATCCCGAACCGTTGCGCGGCGGGGCTGTGGTTCGCTCCGGCCTTGGGTAAGATAAGCCTTTGCCCGGCCAAGGCTCCGCTTCGCATGTCCGACTCCGCTTCTCCTTCGCGCACGCCGACCCTGACGCGGCACGTCGGTGTCGTGGTGCTGCCCGGCTTCTCGCTGCTCGCCCAGGCCTGCGCCACCGAGCCACTGGCGGTGGCCAACCAGCTCGCCGGCCGGACCCTCTATCGCCTCACCACCTTCGGCCTCGACGCCCGCCCAGTGACCAGCGGCTCCCAGCAGGTACTGCTGCCCCATGGGCAGGCCGGCGAGGCCTTCGCCGGGCTCGACCTGCTGCTGGTCTGTGCCTCGGGGCCACTGGCGTCGGGAGTGCCCGAGTCCCTCTTCGAGTGGTTGAAGCGGTTGGCGGCCAGGGGCGTGATGCTGGGCGGCATCGGTGGCGGGACCGAGGTGCTGGCCCGGGCCGGGGTGCTGGACGGCTACCGGGCCACGCTGCCCTGGCAGCGCTTCGACGCCTTCGCCCGCGCCTATCCCCGGGTGCGGCTCTCCCAGCAGCTGTTCGAGATCGACCGCGACCGTCTGACCTGTGGCGGTGGCACCGCGGCCATGGACATGATGATGACGTTGATCGGCAGCCAGCAGGGTGATCAGCTGGCCGAGCGGGTGTCGGAGCACTTCGTGCTCGAGCGCATCCGCATGGGCGACGAGCCCCAGCAGGTCTCGCTGCGCTCGCGGCTGGGCCATGCCCCCGAGAGCCTGATCGAGGCCGTGTCCTTGATGGAAACCAACATCGAGGAGCCGCTCACCACCCATGAGCTTGCCGAGCATCTGGGCATCTCGCGGCGCCAGCTCGAGCGGTTGTTCAAGAAGTACCTGCAGGCGGTGCCGAGCCGGTATTACCTGGGACTGCGGCTGCAGCAGGCGCGCAAGCTGCTGCGCGAGAGCGACCGCCCCGCCGGGGAGATCGCCCTGCAGACCGGTTTCTCCTCGGCGGCCCACTTCTCCACCGCCTACCGCAACCACTTCGGCATGACGCCGCGGGAAGAGCGTCTGTCCTGAACACGCATCCGCCCCGGGAGGCTGCTTGATTGCCCTGAGGCCCCATCTGTTCCTGCTGCTGGTCGTGGTGATCTTCGCCGGCAACATCCTGGTCGGCAAGGCGCTGGAGACACTGCCTCCCTTCACCATCTCCCTCGGCCGGGTCTTCATCGCCCTGCTGGTCATGCTGCCGCTGGGCTGGTACCAGGCCAGGCGCGGCTGGCCGGTGTTCCGGCGTCACTGGCGACCGCTGCTGGGGTTGGCGCTCTCCGGCGTGGCCTTCTTCAATGCGCTGATCTATGCCGCCCTGAAGTTCACCACGGCGACCAATGTCGCCATCCTCGAGAGCCTGATCCCGGTGGTGACCCTGCTGCTGAGCGTGCTGCTGCTCGGCGAGCGCTTCCGGGTGCTGCAATGGTTCGGCGTGGCGCTGTCGCTGGCCGGGGCCATCGCCGTCATCACCGCCGGCAGCGGGATGGTGGCCATGCCGGGCGGGGTCAACCCCGGCGACCTGATCATGCTGCTCGCGGTGCTCGTCTGGGTGGGGTACTCGCTGCTGGTCAAGGAGCACATGGCGCGCTTCCCGCGCTATGGCGGCCTGCTGGTGATGCTGATCGTCGCCAACCTGGCGCTCGCCCCCATCGCCCTGATGGAAGGGGCCTGGCAGGTGATCCCGCGGCTCACCCGCGAGGAACTGGCCGGGCTGGCCTATCTCGGCATCTTCCCGTCGGTGGTGGCGCTGCTGCTCTACAACAGCGCCCTGGCCGATATCGGGCCGACCCGGGCGTCGATCTACCTCAACCTGCTGCCGGTCTTCACCATGCTCGGTGCCTGGTGGCTGCTCGGGGAGCGCATCCTGCCGGCCCAGGTCATCGGCGGCCTGGTGGTCGTCGTCGGGGTCTGGTGCACCATTTCGCCACGGCCGGAGCGGCATCGGGCGACTTGAACCGGCGGCATCGGGCGACTTGAACCGGCGGCATCGGGCGACTTGAACCGGCGGCATCGGGCGACTTGAACCGGCGGCATCGGGCGACTTGAACCGGCGGCATCGGGCGACCTGGCCCGGCCCGGTCGTTTCCCCCGCGGCTTTTTCACAAGTTGGGGTCCCATTGCTGAAAGCTTCCCACGACGCCGCTCCCTATACTCGAGTCTCATCCAGTGATTCCTGACCGATGGAGTGGAGACCGACATGAGCCAGACCCCGACCCGCGCCGACTTCGACCGTTACATGGTGCCCAACTACGCCCCCCAGAAGGCGATCCCGGTGCGCGGCGAGGGGAGCCGCCTGTGGGACCAGGAGGGGCGCGAATACATCGACTTCGCTGGCGGCATCGCCGTCAACTCTCTCGGCCATTGCCATCCGGTGCTGGTCGAGGCCCTCACCGCGCAGGCGGGCAAGCTCTGGCATCTGTCCAATGTCTACACCAACGAACCCGCGCTGGCCCTGGCCCGTAGCCTGGTCGAGCGCACCTTCGCCGACAAGGTCTACCTCTGCTCGTCCGGCGGTGAGGCCAACGAGGCGGCCCTGAAACTGGCGCGGCGCTGGGCCCACGACCGTCATGGCGAGCACAAGCACCGCATCGTCTCCTTCGCGCAGTCCTTCCACGGTCGCACCCTCTTCACCGTCAGCGTCGGCGGCCAGCCCAAGTACTCCGCCGGCTTCGGCCCGGTGCCCGGCGGCATCGTCCACGGCGAGTACAACGACCTCGACAGTGTTCGCGACCTGATCGACGATGACACCTGCGCGGTGATGGTCGAGCCGCTGCAGGGCGAGGGCGGCATCGTGCCCGCCACGCCGGAGTTTCTCCAGGGGCTGCGCGACCTGTGCGATGCCCACGACGCCCTGTTGATCTTCGATGAGGTGCAGACCGGCGCCGGCCGTACCGGCTCGCTCTACGCCTACCAGCAGTACGGCGTGACGCCGGACATCCTGACCAGCGCCAAGTCACTGGGCGGTGGCATCCCGGTGGGCGCCATGCTGACCACCGATGCCGTCGCCGGGGTCTTCACCCTGGGCACCCACGGCTCCACCTACGGCGGCAACCCGCTTGCCTCGGCGGTGGCGCTCGCGGCGGTCGAATTCATCGATACCCCCGAGGTGCTCGCGGGTGTGAAGCAGCGCCACGACCTCTTCCGCGAGCACCTCGAGACGATCAACCGCAAGCACGGCGTGTTCCGCGAGATCCGCGGCATGGGGCTGTTGATCGGGGCGGAGATGGCGCCCGACCATGAAGGGCGGGCCAAGGACATCCTGCCTCTGGCCCTCGAGGAGGGGCTGATGGCGTTGATCGCCGGACCCAACGTGCTGCGCCTGGCGCCGTCGCTGGTGATTCCCGAGGCCGACATCGCGGAAGGCATGGCGCGCCTCGAACGGGCCGTGGCGCGACTGGTGGCGGCGCAGTGAGCCGCGGCCCCGCCATGGAAGACGATGCATCCCGATCCGGAGGCCCCACCATGCTGGTCGTACGTCCCGTCCACCCGGCCGACCTGCCGGCCCTGGAGCGGCTGGCCGGAACCGCCACCCCGCGGTTGACCAACCTGCCGGCCCACCGCGACCGCCTCGAGGAGCGCATCACTCGCTCTCGCCAGGCCTTCGGCCACGAGGTGGAGTTTCCCGGCGACGAGCACTACACCTTCGTGCTCGAGGACCTGGAGCGCGGCGAGGTGGTGGGCACCGCCACCGTGCGCGCCCAGGCCGGGGCCCGCGAGGCCTACTACACCTATCGCCAGGAGACGTTGATCCACGCCTCGCAGCAGCTCGACGTGCGTCGCGAGGTGCAGACCCTGGCGCTCTCCCACGAGGTCTCCGAGGCGAGCCTACTGTGCGCCCTGTCGCTGGATCCGCGCTACAAGGGGACCAGTGCCGAGAGCCTGCTGCGCCGGGCGCGCCTGATGTTCATCGCCCAGTACCCGGAGCGCTTCGCCGATATCCTGGCGATGGCCTTCCCCGGCTTCCTGGACGACGGTGGCGAATCGCCGTTCTGGAACAGCGTGGGGCGCCACTTCTTCGTGCGCGACTACCAGGAGATCAACTACCTGGCCGGGGTGCGTTCGAAGAGCTTCATCGCCGAGGTGATGCCGCAGTTCCCGCTCTACCTGGCGCTGCTCACCCCCCAGGCCCGGGCCGCCATCGGTCGCGAGCACCCTGACCACGAGGAGGCCCTGGCCGAGATGCTGGCCGAGGGCTTCCTGCGCTCGCGTCACGTGGACATCTTCGATGCCGGCCCGGTGATCAAGGGTGAGCGCGAGCGGCTCGCCAGCTTCCGGCGGGCCGCCTGGCATCCGGTGCGCATCCGCCCGGAGCATGCGCTGCCCGATGCCGAGCCAGCGATGGTCGCCAACCAGCGCCTGGCGGACTTCCGCTGCGTGGTGGCGCGCTATGCGCTGTCGCCCACCGGCCAGCTGATGCTCTCGCCCGAACACGCCGAGCTGCTGGGGGTGGAGGAGGGACGTGCCGTGCTCGCCGCGCCGTTGGCGCTGCCGGGGGCGGGCGAGCACGACCCGGGCTATGACGAGGGGGAGCTGTGATGCGCATTCGACCCATTGCCGAAGGCGACCTGGACGACCTGCAGGCCCTGGCCCGGGAAACCGGCGTGGGCTTCACCTCGCTGCCCGACAACCGCGACTTCCTGGCCGCCAAGATCGCCCTGGCGGTGAGTGCCTTCGAGGAACGCACCCCCAAGGACCAGCGGCTCTACTTCTTCGTGCTCGAGGACGAGGCCCAGGGCCGGCTGGCCGGCTGCTGTGCCATCGAGGGGCAGGTGGGGCGCGAGGTGCCCTTCTATCACTACCGGTTGGGCACCCTGGCCCACTCCTCGGTACAGCTCGACATGCACCGCACCATCGATACGCTGTTCCTGAGTTCCGACCACACCGGCGATGCCGAGGTGGCCTCGCTGTTCCTGCGGCAGGCGTACCGCGGGCCCGAGCATCGACATGAGCGCAACGGCGCCCTGCTGTCGATGATGCGCTGGCTGTTCATGGCCGAGTTCCGGGACCGCTTCCCGGACAAGGTGCTGGCGGAGATGCGCGGCGTCTTCGACGAGCAGGGCAGGAGCCCCTTCTGGCACTGCCTCGGGAGTCACTTCTTCCCGCTCGACTTCGATGAAGCGGATCGCCTGACGGGATTGGGGCAGAAGAGCTTCATCGGCGAGCTGATGCCCAAGTTCCCGATCTACACCCCCTTCCTCTCGGATGAGGCACGGGCCTGCATCGGCCAGGTCCACGAGCAGACTCGCCCGGCACTGGCGATGTTGAAGAAGGAGGGCCTGCGCTGGGAAGGCTATATCGACATCTTCGACGGCGGCCCCACGGTGGAGGCCTACATCGACGACGTACGCGGCGTGCGTCTGTCGCGCCAGTGCCGGGTGGAGATCAAGGCGGGCGCCGAGCCCGCCGCCCCGCGCCCCCGCTGGCTGGCGGCGACCACCGGCATGGCGGATTTCCGGTCCGCCTGGGTGGGGCGCGGGCCCGACGCACATGGCGTGGTGACACTGAGCGAGGAAGAGGCGCGGCGGCTCGAGGTCGTGGCGGGCGATACCCTGCGCCTACTGGACAGCGAGGAGGAGGCGTGATGAAGGCGAGACGGCAATTGCTGATCGGTGGCCACTGGCAGGAAGGCGAGGGCGAGCGTTTCGCCAAGCACGACCCGGTTTCCGATGAGCGCCTGTGGGACGGGAACGCCGCCGGCGAGGTGCAGGTCGGGGCGGCGGTGGACGCGGCGCGGCGGGCCTTCCCGGCCTGGGCCCGCACCCCGTTCGCGCAGCGCCAGGCGCTGGTGGAGCGCTTCCGCGGGGTACTGGAATCGCATCGCGAGGACCTGGCCACGGCCATCGCCCACGAGACCGGCAAGCCGCTGTGGGAGGCGCGCACCGAGGTGGGGGCGATGATCGGCAAGGTAGCGATCTCGATCCGCGCCTATCAGGAGCGTACCGGCGAGCGCCGTCGCGATCTCGGCGAGGCGGCGGCGGTGCTGCGGCATCGCCCCCATGGCGTGATGGCGGTGTTCGGCCCCTACAACTTCCCCGGCCACCTGCCCAACGGCCATATCGTGCCGGCCCTGTTGGCCGGCAACAGCGTGGTGTTCAAGCCCAGCGAGCAGACCCCGCTGACCGCCGACCTCACCCTGCAGTGCTGGCAGGAGGCCGGGCTCCCCGCTGGCGTGATCAACCTGGTGCAGGGGGCCGCCCCGGTGGGCCAGGCGCTCGCCGGCCATCCCGGCATCGACGGCCTGCTGTTCACCGGCAGCGCCAGGGTGGGCGGGATCCTGCATCGGCAGCTTGCCGGCCGGTTCGACAAGATCCTGGCGTTGGAGATGGGCGGCAACAACCCGCTGGTGATCAAGGACGTGCCCGACCAGGACGCCGCGGTGCTGACCATCCTGCAGTCGGCCTACCTGTCCGGTGGCCAGCGCTGCACCTGTGCGCGGCGGCTGATCGTGCCCGAGGGGCAGGTCGGCGATCACCTGCTCGATGCCCTCAGTGACGCCATCTCGCGGCTGCGGGTCGCCGGCCAGTTCGCGGAGCCGGCCCCCTTCTATGGCGGCCTGGTGAGCCCGCAAGCGGCAGACGGCCTGCTCGAGGCCCAGGACGAGCTGGAGACCCTGGGCGGGGTGGTGCTGTCGCGCATGGCGCGCCTCGAGGAGGGCACCAGCCTGCTCACGCCGGCGCTGATCGACGTCACCGGCCTGGCGGTGCCCGACGAGGAGCACTTCGGCCCGCTGCTCAAGGTGATTCGCTACCGCGACTGGGACGAAGCGATCCGGCTGGCCAACGACACCCGCTATGGCCTTTCCGCCGGCCTGATCGGCGGCGAGCGCGCCGACTGGGACGACTTCCTGCTGCGCATCCGGGCCGGCATCGTCAACTGGAACCGCCAGACCACCGGCGCTTCCGGCGACGCCCCCTTCGGTGGGGTGGGCGACAGCGGCAACCATCGCCCGAGTGCCTACTATGCGGCCGACTACTGCGCCTATCCGGTGGCCTCGATGGAGAGTGAAGACCTGCATCTACCCGATCAACTGCCGCCGGGAGTCGTGTTATGAACTACCGTGAGGTCAATTTCGACGGCCTGGTGGGGCCGACCCACAACTACTCGGGTCTGGCGCTGGGCAACGTCGCCTCCATGACCCACGAGGGACTGGTGGCCAACCCGAAGGAGGCCGCCCTGCAGGGCCTGGCCAAGATGAAGTCGCTGCTCGACGCCGGCTACGCCCAGGGCGTGCTGCCGCCCCAGCAGCGCCCGGACCTGGGGGCGCTGCGCTCGCTCGGCTTCGCCGGCAGCGATGCCAAGGTGCTGGCCCGGGCGGCGGGCGAGGCGCCCCAGCTGCTGCGGGCGGTCTGCTCGGCCTCGAGCATGTGGACGGCCAATGCCGCCACCGTCACGCCGAGCGTCGACGCCCCGGATGGGCGGGTGCACTTCACCCCGGCCAACCTGCAGTCGAGCTTCCATCGCTTCCTGGAGCCGGCGACCACTGCCCGGGTGCTGGCGGCGATCTTTCGTGACGAGGCGCGTTTCGCCCATCACCCGGTGCTGCCCGCGACCCCGGCGTTTTCCGACGAGGGGGCGGCCAACCACACCCGGCTCTGCGACGGTCACGGCGAGCCCGGCGTACACCTGTTCGTCTACGGCCGCGAGGCCTTCGGCTGGGGGGCGCAGGAGAGCGTGGCACCGAAGCGGTTCCCGGCCCGCCAGACCCTGGAGGCGAGCCAGGCGGTGGCCCGCCAGCACGGCCTGACCGAGGTCCAGACGGTGTTCGCCCAGCAGCACCCCGACGCCATCGATGCCGGGGTCTTCCACAACGACGTCATCGCGGTGGGCAATGGCCCGGTGCTGCTCTACCACGAGCTGGCCTTCCTCGACGAGCAGGCGGTGCTCGATGAGCTGCGCGCCAAGCTCGCCACGCCCCTGATTCCGGTGCGGGTGCCGGTGGAAGCGGTGAGCATGGACGATGCCGTGGCGTCCTACCTGTTCAATTCGCAGCTGCTCAGCAACCCGGACGGCTCCATGACCCTGGTGGTGCCCGGCGAGTGCCAGGAGCGCGAGGCGGTGTGGCGCACCCTCCAGGATCATCTGCTCGCGGGCCACAACCCCATCGCCGAGGTGGTGGTCAAGGACGTCAAGCAGAGCATGCGCAACGGCGGCGGCCCCGCCTGCCTGCGCCTGCGGGTGGTGCTTAGCGAGGCCGAGCGTGCCGCACTCTCCGGCCGGGTACTGCTCGACGAGGCGCTCTACGGTGAGCTCACCGCCTGGGTCGAGCGCCACTACCGCGACCGCCTGGCACCGGAGGATCTCGCCGATCCGCAGCTCGCCGTGGAGACACTTACCGCTCTGGACGAACTCGCCCGGATCCTGAAGCTGGGCAGCGTCTATCCCTTCCAGCTGGGTTGAGACGACTATCGCGCCAGGCCCCGGTCCGCCCGCTGGCAGGCCGGTGCCTTTCTGTTATCTTGGGCCGACATGCAACGGAGTGACGACGATGACGGCCACCCCGCGGATCGAACGGCTGAGCCCCCACTCGCCCCATATCGCCGCCGTGGCGGCCTGGACCCATGCCGAGTGGGGTCACCTGACGCCTGGCGAGACACCGACCTCGCGGCGGGTGGGACTGCGTGAGGAGTGCGGCCCGGCCGGGGTGCCGTCGGTGTTCGTGGCCCTGGTCGATGACGAGAGGGGGGGAGCGACTCCGGTGGGCACGGCCAGCCTGGTGGCCGACGACATGAGCGTGCGTCGTCGGCTCACCCCCTGGTTGGCGTCGGTGTTCGTGCTGCCCGAAAGGCGAGGGCAGGGCATCGCCTCGTGCCTCGTCCGGCGGGTCGAGGCCGAGGTGGCGGCGAGCGGCCTCGCCTGTTGCTACCTGTTCACCCCGGATCGGCAGGCGCTCTACCGCCGGCTGGGCTGGCGGGATCACGAGGCACTGAACTACCGGGGAGAGGACGTGACCATCATGATCCGCCGCCTGGGGGCGCCGCCGACCTGACGGCTGTCCCATGAGCCCGGACCGCCGTCAGGCGGTCTCGTCGGAGATCGGTGTCAAGGGGTAGCCCGCGGCTTCCCAGTCTCGCTTGCCGCCGACATAGTGGTATACCCGCGTGTAGCCCAGGCGTTCGAGGCGCTCGGCCGATCGGCCGGCGCGCTTGCAGGTCGTGCTGGCACAGTAGACCACGATGGGGATGTGCTTGTCGGGCAGTAGCGCCGGGGCCCGCGCCAGGATGTCATCGGAGACGATATTGATGGCCCCCGGGAGGTGGCCCTTGGCGAAACTCTTCGCCGGCAGGGTATCGATCAGCACGAACTCGCGGCCCTGTACTTGCCAGGCGCGCAGCGTCTCTGTCGCTATCGGAGTCATCGGTGCCATGGCCTATGTCGTGTCGGTGGGCTTGCGCGGCAGGTAGGCGTCCAGTCCCCACAGCAGGATCCCGAACAGCAGGTGTGGCAGCAGGGAGGCCGGAATCAGCCGGGGACCGATACCCAGCCCGGCGATCCCCCAGCCCACCACCGGAAAGAAGATCACCAGGATCACCAGCCACAGCGCCGCGGCAAGCCCCAGGGCCGTCTTGATGTTGCGTTGCGGGAAAAAACGCACGAACACCACGCACCAGAAGGTCACGTAGACGGTGTGGAACAGCAAGCCGACGGGTAGCGGCAGGCTGCGTGCCAGGAGCGTTTCGGCGAAGGCCAGCGAGGGCGGTTGGGGGAAGGGGGAGACCCCCAGCCCCATCAGGGTACCCATCACCAGCGCCGTGAGCAGGGAAACGATCAGCCCGATTCCGATGGCGCGTGGCCAGGAACGGCCGGATGGTTGGACATCATGCATGCTGAACTCCTCGATCCGAATGGGCGTGAGCGAGCCGACGTCACCGTCTTGCCGTGGGGCAGCGCGGGCCACACGCCTCGGGCGTGTCGGCACAGCAGGCGCCCACCAGGCCATCCGCCAGATCGAGCAGGTCGCTGAAAGCCGCGCTATAGATCATGAACTGCCCTTCCCGGCGTGAACTGACCAGGCCGACGTGGGCCAGCTTCTGCAGGTGGAACGTCAGGGCGCTGGGCGCGATGCCCAGGGATTCCCCCAGTTGACCGGCCGGCCGGCCGGCGGGACCGGCCCGTACCAGTGCCCGCACGATCGCCAGGCGCACGGGATGTGCCAGGGCGCCGAGTCGCTTGACCATCAGCTCATCGTTCATGTGTTTCATTGTTACATGAGTTCATTAATTATTGAAATATCGATTATGACTAGGGTCATGACGGGTATCGATGAGGCCGCTATGCCCTTCGCCGGCACGCCGCACGCCGCGATCGGCCAGGGCTTGCCTCGCGTTCGCGGCGTGCGGCATTCGCTCAGCCGCCCGTGGCGGCCCCCCCGACCACGCCGCCGCGCAGGCCGCTCTGGTTGCCGACGGCCCTCAGGTGGCTGGCCACGGCGTCTTCCGGTGAACCGGCCATCTCGCGGAACATGCCCATGGAGCCGAGCAGGGCGCTGGACTCGTAGGGCACGAAGACGCGCTCCCCTTCCCGGGCCATGTTCGGCAGGACCTTGATGTAACTCTGGCCCAGCAGGTAGCCGACCACGGTGCGCTTGTTCTCCTCGCTGTCGCCGATGGAATTGAGCACCAGCTTGATCGATTCCTGCTCGCCCTGGGCGCGCAGGATGGCCGACTCCTTGTCGCCCTGGGCGTTGAGGATCGCCGACTCGCGCTGGCCCTGGGCCTTGGCGATGGCCGCGGCCTTCTCGCCCTCGGCCTCGGTCACGGTGGCGCGGCGCTTGCGTTCGGCGGCCATCTGCAGGCGCATGGCGGTCTCCACTTCCTCGGGCATGGCGATGTCCTGCACCTCGACCCGCGAGATCTTCACGCCCCACTTGGAGGCGGGCTCCTCCATGGCGGCCTGAATCTCGTTGTTGACCTCGGCGCGCGACTCGAACAGCTTGTCGAGCTCCATCTTGCCGACCACCGAACGCAGGGTGGTCTTGGCCAGCACCTCCACCGCCTGGCTCATGTTCTCGACCTCGTAGACGGCCCGCTTGGGATCGATGATCTGGTAGTAGAGGGCGCCGTTGATGGTCACCGTAACGTTGTCGGTGGTCACCACCGGTTGGCCGGGAAAGTCCATCACCGTCTCGCGGCGGTCGATGCGGACCTCGTCGCTGGTGATGGCGTGATAGTCATCGCCCATCTTCCGGTAACGGATCATGGTGATGGCGCGGGGCTGCTCGAGGAAGGGGATGATGATATTGATCCCGCTCTCGAGCAGCCGATTGAACGACCCCAGGCGCTCGATCACCATGACTTCGGATTGGCGCACGATCACCAGCCCCTTGGCGATGATCAGGATACCGATGACGACGACGATCAGGCTGAGAATCAGGCCCGGGCTGATGGGTAGGTCCATGTTCACTGCTCCCTGTGTGGTGTGGATGAGACGCTTGTTGTGGAGGAATCGGGGGCGACGGGCGAGACGAGGGCGGTCGTGCCGTCGAACGCCTTGAAGGTCACCCGAGTGCCTGCCGGCAGCTCGCTGGCGCCGGTTTCCACCACCCGCAGGCGGTAGAAGTCACCATTGATCTTGATGCCGGTGGCCCCGTCGAAGTCGCGCTTGAGGGTCGTGTAGGTGCGATGCTTCTCCACGCCGGTGCCGGTGGTGCCGTAGGCCACGCCACGGGGCGAGAACCGGGGCCGGATCACCATCACCGCCAGCGGCACCAGCAGGCCCGAGAAGATGCCCATGCCCAGCAGCTGCCAGGGCAGCGACAGCTCCAGGGCGGCCAGGCCGGCGGTCAGGGCGGCGGCCACGCCCAGTGCCAGCAGCACCAGGCCGCCGGACATCAGTTCCGCGAGGCCCAGCAGCAGGGCGATGGCCAGCCAGAGATAGGCGAGGTTCCACTCCATGGTGACTCCGGTCGACGTGAAGATGGCGGGTCATGACCCGGTGTCGATAATGGCAGGATTTCGCCGGCCTGCCCATGGCCTGCGGCATGATCGTCTTGGGGGAAGCGCTGGCAGCGTCGGATCAGTCGGTGGTCTCATCACTCGGGCCGGTGGTGGCCCTGTCGGCATGGGTGTCTATCCGTCGTTCCTGCGGCGGGGCATCCTGCCGTGGGCGCTGGGGCAGCATCGGGGGGAACTCGGCGGCCGTCAGGGTCTCGCGCTCGAGCAGCAGGGCGGCGCCGGCCAGCAGGTCGGCGCGGCGGTCGGCGAGGATCTCCGTGGCCCGGGCATAGGCCTCGTCGACCAGCTGGCGCACGGCGAGGTCGATCTCCCTGGCCGTTGCCTCCGAGTACTCCCGCGGCTGGCTCGTGCCATAGATGTCCCCCAGGAAGGCCTGGCGCTCCTCCTCATAGACCACCTGCCCGGCATCGTCGGCCATGCCGAAGCGGGTCGCCATCCGGCGGGCGATCTCGGTGACCTTGGCCAGGTCGTCGGCGGCTCCGGTGGAGACTTCGTCGAAGATCAGGCGTTCTGCGGCACGTCCGCCCATCAGCACGGCCATGCGTTGTTTCAGGTCGCTCGCCGTCTGCAGGAAACGGTCTTCCGTGGGGCGCTGGATGGTATAGCCCAGGGCTCCGACCCCGCGCGGAATGATCGAGACCTTGTGTACCGGGTCCATGCCCGGCAGCGATGCCGCGACCAGGGCGTGGCCCATCTCGTGATGGGCCACCACCTCCCGCTCGTGGGCATTGAGCAGACGGCTCTTCTTCTCCAGGCCGGCGACGATGCGCTCGATGGCGTTGGTGAAGTCGGCCATGGTGACCGACTCGCCATCCCGGCGCGTGGCCAGCAGGGCGGCCTCGTTGACCAGGTTGGCGAGGTCGGCACCGGTGAAGCCCGGCGTCAGCGAGGCCAGGTGGTCGAGGTCGACATCCGCCGCGAGGCGGTGAATCCGCTTGATATGCACCTTGAGGATGGCGAGGCGGCCCTGGCGCTCGGGGCGGTCCACCAGCACCTGGCGGTCGAAGCGGCCCGCCCGCAGCAGCGCCGGGTCGAGGATCTCCGGCCGGTTGGTGGCGGCGAGCAGCACGATGCCCGAGGAGGGGTCGAAGCCGTCGAGTTCCGCCAGCAGCTGGTTCAGGGTCTGCTCCTTCTCGTCGTGACCCCCGCCCGGGATGCCCGCACCGCGGGCTCGTCCCAGCGCGTCCAGCTCGTCGATGAAGATGATGCAGGGCGTGGTCTTGCTGGCCTGCTCGAACAGGTCGCGGACCCGCGCGGCGCCCACCCCGACGAACATCTCGACGAACTCCGAGCCGGAGATCGAGAAGAACGGCACCCCTGCCTCGCCTGCCACGGCGCGGGCGAGCAGCGTCTTGCCGGTGCCCGGCGGCCCCACCAGCAGGATGCCCTTGGGCACATGGGCGCCGAGTCGACCGTAGCGCTCCGGGTCGCGCAGGAAGGCGACCACCTCCTTCAGCTCTTCCTTGGCCTCGTCGACCCCGGCGACATCGTCGAAGGTGACCTTGGTGGAGGTCTCCACGTAGACCCTGGCCTTGGACTTGCCCAGGGTGGTCATCCCGCCGAGCCCCTGACTCCCCGTGAGCCGGCGAATGATGAAGCTCCACAGGACGAAGATCAGCAGCAGCGGCAGGACCCAGGCGAGCAGCGTGGTCAGGAAGGGATTCTCGCGGGTGCCGTCGAAGACGACCCCATGACGCGACAGCTCCTCTGCCAGCGCCGGCTCGATGCGCTGCGTGGAGAAGTCGGTGCGGCCATCGGGCCGGGGCGAGGTGAAGGTGCCGGTGATCCGGTCCGGGCCGACCTCGACCTCGGCGATCTGCCCCGCCTCGAGCAGCCGGGTGAATTCCGAGTAGGGGATCGGCTCGACGGTCTGCACGTTGCGGAAGAGGTTCTGGAGCAGCAGGAAGAAGATGATGGCGGCGAAGATGTAGTAGATGTTGATCTGGTGCTTCTTGTCCATGGGAACCTCGCGCCGATTGGCCCTGCCCGACTGACTGCCGCCGTGCCATGTACCATGCGGGCGCTACCTCCACTCTAGCCCAGTAACGGGCCGGCCGGGCCTGCGCTGGATCAAGGATGGCGGCCTTTCCCGGGCGGGGCTACCGGAAGTCGCTTCGAGTCCTGCTGCTGAGCTGTTCGGGGCTCTCGGGTTATGCTTCGCTGAGGCTACCGCCAAGCGAAGGAGCGCCATCGCCATGACCGTGCTGACCTGGATCGGGATCCTCCTCTGCCTCAGCCAGTCGGCGGTGTTCTCGGGGTTGAACCTCGCCTTCTTCTCGATCAGCAAGCTGGAACTGGAACTCGAGGCGCGCAAGGGCAACCGGCGGGCCCGGCGGGTGCAGCGGCTGCGCCAGGATGCCAACTTTCTGCTGGTGACCATCCTGTGGGGCAATGTGGCGGTGAACGTGCTGCTGGCGTTGCTCTCCGGGTCGGCGCTGGGCGCGGTGGCGGCCTTCCTGTTCTCCACCGTGGTGATCACCCTGTGCGCCGAGATCCTGCCCCAGGCCTTCTGCTCGCGACATGCCATGCGCATGGCGGCGCTGCTGGCGCCGATGATGCATGTCTACCAGTGGCTGCTGTGGCCGGTGGCTCGTCCCACCTCCTGGGTGCTGGACCGCTGGCTGGGGGCCGAGGCGCTACCCTTCCTCAGGGAGCGTGACCTGCACCAGCTGATTCGGCTGCACATGGAGGCTACCGAGACCGAGATCGACCGGGTCGAGGGGCGCGGTGCCATGAACTTCCTGACCCTGGACGACGTGCCACTCGGTCGCGAGGGGGAGCCGCTGGACCCCGGCAGCGTCTTCGTCCTGCCCTTCGCCGGGTCTCGCCCGGTGTTTCCCGACATCGAAAGGACCCGCCACGATGCCTTCCTGCGCCGCCTGCAGGCCTGTGGCAAGAGCCGTGCGGTGGTGGTGGACGAGGCCGGTAAGCCGCGGCTGGTGGTCGACGTGAACGCCTTCCTGCGCGCGGCGCTGTTCGATGCCGACGAGTTTCGCCCGCTGGCCCACTGCCATCATCCCATCGTGGTGCAGGACCCGGCCATCCCGCTGGGGGAGGTGATCGGGCGTTTCCGCGTGCGGCCGTCGCACCGCGGAGACGATGTCCTCGACGAGGACGTGATCCTGCTGTGGGCCGACGAGAAGCGGATCCTCACGGGCTCCGACATACTCGGGCGCTTGCTGCGCGGTATCGTGCGCATCTCGCCTGACGCGTCGTTGGCTCGTGCCGCGCCCTGAAGCCGGGCGCCCGAGGCGTGGTGCCCCGGAACGCCCGGTATCCCGGGTCACTCGGCGGCGGCACGGGCCGCGGCGAGCCACTCGTCGACCATCTCGCGGTTGGCATCGATCCACTCGGCGACCAGCGGACGGATCTGGTCGTCGGTGAGATCCTGTTCGTCCATGGCGCCATCCACCTCGCTGATCCACTCCAGCGGCAACCGCACCTGACGGAACAGCTCGGCGGCGGCCGGGTTGGCCTCGAGGAAGGCGTTGTTGGCGGCGACCTGGATATCGGCGGCCACGAAGCCCATCTCGACGGGATCGCTGACCGCGCCCTCGACACCCTCAGTCCGCTCGGCCTCGTCCTCGACGATGCCCGGGGCGTTGATCCACATCACGTCTTCACCGGGCACCAGCGACAGCAGCCAGGCGCTGGGGCCCCAGGTGTAGTAGAGCGCCGGTTCGCCGTTCTGGATGCGCGACAGGGCCTCGGCGAAGTTGGCGGCGTAGCCGGCATCCACGTGGTTGATATGGTCGCGCAGCTCGAACTTGTCGAGCATGGCGTTGATGCCCTCGTGGCAGCCCCAGCCCGGGGGGCAGCCGAACAGGTCGGCCTTGCCGTTACCGTTGGTGTCGAAGGCGGCCTTCACCTCGTCGCGGGTGAAATCGTCGATTCCGCTGATCTCGTACTCCTCGATCGAGGGGATATCGACCAGGTAGCCCTGGATGCCGCAGGCCGGGCAGTGGGGATCGAACAGGGTGGCGACGTCGTCGAAGTCGTCCGGCAGCTGCGGGTTGTGCAGCGGGAACCAGCCGTTGGGCCAGTAGTGGGCGTCGCCTTCGGTGATCGCCAGGTAGGCGACCGGGTTGGAGAGCGAAATGGGGGTCTGGACATCGTAACCGAGTTCCGTGAGCAGCTCGACGAACACCCAGCTCACGGGCACCGCCGAGGTCCAGGTGGCGATGGCCGGCTGCACCGACACGCCCTCGCCGGGTTGGTCGGCAGCCGTATTCTCGGTGGCGGTGAGGGCCCAGGCCGCGGCGGCGGCCAGTACGGCCCACTTCAGCGGACGCAAAGTACGGGCATGGTATTTCATCGCTTCAGCCTCCCTGGCAGCCTGTCGGACTTGACGCCGCTACCGCGAAATCCGTGTCTCTCGCGACGATCGGTCAAATCCGACAGGCTGCGTGTTGAGAACGACAGGGATATCGCTGCCCTGTCCCGGTGTCATCGGTCGTCTGCGCGGTCGTGTCACCTCCTTCCCGGTCAGGGGCCGCTGCGCCCGTTCCTGCCGGGGCCCTTTTCACCCAGCCCCTGGGTGATGCGGTCCAGGACCATGGCCAGCAGCACGATACCGATGCCGCCGACGAAGGCCTGGCCGATATTGAGCCGCTCGAGCCCGGCGTAGACCTCGAGGCCGAGGCCGCCGGCCCCGATGATGGCGGCGATCACCACCATGGACAGGGCGAGCATGATGGTCTGGTTGAGCCCGGCCATGATGGTCGGCATGGCCAGGGGAAACTGCACCTTCCACAGGATCTGGCGCGGCGTGGAGCCGAAGGCCACCGCCGCTTCGATGTACTCCTGGCGCACCTGGCGGATGCCCAGGTTGGTGAGGCGGATCATTGGCGGCATGGCGAAGATGATGGTGGCGATCAGCCCAGGCACGTTGCCGATGCTGAACAGCATTACCGCCGGCACCAGATAGACGAAGGGTGGGGTGGTCTGCATGATGTCCAGAATCGGGCGCATGGCGTTGGCGAAGCGGTCGCTGCGCGAACAGAGGATGCCCAGCGGCAGGCCGATGACCGTGCAGAACAGCACCGCGGTGGCGACCAGCGACAGGGTGACCACCAGGGCATCCCAGACACCTATGAAGCCCACCAGGGCGAAGGCGATCAGGCTGAACAGCCCCACCCGCCAGGAGGCGGCCCGCCAGCCGATCAGGAAGATGCCGATCAGGAACAGCCCGGGGGGGATGGCCGCCAGGGTCGTCTGGGTGAAGTCCATGACGCCCCGCACCGGCGGGCTGACATAGGTGCGGAAGAAGTCGCGAAAGTTGCCGACGATCCAGTTGACCACGTCGGTGATCCACTGCCGCACCGGCAGGGCCTCGAGCAACCCGAAGGGGTCGACGATCAGTTGGCGCAGGAACTCGAGGATCTCGGTCATGATGACACCTCCTCCCGGGCGGGCCGCGGTTCGCTGCCGGCTGCCGGCCCGCGCTTCTCCAGGATACCCCTGATCAGCTGCGGCTCGTCGATCAGTCCCGAGACCCGGCCGTCATGCTCGGTCACCAGGACCGGCAGGGCGGAGCGGGTGCGGCCGCGCAGTACCTTGCGCAACACCGTCTCCCGTGGGCACTGCATCAGCAGGTCTTCGCGACGGGCTCCCTGGACCCCGGATTCGAGCACGGTCTCCAGCGGCTGAATCTCCAGCTCCGTGTCGCCCAGCCTGGCCCGGCGCAGGCGACCCTGGTCGTCCAGGCCGTATTGCAGGTCGGGCCAGTCGCGGCTGGCGACGAAACTCACCCCATCGGCTTGTGCCAGCGGCGGGAAGGCTCGGGTATCGAAGGGCAGGGCGATGGTGCCGGCGGTGATGACCCCGGTGGGGTCGGCATGCTCCACGAAACGGGCGACGTAATCGGTGCGCGGATTGACCAGGATCTCCTCGGGTGTCCCGAGCTGGACCACGGCGCCCTCCTCCATGATGGCGATGTGGTCGCCGATGTGCATCGCCTCGTCGAGGTCGTGGGTGATGAACAGGATGGTGCGGCCCAACTGCGCCTGGATCTTCTTCAGCTCCTGCTGCATGTTCACCTTGATCAGCGGGTCCAGGGCCGAGAAGGGCTCGTCCATCAGCAGGACCCTGGCATCCGTGGCCAGCGCCCGGGCCAGCCCGACCCGTTGCTGCATGCCCCCCGAGAGCTCGGCCGGGTAGGCGTGGCCCCAGTCGCCCAGCCCCACCATCTCCAGCATCTCCCGGGCGTGGCGTTGACGTTCGGCCGGCGCCCGACCCTGGACTTCCAGGCCATAGGCGACATTGGCGAGCACCGAGCGGTGGGGGAAGAGCGCGAAGTGCTGGAAGACCATGCTCATGTGGTACTTGCGCAGCTGGCGCAGCCGCTCCGGCGACAGCCGGGTGATGTCCAGCTCCCCTTCGTCGGGGTGCTGGAAGAAGATGTGCCCGGCGGTGGGCTCGAACAGTCGGTTGATGCAGCGAATCAGGGTCGACTTGCCGCTGCCCGAGAGCCCCATGATGACGAACACCTCGCCGGGTTCCAGGGCGAAGCTCACATCGTGGACTCCCAGCACATGGCCGGTCTCGGCCTGGATCTCGCTCTTGCCCTTGCCTGCTTCCAGCAGCGGCAGGGCCGACGCCGGGTTGGGGCCGAAGAGCTTGGTGACGTTCTCTGCGCGTATCAAGCCGGCTCACTCCCGGCTCCGCTCGAGTGGTTGCGTGTCATCAGCGGAGCCTTGGCTCGCTTTCAGGACGCTGCCGCCGTCGGTATCGCGCCTCCCCTCCTGCCGGTAGTGATCACGGCGGAGTGCCCTCCTGGCGGGCTGGCCGATCCTCGTGCGGCTGACTTCATCCTAGTATAGCCGCCATGCGCGACGCACCACCGTGGGGCAGGCTGACCACAGCATGGCCTACGCCCTTGCCTTACGCCTCCTGCCACCGGGGGGAGGAGGAGGCATCGTCGCCACGGATTGGCGAGTCTTGATGCGATCACAAAAGGCGCTGCCGCGCTGCAGAGGCACGCCGTTCCATCATGACGCTTCACAACAATAATGGGGCTATCGACATGACCACACGCCAAGGCTTCGCCTTCCCCCTGCTGGCCGCGACCCTCACCGCCGGCCTCTCGCTGCCCGCCATGGCCTTCGACGACGACCGCCTGACCATCTGGATGGGCGACAACAAGGGCCCCGAGGGCATCCGCGAGGTGGCCGAGCGCTTCACCGCCGACACCGGCATCGCCATCGAGATCGTCCACCCCGACAATCTCACCGACCGCTTCCAGCAGGCCGCCGGCAGCGGCCAGGGCCCGGATATCGTGATCTGGGCCCACGACCGCCTGGGCGAATGGGCCCAGAGCGGCCTGCTCACCCCGATCTCGCCCAGCGACGGCTTCCGTGAACGTTACTTCGACTTCACCTGGGACGCCGCCCTGTGGAACGGCGAGACCTACGGCTACCCGATCTCGGTGGAGTCGCTGGGGTTGATCTACAACAAGGCGCTCGTCGACGAGGCGCCGGAGAGCTTCGAGGAGCTGGCGGCCCTGGACGCCGAACTGGCCGAACAGGGCAAGAAGGCGATCCTCTTCGATTACAGCGAGCCCTACTACGGCTGGACCCTGCTGGCGGCCAACGGCGGCTACCCCTTCCGCCAGACCGAGGACGGCTTCGATGTCGCCGATATCGGGGTCAACAACGACGGCGCCGCCCAGGGCGCGGAACTGCTGGTCGAGCTGATCGAGAGCGGCGTGCTGCCCCGTGGCACCGACTACAACCTCGCCGACACCCGCTTCAACCGCGGCGAGGTGGCGACCATGATCAGCGGCCCCTGGGCCTGGAGCAACCTCGAGCGCAGCGGCATCGACTTCGGCGTGGCGCTGCTGCCCAAGGTGGGCGACGAGCGGGCCCGGCCGATGTTCGGGGTGATGACGGCGATGATCAGCTCCGCCTCGCCCAACGACTTCCTGGCCGTGGAGTTCCTCGAGAACTACCTGCTCAGCGAGGAAGGGCTGCGCACCTTCAATTCCGACGGCTCGCTGGGCGCGGTGGCCCATATCGCCTACCAGGAGGCGCTGGAGAGCGATCCCAATATCGCTGCCACCCTGGCCAACGCCGAGATCGGCATGCCGATGCCCAACATCCCCGAGATGGGCGCCTTCTGGGCCGCCATGGAACCGGCGCTGCAGAACATCGGCAGCGGCCGCCAGTCGCCCCAGGAAGCCCTGGACGCTGCAGCCCGCCGCATGCGCCAGTAAGCACGCCCTTCACGCCACGCAACGCCGGCGGCCCCCCGCCGGCACCCCTGCAGGCTCGTTTCACAGGTCATGCCCATGTACACCACCAACGCCTCCCGCGGCCTGCCCCGGCACCGCTCGCGCCATCCCACCGAACGCTACACCCGCTGGGCCGGCCGCGCCCTGATCGCCACCCTGGTGATCGCCCTGCTATGGCTGGTGCTGGCCTTCCATCTCAACGGCCAGTGGATGTTCGCCCTGCTGTTCCTGGTGCTCGGCACCGCCATGGCGGTGGTCTTCACCAAGCGCAGCCTGATGAGCCACCGCTACATCTTTCCGGCGCTGGCGGGGCTCGGGGTCTTCGTGATCTTCCCGCTGCTCTATACCTTCGGCATCAGCTTCAGCAATTACAGCTCCAGCAACCTGCTCAGCGAGGATCGGGTGCGCGGCCAGCTGCTGGCCCGCACCTACCAGGAGGAGGGCGCCGCCTTCGCCTTCGGCCTCTATCGCGAGGGTGACCGGGTGCGGCTCTACCTGGAGCGCGAGGGCGAGACCGAGCTGCAGGGTGAGGCCGACGGCGAGCCGGAGGCGGCCCTGGAGGAAGCCAACCGCTTCGTGACCGGCCCCATCGAACTCGGTGACGAAGCGGCGCACCACCTGGATATCCAGCCCGCCGATGCCGCCCCCGAGAGCGAGCCGCTGGCGATGCGCGAGGTGATCGCGGCGCGCAGTGCCCTGCAGGCCTTGACCCTGACCACCCCGGAGGGGCTCGAGCTGCGCCTGGCGGGCCTGCGCCACTTCGCCCCCATGCTCGACCATTATGAACCCCGTGAGGACGGCACTCTCTATGATCGCCGCGACGACCGGGTGCTGACGCCGGATCCCGAGATCGGCTTCTTCGTCGCCGACGACGGCGAGCGCATCACGCCGGGGTGGCCGGTGGCAGTGGGACTCGACAACTACACTCGCATCTTCGCCGACCCGGACATCCGCGGTCCCTTCGTGCAGATCTTCGTCTGGACCTTCGCCTTCGCCGGCCTCACCGTGCTCTTCACCCTGATCGTCGGCTTCGTGCTCGCCTCGCTGCTGCAGTGGGAGCAGCTCAGGGGCAAGGCGATCTACCGCACGCTGCTGATCCTGCCCTACGCGGTGCCGGCCTTCATCTCGATCCTGATCTTCAAGGGCATGTTCAACCAGCACTTCGGCGAGGTGAACATGATCCTCGAGACGCTGTTCGGCATCCGCCCCGAGTGGTTCACCGACCCCTGGCTGGCCCGCACCATGCTGCTGGTCGTCAACACCTGGCTCGGCTACCCCTACATGCTGCTGCTCTGCATGGGGCTGATCCAGTCGATCCCCCGCGACCTCTTTGAGGCCTCGGCGGTGGATGGCGGCGGGCCGCTCACCAACCTGATGCGCATCACCCTGCCGCTGATCCTGAAGCCGCTCACGCCTCTGCTCATCGCTGCCTTCGCCTTCAACTTCAACAACTTCGTGCTGATCGCCCTGCTCACCGGCGGCAACCCGGACATCCTCGGCGCCAGCACCCCGGCGGGCACCACCGACCTGCTGGTCAGCTACACCTACCGCATCGCCTTCCAGGATGCCGGCCAGAACTTCGGCCTGGCGGCGGCCATCGCCACCCTGATCTTCCTGCTGGTGGCGGGCCTGTCGTGGCTCAATCTGCGCCTCTCCAGGGTCAAGGTCTGATTCACACGATCAAAGGAGCTATCGCCATGGCCATGGTCCAACCCCGTTCGATCCGCGCCCGACGGCTTGGCGCGCATCTCGCCCTGATCGGCTTCGTCTCGCTGATCGTCTTCCCGCTGCTGCTGGTGATCTCGATCTCCTTCCGCGAGGGCAACTTCGCCACCGGCAGCCTGATCCCCGAACGCTTCTCCCTGGAGCACTGGGCGCTGGCCTTCGGCATCCCCTGGGAGCGGGCCGACGGCAGCGTCGTCCAGCCGCCCTTCCCGGTGCTGCTGTGGCTGTGGAACTCGGTGAAGGTGGCACTGGTGTCGTCGGCCCTGATCGTGCTGCTCTCCACCACCAGCGCCTACGCCTTCGCCCGCATGCGCTTCAAGGGCAAGGCACCGATCCTCAAGGGCATGCTGATCTTCCAGATGTTTCCGGCGGTGCTCTCGCTGGTGGCGCTCTACGCGCTCTTCGACCGCCTCGGCCAGCTGGTGCCGGCACTCGGCATCAACACCCACGGTTCGCTGATCGTCGCCTCGCTGGGCGCCGTGGCGCTGCATATCTGGACCATCAAGGGCTACTTCGAGTCCATCGACGGCTCGCTGGAGGAGGCCGCCATGGTGGACGGCGCCAGCACCTGGCAGGCGTTCCGCTACATCCTGCTGCCGCTGTCGGTGCCGATCCTGATGGTGGTATTCATCCTCGCCTTCGTGATGAGCATCATGGAATACCCCATGGCCTCGGTGCTCTTGGTCGACGAGCACAAGCTGACGCTGGCCGTGGGCGCCCAGCAGTACCTGGCCGACCACAACCAGCGCTGGGGCAACTTCGCCGCCGCCGCGGTGTTGTCAGGCCTACCGATTACCCTGATGTTCCTGATCTGCCAGCGCTGGATCATCGGCGGGCTGACCGCCGGCGGCGTCAAGGGCTGACGCCCCGACCGCCGCCCCTCGTTCCTCGTCCTGAGCAAAGCGCTGCTCGCCCCCGGCCACCTGGCCGGGGTTTTTCATGCTCCCCCGACGGTCACGCCAGGCCGCGACGGACCTCCAGCGCCCGCTCGGCGATCCCCAGCAGCCCCTCGGGTCGCCAGGCGCTGCGTCCGATGAACAGGCCGGCGACCTCGGGCAGGGCGGCGAGCTCGGCACAGTTGTCCGGGCTGACGCTGCCGCCATAGAGCACCGGCAGGGGAACGCCCTGCACCGTCGTCGGCAGCGCCTCCCGGATGCGGCGGTGCATCCAGCCGGCGTCCTCGGCCGTGGCGGGGGTGCCGTGCTCGCCGATCGCCCAGACCGGCTCGTAGGCGATCAGCACGCGATCCAGGTCGCGGGGCGAAACGCCACCGAGGGCGATCCGGCATTGGCGAATCACGGTGTCGGCGGCCACGCCCAGCTCCCGCTCCTCGGCGGTCTCGCCGACGCAGATCAGCGGACGCAGGCCCTGGGCCAGGGCGGCCTTGACCTTGCGGTTGATCGCCGCGTCGGTCTCGTTGAAGGACTCGCGCCGCTCGGAATGCCCCAGCTCGACGATATCGGCGCCGCAATCCTGGACCATGAGCGGCGACACCTCCCCGGTGTAGGCGCCCGAATCGGCCCAGTGCATGTTCTGAGCCCCCACCATCACCGGCGTGTCGGCCAGCGCCCGGCATACCTCGCTCAGGGCGGTGAAGGGCGGGATCACGAAGCCTTGCAGGCGTGGATCGCGCAGCAGCTCGGCGTCGTGCAGGGCCGCACAGTAGTCGGCGGCCTCGCCCAGTGTCTTGTTCATCTTCCAACTGGTGCCTACCCAGAATGGCGTCGTCATGGCGTGCTCCGGTGGTGGGGTCGATTGTGGGCGCGAGGGCAGACAGGGCTCAGGCGTGCCGGATGCCGTAGTCCCGGATCCAGTGCAATGCGTCTTCCGTGGTGCCGCTGGGGGAGTACTCCAGGGAGATGAAGCGATCGAAGCCCCTGCGTTCCAGCTCGGCGAACAGGAAGCGGTAATTGATCTCGCCGGTGCCGGGCTCGTGGCGCCCCGGGTTGTCCGCGAGCTGGACGAAGCCGATGCGCTCGTCGTGGCGACGCAGCGTCTCGATGAGCTCTCCCTCCGAGCGCTGCATCTGATAGACGTCGTACTGGATCAACAGGTTGGGATGGTCGACGGCATCCTGCAGGGCCACCGCCTGGGCGGTGTTGACCAGCGGATAGCCGGGATGGGTGAGGGGATTGAGCGGCTCCACCAGCAGGCGGATGCCGGCCTGGGCCGTGGCCTCGGCGGCATGGCGCAGGTTGTCGATCAGGGTCTGGCGCTGCAGTGCCCGGGGCAGGTCCGGTGGCGGATAGCCCAGCGGGCAGTTGAGCTGGCCGCAACCCAGCCGTCCGGCCATCGTGATGGTGGTCTCGAGCCCCTCGTTGAAGTCGGCGGTGCGCTCGGGCAGCACCGCGATGCCGCGCTCCCCCGCCTCCCAGTCGCCCCCCGGCAGGTTGAAATGGATGATCTCCACCTCCGCCCGGGTGGCGGCGTCGCGGATCGCCTCGAGGCGCTCGCAGAAGGGGTAGGGATTGTGGAACTCCACGAAGCGAAAGCCCGCGGCCCGGGCCCGGGCGAAGCGCTCCAGGAAGGGCACCTCGGTGAACATGAACGTCAGATTGGCGGCGAGCTTGAGCACGCTGACCTCCTGCTTTGTCGTTGATTGGTCGGGGTCCGGGGTGGTGCCGACGGCCCCGGTATCGAGGGCCTGCGAGCGTGTCGTGGCAGGGTGGGAAACGCCTTGACAGCCTCGAGAACCTCCTCTAGCGTTATTTTTAACAGTAGCCGAACAAAATATCAAAGGAGAGAGTCGAACATGAAGAACGCCCCCCCGAGTCACAGCGAAACCGACCTCGCCCTGCGGGCGGCCTGGCTCTCCTATGCGGGGGGCTACACCCAGGCACAGATCGCCGAGCGGCTGAGGGTGTCGCGCATGAAGGTGCATCGGCTGATCACCGCGGCCCACGAGATGGGCGCCGTCCAGGTCTTCATCAAGGGATCCCCCGAGTCTCTGCTGAGCCTGGAGGACGAGCTGAAGCGGCGCATGAACCTCGAGGTCTGTGCCGTGGTGCCCGCCATGCCCGCCGAGGAGGGCGTCAATCCCTTCGCCAATCTGGGCATGGCGGCGGCCTACTACCTGAAGAGCCGCCTGGAGGCGAAGAGCGTCGAGGTGCTGGGGCTGGGCTGGGGCCGCAGCCTGTCGGAGATGGTCAACTGCCTGCCGCAGATGGACTGTTCGGGACTCAAGATGGTCCCCGTGCTGGGCAGCGTGGTGCGCAAGATGGCCCTGAACCCCTACGACGTCATCCACCGTCTGGTCGACAAGACCGGCGGCGAGGGCTACCTGCTGCCGGTGCCGCTGTTCGCCGATACGGCCGAACACAAGCGCGTGCTGATGGAACAGCGCAGCGTCCAGGACGTGATCAAGCTCGCCACCGCCGCCGACCTGACCATGGTGGGGCTGGGCGCGGTGCCGTCGCAGGGCCATTCCCTGCTCATGGAGCTCGGGGAGATCGACGCCGAGGATGCGCGCCGGCTGCACGAGGCCGGTGCCGAGGCGGAACTGCTGGGCCAGTTCCTCGATGCCCAGGGCCACCAGGTGGATTGCGAGATCAACAGCCGCACGCTGGGACTGAGTCTCGAACAGCTGCGCGACCACCATATCGTCGCCGTCGCCGGGGGCGAAGAGAAGGTACGCGCCACCCTCTCGGTGCTGCGCAGTGGCCTGCTCAAGGGCCTGATCACCGACGAGGTCGTCGCCCGCCAGGTGCTCGCCCTGCTCGACGAGGGCGCTACCTAGCCACACCAGGCCCACGGCATCACGACAACGAAAACGATTACTACAACGACAACATCAGGAGACACGCCCATGACCGACAACGAGGGCGGCGCTCACGCTTTCCAGCCTGCCCCCGAGGGGCCCCATGCCGATGACGTGATCGTCGGCCTGGATGCGGGCACCTCGGTGATCAAGGCGGTGGCCTTCGATCGCCAGGGCCGGGAGCTGGCCAAGACCCAGTGCGAGAATCGGCTCGAGACCCGCCCCGACGGCGGCGTCGAGCAGAGCCTGCCGGGCACCTGGGCGGCGGCCCGGGCCACGCTCCAGCGCCTGTTTGCCGAGCACCCGGCGCTCGCTCCGCGGCTGGCCGCCATCGCGGTGACCGGTCAGGGCGACGGCACCTGGATGATCGACGCCGAGGGTCGGCCCGTGGGCAATGCCCTGCTGTGGCTCGACAGCCGCGCCAGCGACATCGTCTCCCACTGGCGGGCGACCCGCACCGGGCCCGAGGCGTACCGACGCACCGGGACCGGGCTCAACCAGTCGATCCAGAGCGGCCAGCTGAGCTGGCTCGAGCGTCACGAACCCGAGCGCGTCGCCGCGGCGGCCACCATCTTCCACTGCAAGGACTGGCTCTACTTCTGCCTGACCGGCGATCGCGCTACCGACCCGGCCGAGGCGCTGTGGACCTACGGTGACTTCCGCAGCGGCGACTATTCGGACGAGGTGCTCGAGGCGTTCGGTCTGGATGGGCACCGCGAGCGACTGCCGCGGATCCTCGACGGCAGCCGTGAACATGGCGCCCTCAGCGCCGGGGTGGCCCGCGAGATCGGCGTGGCCGTGGGCACCCCGGTGGTGCTGGCGCCGGTCGACATGCTGGCCACCGGCCTCGGCGCCGGCGTCTATGAACCCGGCAGGCGGGTGGCCTGCAGCATCATCGGCACCACCGGGGCCCACCTCTGCGTGCGCGAGGATCCGCGCGACATCGTGCTCAGCAACCACTCCTGCTACACCATGCCCTGCGTGGCACCCGACACCTGGGTACAGCTGTGCTCCAACATGGCCGCCACCCTCAACCTGGAGTGGTTCATCAAGGGGCTCAACACGATGCTCGAGGCGTTGGGGGAGGCGCCGCTGACCGCCGAGGGGCTGCTGCCGCGGCTCGACGCAGCGCTGGCCACCACCGAGCCGGGACGGGTGATCTATCACCCCTTCATCTGCGCCAACGGCGAGCGCGGCCCCTTCTTCAACCCCCGCGCCCGGGCCCAGTTCCTGGGACTCTCCACCGAGGTCAACCATCTGCACATGGCGCGGGCCATCTACGAGGGCATCGCCTTCGCTGCCCGCGACTGCTACCACGCCCTGGAGGCCCACCCGGAGGAGCTGCGGCTGACCGGCGGCGCCGCCCGGAGCAGAACGCTGTGCACCATCCTCGCCTCGGTGATGGGCGTGCCGGTGCGCACTCTGACCCGCGGCGAGACCGGCGCGGCCGGCGCCGCCATGGTGGCGAGCCTGTGCCTGGGGCACCACCGCGACCTGGCCGAGGCCTGCCGGACCTGGGTGACTCCCTTCCTGGCCGAGGAGAGCGTGGCGCCCGACCCCGCCCTGCAGAACCTCTACGAGCGGCTGTTCGGGGTCTACCGCCGTTCCCACACCACCTCGGACGGTTTCTGGCGCCACCTCGAGCGCGTCACCGCCGACCGCTGAAGCGGCTCACGATATTCCCCGCACTGGAGGCAAGAATGTCCGACCCATCCGCCATGCCCCGGAGGCACGACCGCCGTCCTCAATATGACCTGCTGATCATCGGGGCCGGCATCAACGGCGCCGGCTTCGCCCGGGACGCCGCCGGCCGCGGCCTGTCCGTCGCCCTGTGCGAGAAGGACGACCTGGCCCAGGGCACCTCGTCGCGCAGCGGCAAGCTGATTCACGGTGGCCTGCGTTACCTGGAGTACTACGAGTTCCGCCTGGTGCGCGAGGCGCTCAAGGAGCGCAGCGTCATGCTCAAGCAGGCGCCACACGTCATCTGGCCGATGCGCTTCGTGCTGCCCCACAGCCCCGAGCAGCGTCCGGCCTGGCTGGTCCGCGCCGGCCTGTTCCTCTACGACCACCTGGGCGGCAAGGACGACCTCCTGCCCGGCAGCCGTGGCCTCGACCTGCGTCGCTGCCCGGAGGGCGAGGCGATCAGGGAGGAGTACCCCAAGGGCTTCGAATACGCCGACTGCTGGGTGGACGATGCCCGCCTGGTGGTGCTCAATGCGCTCGACGCCGCGCGCCTCGGGGCCAGGGTCTTCACCCGTACCGCCTGCACCCGGGCGACCCGGCGGGCCGATCACTGGGAGGTCGAACTCACCGACACCGAGAGCGGCGAGGTCACCCCCCTCGCCGCCAGGGCGGTGATCAACGCCGCCGGCCCCTGGGTGGACCAGGTGCTCAGGGGCACCTTCGCCCAGGGGGGCCAGGACAGGGTCAAGCTGGTCAAGGGCAGCCACATCGTCTTGCCCAAACGCTACGCCACCGCCAACTCCTATCTGCTGCAGAACGACGACAAGCGGGTGATCTTCGTCAACCCCTACGAGGGCGACAAGCTGCTGGTGGGCACCACCGACATCGTCTATGCGGGCGACCCGGACGAGGTGGCCATCGATCAGGGGGAGATCGATTACCTGCTCGGCGTGGTCAATCGCTACTTCAAGACGCCCTATACCCGGGACGACATCCTGACCAGCTTCTCCGGTATCCGGCCGCTGTTCGATGACGCCCGGGACAACCCCTCGGCGGTGACCCGCGACTACGTCTTCGACGTCTCCGATACAGACGGCAAGGCGCCGCTGCTGTCGGTGTTCGGCGGCAAGATCACCACCTACCGCAAGCTCGCCGAGCACGGCCTGGAAAAGCTCGCCCCCTACTTTCCGGCGATGGGCAAGAGCTGGAACGAGTCCGCGCCGCTGCCCGGCGGCGACATGCCGGGGGCCGACTTCGCGGCCTTCCTGAAAGGACTGAAGCGCGACTACCCCTGGCTCGAGGCGGCCACCGCCACCCGCTACGCCCGCCTCTACGGCACCCTCGCCCGACGGATCCTCGGCGCGGCCAGGGGCTACGCGGACCTGGGCGAGCACCTGGGCGCCGACCTCTACGCCGCCGAAGCCCGCTACCTGATCGACCACGAGTGGGCGCGCAGCGCCGAGGACCTCCTCGAGCGACGCACCAAGCTCTATCTGGTCATGGGGGAGGCGGAGGTCGAGAGGGTCGCGGCCTGGGTGGCACAGGAGGTCGAGGCTCCCCCGAGCGCCAGAGCCGGTACCAGTCGCGGCAGCGTGGTCACCTCCTGAGCCCGGCTCACCGCTTGCGCCAGCGCAGACATTCCAACAACAAGAGGTTTTTCCACCATGAACGCATCAACCAACGCCGTACCGCTGCCGTACCCCAGGAGAGGTCGCGGCCTGGCCGTGGCCATCGGTATCGCGATCGTCCTGCTGGGCGCCATCGCCCTGGACACCAAGGTCGTGACGATCGGCTCGGAAGCGGAGCTGAGCGTTGACGGCTTCGTGGCTGAACGCTTCGGCGCGGAGCAGTTCCCCATCGTGCGGGCCAGCGTCGAGGAGCGTGCTGTCGAAGCCAGCCTGTTGGCGACCGCCATCGCCGAGGACCAGGCGGCAGCCGGCGAGCGCCATGGCGTAGCGGCCGGCATCGGCCCGGTGATGCCCGTGAGCTTCTCCGGCGTGGTCGGTGAAGGCAAGGGCGGCATCTACGCGGTCGATGTCGAAGGCGTCCCCGACGATCTGACGATCCGCATGCAGACCGGACCGGCCATCAATGGCACCGACCTGCGGGACGCCACCGGCACTATCCAATTCGGCCAGTTCACCAACCAGATCGAGTACCAGAACGCCGGCGCGGCGCTCAACGACGAGATGAAGGCGCAGGTGCTCGCGGATATCGATACCGGTGAGCTGACCGGCAAGACCGTTTCGGTCACCGGTGTCTTCCAGCTGATCAATCCGCACAACTGGCTCGTGACGCCGGTCCGGCTGACCGTGCTGTGAGCCAGGTCTCCTTGAATGACGGATGAGCATGCCATGAACCAGACATTACAAGCACAAGACAGCCTCGACGAGGTCATCCTCTCGGCACGTCACATCGCCAAGTCCTTCGGCAACGTCCATGCCCTGAAGTCGGTGAACTTCGATGTCCATCGCGGCCAGGTCACCACCCTGTTCGGCGAGAACGGAGCCGGCAAGTCGACGTTGATGAAGATCCTGTCGGGTGTGCTTCCGCCCACATCGGGCGAGATCCTCCTGGATGGCCGACCGGTGAGTGTCGCCTCGACCACCGAGGCGCAGCGCCTGGGCATCTCGATCATCCATCAGGAGCTGAGTCTCGCCCCCAACCTCAGCGTGCGCGACAACATCTTCATGGGACGCGAGCTGGGGGGGGGGGGCGACCGGCATCGACTATGCCGAGGAGGGGCGCCAGACGCGGCGGCTGATGGAAGAGCTGGATGAGCCCATCGACCCGCTGACCCTGGTGGAGGACCTGCGCCTGGGGCAGCAGCAGATCGTCGAGATCGCCCGGGCGCTGTCGGCGAACTCGCGCATCCTGATCATGGACGAGCCGACCTCGGCGCTCTCGGCTTCGGAAGTCGAGGTGCTGTTCCGGGTGATCCGCGACCTCAAGAGCCGCGGCGTCTCGATCGTCTATATCTCCCACCACCTCGAGGAAGCCCTCACGATCACCGACCATGCGGTAGTGCTGCGCGACGGCACCATGACGGCCTACGCCCCACGCCGAGACATCGACCTGGAGTGGATCGTGCGCCACATGGTCGGCGAGGGCTTCGACCTCGGTGCACCGCCCACCGGCTACCCCATGGGAGACGTCGCGCTGTCGCTGCGTGAAGTCTCCGTCGCGGATGCTTCGGTACCTGACCGGTCGGCCGTCGATCGGCTATCCCTCGACGTGCGGGCCGGCGAGATCGTCTGCCTCTACGGCCTGATGGGCGCCGGACGCACCGAGCTGTTCGAAAGCGTCGCCGGCCGCATCCCCCTGACGGGGGGCAGCGTCGTGCTCGAAGGTCGCGACGTCTCGGGCCTGAGCATCGCCGAGCGCATCGAGCAGGGCCTGGTGCTGGTGCCCGAAGACCGCCAGCGCGACGGACTCGTGCAGACGATGTCGGTGGGCGAAAACCTCTCGCTGGCCAGCATCGGCGCCTTCACCCAGTGGCTCTTCACCTCGCGTCGTCGGGAGCAGGAGGTCGTCGAAGCCTCCATCCGCAACGTGCATATCAAGACCGACGGCGGTGGGGCCGACATCGGTTCGCTGTCGGGCGGCAATCAGCAGAAGGTCGTCATCGGCAAGATGCTGGCGACGCATCCCCGGGTCGTGCTGCTCGACGAGCCCAGCCGCGGCATCGACATCGGTGCCAAGGCCGAGGTGTTCCGGCTGCTCAGTGAGGGCGCACAGCAGGGGCTGGCCGTTGTCTTCTCGACCTCCGAGGTCGGCGAATGCCTGAGCATCGCGCATCGGGTCGTCGTGATGAGTCGCGGCAGGATCGCGGCGGAGTTCGGCCCCGACGTCACCAAAGCAGAGATCATGGCCGCCTCGGGTGAAGCCGTGGTCGCCTGATCCCCATCAATAGCGGAGTTCATAACAATGACCAACGTCAGCCAAGCCACAGCTACCACACGACCGGGCTCGTCCGGTGGCGGCCTCGACCTGGGACGCCTGCTGCTCGAGGGCAGGGCGTTCTTCGCCCTGATCGCGATCATCCTCATCTTCTCGATCCTGTCGCCGTTCTATTTCTCGGCGAACAACTTCCTGACCATGTCATCGCATGTGGCGATCTTCGGCCTGCTGGCCATCGGCATGCTGCTGGTCATCCTCACCGGTGGCATCGACCTGTCCGTGGGCTCGACTCTGGCACTCACGGGCGTCTTCGCCGGCTTCCTGATGCAGGGGGTATCGTTCGAGGCCTTCGGCGTCGTGGTGTATCCCCCGGTGTGGGCGGTCGTTGTCCTGACCTGTGCGCTGGGGGCGTTCGTCGGTGTGATCAACGGCGTACTCATTGCCTACCTCAAGGTCCCCGCCTTCGTCGCCACCCTGGGCATGCTCTACGTGGCCCGCGGCGTTGCCCTGCTGATGACCGACGGCCTCACCTACAACCACCTCGGCGGCAGCGCGGATCTCGGCAATACCGGCTTCGAGTGGCTGGGTTTCAATCGGTTGTTCGGCGTTCCGATGGGCGTGCTGATCATGGCGGCCGTGGCCATCGCCGCCATGCTGGCGCTGTCGCGCACTCCCTTCGGTCGTTGGGTCTACTCCACCGGCGGCAATGCCCGGGCAGCGGAACTGTCCGGGGTACCGGTCAAGCGCGTGCAGGTGGCGGTCTATGTGCTGTCGGGGATCTGCGCCGCCATCGCCGGACTGGTGCTGTCGTCGCAGCTGACCTCGGCAGGGCCGACGGCGGGTACCACCTACGAACTGACCGCCATCGCTGCCGTGGTCATCGGCGGTGCGGCGCTCACCGGCGGCCGTGGCACCGTGAAGGGCACGCTGCTCGGGGCCTTCGTGATCGGCTTCCTGTCCGACGGGCTGGTGATCATCGGCGTCTCGTCCTACTGGCAGACCGTATTCACAGGGGCCGTCATCGTTCTCGCCGTGCTGCTCAACAGCATTCAATACTCGGGCCGCAAGAAGAAGCGCTCGGTACCAGCCGGCGGTCAGACGCCACCCCCACAACACCAGACGTCTTCCTCGCAGCATCAGATGTCTTCCTCACCACAGGGTACCGCGGCCTGACGTGCGGATACCGCTGTGGCAAGCCCAGCCGATGAATCGGCATCACAACCACAACAGTAAGGAAGGTTCACCATGTTCAAGACTGGAAAGCGCCTGCTGATCGCCGCCCTCGCCATCAGCGCCCCGCTCTTCGCCGGCGCCGCCTCGGCCCAGGATCAGGGGCTCATTTCGATCATCGTCAACGATACCTCCAACCCCTATTGGTTCACCGAGGGCAAGATCGCCCGCGAGACCGCCGAGGAGTTGGGCTATGTGGCCAACGTGAGTTCCCACAAGGGGGATACCAACACCGAGAGCCGGCAGATCGATACCGCGATCACCAACCAGGCCAAGGCCATCATCCTCGACCCGGCCAACGCCGACGGTTCCATCGGGGCCGTACGCAAGGCGGTCGACGCCGGTATCCCGGTGTTCATCGTCAATGCGGAGATCAACCAGCAGGGACTGGCCAAGGCCCAGCTCGTCTCCAACAACGCCCAGGGGGCGGCTCTGGGCGCCCAGCAGTGGGCACAAGAGGTCAACGGCGCGGCGACATACGTCGAACTCAAGGGAGCACCCTCCGACAACAACGCCGCGACGCGTTCCAACGGTTACGAAACCGTGCTCGGTCAGTACCCCGACCTCGAGAAGGCAGCTTTCGATGTCGCCAACTGGGACCGTACCCAGGGCTACCAGAAGATGCGAAGCATGCTGCAGGCCAATCCCGACGTTCAGGGGGTGATCAGCGGCAACGACGAGATGGCGCTCGGTGCGATCGCGGCCCTCAAGGAAGCCGGCAAGCTTGACGACGTGGTGGTCGGTGGGTTCGATGGTTCGCCCGACGCGGTCGATGCGGTCAGGGCCGGCGAGATGGCCTATACGGTCCTGCAGCCGGTGGCCATCTTCGCCGAGCAGGCGATTCGCATAGCAGACGAGTTCATCCGCACTGGCGAGACCGGTCTTGATGATGAGAAACAGCTCTTCGACTGCATGCTCGTCACCGCGGAGAACGTGGATCGCTACACTGCCCCCTTCGTGCTCGCGCAGCAATAGGGGAAACACCTGGGCACGCCCATCCCATCTGATACGACACTGCCCGGCTTTGCGCCGGGCAGGGTCGTTGTGGTGGCTGTGGGAAACCGCGCCGTCATCAGTCGCCCAGTCGACGGGCCTGGCGGAGGTTCTCCAGCGTCATGGCGCAGGCGTCGGCGGCCTCGCGCCCCTTGGTCACGAAGTGCTCGTGAAAGAACGACATGTGGGTGGCGTGCTCGTGAAAGTGGTGCGGGGTGAGCACCACCGAGAGCACCGGTACTTCGGTGTCGAGCTGGACCCGCATCATGCCGTCGATCACCGCCTGGGCGACGAAGTCGTGGCGATAGATGCCGCCATCGACCACGAAGCCGGCGCCGACGATGGCGTCATAGCGACCGCTCTTGGCCAGCAGTTTGGCCTGCAGGGGAATCTCGTAGGCGCCGGCGACGCTGAACACCTCGACCCGGTCGGCCTCGATGCCGTGCCTCTCGGCGAGAGTGGTGGTGAAGGCCTCGCGGGCCTGGCCGACGATATCGTCGTGCCAGCCGGCCTGAATGAAGGCGATGTGTGGGGTGTGGCTGGGGGTGGACTGATTCATGGTCTTCCTCGTTTGCATAACCAGAATCAGGGCATGCGGAACCAATCGCCGGGCATGAGCACCCGTCAATGGAGCCGTTCTCTTCCATCCGGACTATCACCGTCGGCTTCGGAATCACACCGAATCTGCTGACCCCGGCACGCTGGCAACCCTGGGGTTGTGCGCTGCCGGGCGCTCGCGGGCTGAGGCGAAAGGGGCCATCACCGCCGGTGGGGACTTTCACCCCGCCCTGAGAACAATGACCGCGGCTTGGCCGCGGTCGCGTGCATTTTACCCGGCACGGTGTCGTGCCGCCAGACAGTTGCGACGTCGTCGCGTTACTCGGTGGTTGCCTTCCGCGGCCGTTGGACGTCGTCCTTCAGCAGCTCGTTGGCTTGCTCGACGACGTTCTCCACGGTGAAGCCGAAGTGCTGGAACAGGTCTTCCGCCTTGCCGGACTCCCCGTAGGTGGTCATGCCGATCACCCGGCCGTCGAGGCCCACGTACTTGTACCAGCCATCGACGTGGCCGGCCTCGATGGCCAGGCGCCTGGTCACCGCCCGGGGCAACACGCGTTCGCGGTAGGCGGCGTCCTGGGCGTCGAAGCGGTCGGTCGAGGGCATGGAGACCACGCGCACGGCGTGGCCCGCCTGTTCCAGCTCGGCGGCGGCGTCCATGGCCAGGCCGACCTCGGAGCCGGTGGCGATCAGGATCAGCTCGGGGGTGCCGTCGCAGTCCTTCAAGACGTAGCCGCCGCGCTGGATCTCGGCCAGCTGCGGCTTGCTGCGCGCCTGGTGCGGCAGGGTCTGGCGCGACAGCACCAGGGCGGTGGGGCCGGCGTGGCGCTTCAGCGCGGCATCCCAGGCGGCCGCGGTCTCCACGGCGTCGCAGGGGCGCCAGGTGCAGAGGTTGGGCGTCGCACGCAGGGTGGTGAGCTGCTCGATGGGCTGGTGGGTGGGGCCGTCCTCGCCCAGGCCGATGGAGTCGTGGGTGAAGACGTAGATCGCCCGGGTGCCGATCAGCGCCGCCATGCGCACCGCATTGCGCATGTACTCCATGAAGATCAGGAAGGTGGCGCCATAGGGCACGAAGCCGCCGTGCAGGGCGATGCCGTTCATGATCGCGCCCATGCCGAACTCGCGCACCCCGTAGTGCAGGTAATTGCCGCCGGCGTCGTCCTTGGCGATGGCCTTGGCCCCGTTCCAGAAGGTCAGGTTGGAGGGCGCCAGGTCGGCGCTGCCGCCGAGCAGCTCGGGGAGCTGCGGGCCGAGTTCGTTGAGGCAGTTGAGAGAGGCCTTGCGCGAGGCGATGGAGTCGCCTTTCTCCTGGGCCTGCTCGATCAGCGCCTCGCTGGTGATCTCGCTGGGCAGCTGGCCCTTCTGGCGGCGCTGGAACTCGCGGGCCAGTGCCGGGTGGGCCTCGGCGTAGCGCTCGAAGCGCGCCTGCCAGTCGGCCTGGCGGGTGTGGCCCTG
>NZ_JCAKFQ010000020.1:0-77921 GCF_059509875.1 Halomonas sp. LMYGS-3 | reverse complement strand
TGGATGAACATTATGACCAGCTCAAGTTCGGCATGTGAGGATGGCCGCCTTCAGGCGGCTCAAATTCTTGCCCCTTTGAGGGGCTAACAAAATAAAGCCCCCGGCTTTGCCGGGGGATATTTACTGATTGCTGCTGACCGATTGGTCGGCTCTCGGCGGCGTGCCGTGGCGGCAATGGCACACCGCGAAGGAGAAGAACAGCGCCGGCAGCGCCGGCGCAGGTCTCGATCATCCCTCGGCTCTGGCCTCGAGGCGGAAGCGGGCAATCCGATTGATCTGTGCGATGGCGGTACGGCGCTCCTCGTCCTGGCCGTTCTCCAGACGCTCCTCGAAGGCCGCCAGGATGGCGTGACGGTCGCTGCCCTTCACGGCCATCACGAAGGGGAACCCGAAGCGGGTCTTGTAGGCATCGTTCAGCCGCTCGAAGCGGGTCATCTCCTCGGGGGTGCACTGGTCGAGGCCGGCGCCGGCCTGTTCGCGGGTCGAGTCATCGGTCAGCTCGCCGGCGATGGCCGCCTTGCCGGCCAGGTCGGGGTGGGCACGGATCACCTCCAGTTGACGTTCCGGACTTGCCTCGCGCAGCACCCGGCCCATCGCCTCGGCCAGGCCTGCCGGGGTGTCCTGGGCCTCGCCGAGGCCGCGTTGCCAAGCCAGCTCGGCAACCCAGGGCGAGTGCTCGTAGATGTCGCCGAAGTGGCTGACGAAGTCGTCCAGGCCGAGCTGGCTGGGGCGGGGGATCAGGATCTTGTCGCTCATGGGTGGGGCTCCTGAGGGTGGATGGGCTTTCTCGATGATCTCAATCCTAACTGTATACAAAAAATATTTTGAAATGTACTCCATTTGAGGCTAAAACTGTTTTCATGGCCCAGGCCGATCACACTATCACAAGAGGAGAGTGACGAATGGGACGCTTGACCACCCATGTTCTGGATACCGCCCGCGGCCGCCCCGGGCAGGGCATTCGTATCGAGGTCCTTCGCCTGGAGGGGGAAACCCGCACCCGGCTGAAGGAGGTCGTCACCAACGACGATGGCCGCTGTGATGCCCCGATCCTCGAGGGCGACGACTTCCACGCCGGCGAATACGAGCTGGTGTTCCACGCCGGCGACTACCTGCGGGCTCAAGGGGTCGAGGCCAGCGAGCCGCGCTTCCTCGACGTGATCCCGTTGCGCTTCGGGGTGGCCGATGCTTCCCAGCACTTCCACGTGCCGCTGCTGCTGTCGCCGTACGGTTATTCGACCTACCGCGGCAGCTGAGGCGTCACGGGCTCCCCTGACGACGATAGACAACAACCGCACAAGACGAGAGCCGGTTTATGCAAGCGTACATCCTGGACTTTGCCAACTTCATGCTGAGGTGGCTGCACGTGATCGCCGCCATCGCCTGGATCGGCGAGTCGATCTACTTCGTGATGCTGGACAACAGCCTGCGCACGCCGAAGGCCGCCGAGGACCGCGAGAAGGGCGTCTTCGGCGAGATGTGGGCGGTGCACGGCGGCGGCTTCTACCACAACCAGAAGTACGCCACGGCGCCGGCCAAGCTACCCGACGACCTGCACTGGTCGTTCTGGAAGTCCTACACCACCTGGCTGTCGGGCTTCGCGCTCTTCGTGCTGCTGTACATGACCAACCCGGGTTTTTACCTGGTGAACCCCAACAGCAACTGGGCGTGGGCGGCGAACATGACCGGTTGGCAGGCCAACGTGCTGGCGCTGCTGTTCCTGGTCGGTGGCTGGGTCGTCTACAACGAGATGTGCAAGCGCATCAGCCCCAATATGGAACGCGATGGCCTGCTGAGCCTCGCGGTCGCCGTGCTGATGGTGGCGGTGGCCTATCTGAGCACCGAGATGTTCGCGGGGCGGGCGGCCTTCCTGCTCACCGGGGCGGTGATGGCCACCGCCATGTCGGCCAACGTCCTGTTCTGGATCATCCCCGGCCAGCGCCGCATGGTGTCGGCGATGAAGGCTGGCGAGGAGCCCAATCCGCTGGACGGCAAGCGGGGCAAGCAGCGCTCGGTGCACAACACCTACTTCACCCTGCCGGTGGTGCTGCTGATGATCAGCAACCACTACTCCTTCGCCTACTCCCACGAGTACGCCTGGGTGATCATGTCGCTGTTCATCTTCGCCGGCGCCCTGATTCGCCAGTTCTTCGTGGTCATGCACACCGGCAGGATCCAGCCGGCCTATCCGGCCGCCGGCACGGCGCTGATCGCGGTGGCGCTGTGGATCGCCGCTCCGGCCAGTGCGCCGGCGGTGGATCGCGATACCGCCGGCGCCGGC
This sequence comes from Halomonas sp. LMYGS-3, assembly GCF_059509875.1. Classification (NCBI taxonomy): domain Bacteria; kingdom Pseudomonadati; phylum Pseudomonadota; class Gammaproteobacteria; order Oceanospirillales; family Halomonadaceae; genus Halomonas; species Halomonas sp. LMYGS-3. The sequence continues at coordinate 75,640 of NZ_JCAKFQ010000020.1, read as the reverse complement.
CCGAGCCTCGAGGAGGTGCACGCCATCGTCGAGACCCGCTGCGTGGCCTGCCACTCGCGTCAGCCGACCCAGCCCGGCTTCAGTGCCCCGCCGGCCGGGGTGGCCTATGACACCCCGGAACAGATGCTTGGCCAACGGGCCCAGATCCAGCAGGTGGTGGCGAGCGGCTACATGCCGCTGGGCAACATGACCGGCATGACCGACGAGGAGCGGGAGGCGATCGCGGCCTGGAGCGACTGATCCCACCCGCGATGCCCCCTTCGACGGCTCGCCGCCTTGGCGGGCCGTCATGTGTGGGATAGTCGTCGTCCTGACCGCATAGCGTATACAATGATGGCAGTCAGGGAATGCAGGAGAGAGCTTCATGAACCAGCGCCAGACCGTGGCCGAGCACAAGCCTGCCGGCACTCGCCTGGGCAAGAATGGCGATGGTGCCGAGCGCCACGATGCCATCTATCGCTCGATCAGCGATGCCATCATCGAACACCGCCTCAAGCCGGGGGCCCGGTTGCGCGAAGATGCACTGTCGGAGGTGTTCGGCGTCAGCCGTACCGGCATCCGCAAGATCCTGCAGCGCCTGGCCCTGGAACAGCTGGTCACCCTGACCCCGAGGCGCGGCGCCAGCGTCACGCGTCCCACCGCCGACGAGGCCAAGGACGTCTTCGATGCTCGCCAGATGATCGAGTGCGGGTTGATGCCGGAGGTCGCCCGGCGCATCACCGAGGCCGACGTACGCGAGCTGCGTGACATGGCGCGGCGCGAGCGCGAGGCGCTGAGGTCCGGTGAGCAGAGCACGGCGATCAAGCTCTCCGCGGCCTTCCATGAGCGACTGGCCCGGCTCTCGGGCAATGCCACCCTGGCCGAGTTCGTCGGCCGACTCTGTTCGCGTTCCTCGCTGATCCTCGCCGTCTACGGTAATGCCGGTCATCTGGGCTGCGAGTCCCATGACCACGATGACCTGATCGGCCACCTGGAAGCCCGCAACGGCGAACGCGCCCAGGCCTTCATGAGTCGCCACCTCAAGGCCATCGAGGCCTCGCTCTCGATCGTCGAGGAGGCGGAGGAGGCGCCCGACCTGTACAGCATCTTCGGCGCCTGATGGTGCCGCCCTGGCAAGCCCCCTCGGCCACGCCATACTGAGGGCATGGAAGCGCCTCTCGGATGGTATCATCGTGTCCCGACCGCCAGATGACGCACCGGAAGAGATCTCCCTGGGCAGGGTCTATGAGGAGTATGTCCGGCTCAGTGAAGTCTGCAACGACTACATCCACCGGTCTCTGGGGGATATCCGCCTGTTCGGTTCCATCGGTGCCCTGCTGGCGTGGGACCCCGTGGCGCGCCTGTTCGAGCTGGATGCCCAGCTCCAGCAACCGGTGACCCCGGTCGGCTTCCTGGTCCTGCTGCTGGTGATCGTGCTGGTGATGTTCTTCGACCTGCTCAAGCAGTCGATCTTCTTCTTCCATCTACAGCGCATGCAAGCGCTGGAGCGCGTCCTCAACCGTGCCGCTGGTGACCGCGGTGAGCTGTTTCATATCGCCGGCGGTTGGCCGGACTGGTTCCGGCGCTACCATGCCCCCGCGGCCAACGGCTTCTGGGGCGTCTTCTATCTGCTGGTGGTGGTGTTTCCGTCGATCATCCTCTACCTGCAGGAGTACGCCGCCTGGCTGTTCGTGTATCTGCCGACGGCTGTCGTTCTGCTGGGGCTGCATGCGCGCTGTGCCCTGCGGGTGCTGAACTCACTGGAACCGTAGCCGTTCCCGTCTGCTCCCTGGGCAACGCCCCTGGCCAGCCGGCCGGGGGGGCGGCCCAGGAGCAGGAGAGCGTGCTACGGCCGGGTCGGGGCAATCATGACCTTGTGGTTGCGCATCAGGAAGTAGTAGACCAGGCCGCCGAGCCCGGCGCCGATCAGCCAGGCGTAGCCATTCAGCGCCGCCAGGGCCGGGACCCACACCGAGGAGATCGAGAACAGTGCGGCCAGTCCGAACGCCATCAGCGCCTTCTGGTTCCAGCCCTTGACGTAGTAATAGGCACTGTCGGGGGCCGAGGAGAACATCTGCTGGATATCCAGCTGCTGATGCCTGACCAGGTAATAGTCGACCACGATGACGCCGTAGAAGGGGGCGATGATGGCACCGAGCGCATTGACGAAGCCGGGCACGCCGATCTGGCTGATCACCGAGACCCACAGCGCGCCGACGAAGAAGGCGATGATCGCCGTGATCAGCCCGCCGATCTTGAAGCTGATCCTGCTGGGAAAGAGGTTGGCCAGGTCATAGGCCGGCGGGATGAAGTTGGCCACCAGGTTGATGCCCACGGTGGCAGCGAAGAAGGTCAGGGCGGCGACGATGGTCAGCGGCAGCGAGTCGACCCGCTCGACGATATCCGCCGGATTGGTCAGGGCGTCACCGAACAGCACCAGGGTGCCGGCGGTGATGATCAGGGCGATGAACGAGAAGAAGGCCACGTTGAGCGGCAGCCCCAGCAGGTTGCCGAGCTTCATCTCGCGTTCGCTCCTCACGAAGCGGGAGAAGTCGCCGAAGTTGATCACCACCGCGGCGAAGTAGGCGACCATGGTGCCGACGATGGCCAGGAAGGCGACGATGCCACTGCCGGAACGTTCACTGTCGGCACTGAAGATGGTGGCGATCGCGGGCAGCAGCTCGCTGCCGGCCTGGACCCAGACCACGATCATCAGGGCCACCATCACCAGGTAGACCAGCGGGCCGGCCCAGTTGAGGAAGTGCTTGATGCGCTCGATGCCCTGCCAGAAGATCGCGATCTGGAACAGCCAGACGATCACGAACGACACCCAGGCCACGCCCGACAGGCCCAGGAAGGTCGAGCCGTCGCCGGCGCCGACGAAGGCGGTGATCAGCAGCGCCACCGCGGTGGAGGCGAAGTAGGTCTGCACCCCGTACCAGAAGATGCCGATGATCGCCCGCAGCATGGCCGGGAGGTTGGCGCCGCGCACCCCCATGCTGGCGCGGATCATCACCGGAAAGGGGATTCCGTATTTGACGCTGGGCTTGCCGGTCAGGTTGACCAGATACATCACGATGACGCCGGCCAGGATGATCGCCGCCATCACCGCCCAGCCGTTGAGCCCGTAGGTCAGGAACAGCGACGCCGCCAGGGTGTAGCCGAACAGGCTCTGGATGTCGTTGGACCAGACGTTGAAGATCTCGAACCAGCCCCAGGTGCGTTTGTTGTGCGGTATCGGGGCCAGGTCCGCGTTATGGAGCGTCGAGTCGATGCTCTTGATTTCCAGTTCGCCGTTCATCCTGAAGCGCTCCCTGTGCTGAAGAGTTGTCTCGGTTTCTGCAGCATAAGGTAGTCAGGGGGAATCCGCCTGCGATGGCGATTGCGTCGCGAGAGGCGTCAACCATCACGATACCCCCGAGCCAAGTGGCTCGGGGGTATCGTGATCAGGGGCGTAGGGGGCACCCTACGGCTGGGTTGGGGCGACCGCCACCGCTCCAGTTGCTCAGGGTTGAGGCCGCGACGTCGGCAGTACTCGGCGACCTCCTCGGCTTTCATCGAAGCGGTCTCGACCACGGCGATGAACTTGTCCCGCGACGATCAGCCGTCGGCCCCTTGGCCCAGGGGTCAGGCAGGCAACGTCTCTCGGCACGGGCCTCCCTGCGCCACTTGTAGACGGTACCCAGTGAGATCCCTTCCTGCTCCGCTATCTCTTGCGGGAACAGATCGTGAGGTGGCAGCAGCGGCGGGATTTATGCAGCATTTCATTAGCTTTAACTGCGTCGTCATGGACAACTATATCGCTTGGGAAAAGTGTCTTTGAATATTTCTTTTTCCGGTGGGTGAAGGTGAGTTCGCTCGGTATAGGAAGCGCGAAGCTGGTCGAATTGGTGTTGTGCTTGGTTTGCTAGGTTCTCTAGATTAACCCCTGGTAGCTTCCGGTCGACCATGACGGTTCTTCCATTGATGATTACTAAGGTGAAGTCCCGGCCTGAACCGTTAATAATCATGGTCTGTATCGGGTCGATAAACTGCCCCAGATGAAAACCATTGAGATTGAATACCGTGATGTCGGCCTTGGCGCCCACGGCGAGCCGCCCGAGATCCTTCCTGCCTAGTGCTTCTGCTCCTCCTAATGTGGCAGCATTGTAGTAGTCCGCTGCGGAACAAGCAGTTTCACTTCCCTCCATGATTCTCGTGGACATGATGCCGGTATGCATGTTGGTCACAAGATCGGCGGGATAGGTATCAGTTCCTAGACCGATATTGATGCCTCGCTGTCGAAAACGAGGGAACGCGTTCATGAAGTGGCCCATTCGAGCGCTGACCAATGGGCAGTGCACCAGGGTCGCCTGGCGCTCCACCAGCGCCTCGATGTCCCGCTCGATGGTGGCCGGCGTGGGAGCGAGTCCCCCGAGGTACAGCCCGTGAGGCAGCAGGCAACGCTCGGAGAGAAAGCCCAGGCTGTCCAGCCAGGACAGCGAGGATTGGCCAACCCGCTGCTGTACGGTCTCGACTTCCAGGGGCGACTGGCAACAGTGTAGGCGAACGGGGCAGGACAGCTCCCTGGCCGCCTCGGCCGTGCGCTGCAGAAGCGACTCGGTGCAGCACTCGATCCGATCGGGCGCCAGGATGCCGCGAATCAGCCCGTTCGCCTGGCCGTCGTAGTCCTTGACGAAGGCGATGGCGTCCTCCAGCCCACGCATGCCGCGTGCTTCATCCCAATGAATATCGAACCGACCGTTCGGGTGAACGACAGAGGCGCCGGTTCGATAGGCCGGCCCGAGATAGAGCCGTAGACCATAGTCGGTTCCGATAGCCGCGGCACGGGCGAACTCCTCGTAGGTTTCCCCCCACTCCCGGTACAGCAGCGAGGTGATGGGAAGGGCCGTGGTGATGCCATTGAGCAGCAACTGAGCGAAGGCATAGCGCTTCTTGGCATCCTCCTCCTCAGGGGTGTAGACGTCACGAGTGCCTTGTTCGACATAGGTGCTGGCCCAGACCCGGCCATGTCGCCAGCCTGGCGCGTTGTCGAACCCCAGCACGGTCGAATCCAGGTCGGCCAAGGCATCCAGGTCGATGAAACCCGGGCCTATCACGGCATTGCCGACATCGAGACGGTGGTCCAGCGGGCCGTCATAGCCGAAGCCGACATGAATGATCGTGTCGCCTTCATAAACCACTTCGCCATGCTCAAGCAATTCGTGGCCGGTGCCGTCGAAACCCACGACATACCGGCCGGTGATCATCGTCCTCGTCATCCGGGACTCCTTCTGTCAGACCAGGCATTCGCCATCGGCGGCGACTCTGCGCCCGCCCTTGATCACGGCGATGCGCGGAGCGCGATTCATGATGGCCTCGACCCGGGTCTCACCGGCCACGACGATCAGGTCGGCTCTGCTGCCCGGGGCAATGCCATAGTGGCTGCTGCCCATGACGTCGGCGCCACCGTTGGTGACGATATCCAGAACCAGCTCGAGGTCCTCGTCACGCCGGAAGCCGCTGCGAAAGGCCAGCAGCATGGCGCGTTCCAGCATGTCGGCATTGCCGTAGGGGCCCCAGGAGTCGCGGATGCCATCTGAGCCACAACACAGTGTCACTCCGTCGTCATGCAGGCGCTTCACCGGGGGAAAGTCGATGTAGCCCGGCCCGTGGGTCATGATGGCGATGCGATTATCGAGCAACAGTCCGATGAGATGCTCAAGGCAGGCCTCATCGACCATGCCGAGACAGAAGGCATGGCTCACGGTGACCTTGCCCTGCATGCCGAGTGCGGTGGTGCGCTCAGCGATGAGCTCCAGGGCGAAGGCGCCGAGCATTCCGGGTTCATGAAGATGGATATCGATGCCGACACCGGCCCGGTCGGCGATGGCGAAGATGGTGTCGAGGTGTCTGACCGGATCGCGATCCATGCTCGAGGGATCGATGCCGCCCACCAGATCTGCGCCCATGTTGAGCGCTTCAGCCATGAGGGCTTCGGTACCGGGACGGACCAGTATCCCGCTCTGGGGGAAGGCCACGACCTGCATGGTGAGCGCATCCCGGAAGTGATCTCGGGTGGCGAGGATGCCCTCGAGGTTGGCAAGTCCGATCTCGGTATCGATATCGACATGCGTGCGAATGTGCGTGGTGCCCATGCGCAGCGACTGGCGAACCTGGTTGCTCGACTGCTCCTGTGGCGAGTAACCGAGTCGCCGTCTGACACTCCGCTCGTCGGCAATACGCTCCTCGATCGTGGGGCCGGCGGTATGGCGATGCCAGGGCTTGCCCCAGTGAGTTTTGTCCAGGTGGGTATGGGCATCCACCAGGCCGGGGAGCAGGATGCCATTGCGCCCCTCCACGACCGGGATGCCGGGCGCCTCCAGGCCGTGACCCAGCCGCTTCACCACCCCATCGATTACCAGCACATCGGTGCACTCACCCTCGAGAGGGCGGACGTTGCGCAACAATAATGACTCAGCCATGACTGTCTCCTTGTTCCTCAGTTGATGCCGTCGTCCACGGACAGCCGTTCGTGGCTCGCTTGCCTCTGGTTGGCGGCCTTGAATGCCTCGAGGCTGGGACGCGGCAATTCGAACTGGGATTCGGCGAACAGGTAGGCGTCGGCATGCAGGCGCGCCAGCGGATGATAGGCCTCTGGGCGAACCCTGAGGGTCTGGGGATCGATAAACTCATCCTGCACATGCATGTGGAGGACCTCGCCGACGATCACCGAGCGGTTGGGGTACTCAAGCGATTCTACCTTGCGGCATTCCATGGCCACCGGTGCCTCGAGGATGCGGCCTGTACGCAGCGTGCGGCTGGGAGCCAGGGTCAACCCCGAGGCGGATACTTCGTCCTCCTCGGGGGGGAAGTCCAGGGACGTGGTGATCATCGGGTGGGCGATTTTCTCGTTGACCAGGTTGACCACGAACTCGCCACTGTCATGAATATTGCGGGTGGTGTCCTTGTAGCGCCCGTCCGGATGGTGCTGGATGCCCAGGATCAGGATCGGGGGCTCATCGCCGAAGACGTTGAAAAAGCTCATCGGGCCGGCATTCGAGATGCCGGCTCGATCGGTGGTGGTCACCAAGGCGATGGGTCTGGGGACGATGAAGCTGACCAGAAGCTTGTAACGCTCCTTCTTGCTCAGCTGGCTGAAGTCGAATTCCATGATAGTTCCTGTAAGTTGGCTCGGGGTTGCCGGCTCAGGCCTTGCCGATGAGGCGTCCTTCCTCCACGGCATGACAAGCGACGAATCCATGCTCGACATTGTGGAGCGGAGTGGGCTGTTCCCGTTTGCAGCGTTCGTTTGCGTGAGGACAGCGAGGATGAAAGGCGCAGCCACTGGGTGGATCGAGCGGGCTCGGCACCTCGCCCGCAACGGGTGTGCGAGCCCTGCCGGTCATCTCCAGGTCAGGGATGGAGTCGAGCAGCATCCGGGTGTAGGGGTGCTGGGGGTTGCGAAATAGCTCATGCTTCGTGCCGACTTCCACCAGCCGCCCCAGGTACATGACACCGATTCGGTCAGAAATGTGGTAGACCACTGACAAGTCATGGCTAATGAACAGGTAAGTCAGCGTGAACTCGCGCTGCAGGTCCTTCATCAAGTTGAGGATCTGGGCCTGTACGGAGACATCGAGGGCCGAGGTGGGTTCGTCACAGACAATGAACTCCGGGTTGCTGGCGAGGGCCCGTGCAATCGAGATACGCTGGCGCTGGCCACCGGAAAACTCATGGGGATATTTTTCCCCATCCTGTGAATTGAGCCCCACACATTCCAGCAGTGACGCGACGCGCTCCTCGATGGCCATCTTGCCATCGAGGAGCTTGAAGACGTCAAGCGGTTCGGCAATGATATCCCTGACCCGCCACCGAGGGTTGAGACTGGCATAGGGGTCCTGAAAGATCATCTGCATGCGATGGCGGATATCATCCATGTCCTGCCGGCTGTGCGTTGCGATATCCTGTCCTTCAAACTCGATACTGCCATCGGTGGTCTTGTTCAGACCCACTACCAGCTTGGCGATGGTGGATTTGCCGCAGCCCGACTCCCCGACCAGGCTGAACGTCTCGCCACGATAGATATCGAAGCTGACACCATCCACCGCCTTGACCACCTGTCGCTTCTTGCTCTCGAGTAGGCGATTGAGCAGGGGCGGCGACACATCGAAATGGCGCTTCAGGTTGCAGATACGAAAGAAAGGCCGCGCCGCTTGCGTGTCGACCGTTTCATTCAGAGGACTGGTGCGCATTGCCGAGGCTCCGAAGTTTTCCTGAGTCATGTTCATGCGTTGGCTCCTCGACAATGGTCGGCGACGGGGCGAGTGGATACAGTGCGAAGGATACGCGGGTCTCGCATCGACGGATCTTCGACGAGCCAGCAGGCAGCATCGCTGTTCTCGACGGCGATCAGGCCCGGGCGTTCGGTTCTGCAACGAGAGATGGAGTGAGGGCAGCGCGGGTTGAAGGCACATCCGTCCGGAATGGCCGTCAGTCTTGGCATGGAGCCCTCGATCTGCTCAAGCCGATCGACATCATTGAGGATGGTAGGAATGGAGTTCATCAGCCCGCGCGTGTAAGGATGCTTGGCATGCTTGATGACATCGGCTACCGGCCCGATTTCCACCAGGCGTCCGGCGTACATCACGGCGACACGGTCGGCCGCCTCGGCAATGACCCCCATGTCATGGGTTACCAGCATGACGGCCGTTCCCTTGTCCCTGCAGAGTCGCTTGAGTACCGCGATGATCTGTGCCTGGACCGATACATCCAGGGCCGTTGTGGGTTCATCGGCGATGACCAGCCTCGGTTCGACGCACAGGGCCAGTGCGATGACCACGCGCTGGCGCATGCCACCGGAAAACTGGTGGGGATACTGGTCGATGCGTGTCTCCGGGGCGGGCAGCCCGACTTCCTCCAGCATGCGGATGGCACGCTGGCGAGCTTCCTTCCTACCGATGGTGACATGGGTGCGAATCGTCTCCACTAGCTGGTGGCCAATGGTATACAAGGGGTTAAGGCTGGTCAGTGGATCCTGGAAGATGGCACCGATGTCCCGGCCTCGCAGGCGACGCATCTGTTCTTGCGGGAGGTTATCGATACGCTTGCCTTCGAGCCGGATCTCGCCGGAACTGATTCGCCCGGGACTCTCCAGAAGTCCTGTTATCGCGGTTCCCGTCAGTGACTTACCGGCTCCTGACTCGCCTACGACGCCGAGGATCTCCCCTGGGTTTATCTGCAAGGATATTCCGTCAATGGCTTTCAATTTTCCACGTCGTGTATTGAACTCGATGTGTAGATCCTTGACGTCAAGGACCGGTGTTGTTGCCTCATTCAAAGTCATGGTCGGTTTCCTCAGCGAAGTTTGGGGTTGAGAGCGTCGCGCAGCCAGTCACCCAACAGGTTCACTGACAGGACGAGCAGTACCAGAACAATGGAAGGGAAGATGACAACCCACCAGACGCCAGAGAAAAGGAACTCATTGCCGATTCGTATCAGGGTGCCAAGGGAAGGCTCCGTGGGAGGCATGCCGACGCCCAGGAATGATAGAGCCGCCTCGATGAGAATCGCGATGGCGAGATTCACGGTAGCCACCACAAGAATGGGGCCGATGACGTTGGGCAGGATATGCCTGGCCATGATCGCCCTGGAACGCAGGCCGATGACACGTGCAGCCAGTACATATTCACGGTTCTTTTCCACCATGGTAGAGCCACGTACCGTGCGGGCATATTGAACCCAGGTAGTCAGGCCAATGGCGAGAATCAGTACGAAGATTACCGCATCGTGCTGCATGTCGGCTGGGAGAACGCCTCTGGCCACACCATTGATCAACAGGGCCACCAGAATCGGCGGGAAGCTGATCATGACATCGGCGATACGCATGATCGTGGCATCGACCGCCCCCCCTACATAGGCGGCCACCAGACCAAGCGATACGCCTAGCACCATGGCAAATGCCACGCTCGCCAAGCCAACCAGAATGGATATGCGTGCCCCGTAGAGTATCGCAGACAATACGTCTCGGCCTTGACCATCGGTGCCGAGCAGGAAGCTACTCTCGCCACCCTCGGCCCACACCGGAGGAAGCTCGCTGTTCATGAGGCTCAAGGTGCCAACATCGAAGGGATCATGTGGCGCAATCCAGGGAGCAAGAATTGCAGAAATTATCAAGATGAACACCACGACGGCTGCCACTATGGTGACAGGTGATCGTCGAAAGCTATAAAACATATCGCTATCGATAATCGTGTGCCATTTGCCGTAGACTCTTTTTGCTATGGAACTCATGGGTAAACTCCTTAGGCGCCAGTCTTGTTATGTCCCGTGTCCACGCGAAGTCTTGGATCAACCACGAAATACAACATGTCGACGATGATGTTTATCACTACGAAAATCAGCGAAACCATCACCAGGTAGGCAGACATGACCGGGATGTCGACGAAGCTGACGGCCTGCATGAAGAGCAGCCCCATTCCAGGCCACTGAAAGACGGTCTCGGTGATGATGGCAAAGGCAATCAATGCGCCGATCTGCAGGCCTGTGATAGTGATGACAGGCATCAAGGTGTTTCGGAGTGCATGGCCAAAGTTGACGACACGATTTGTCAATCCGCGTGCTCTGGCAAAGCGGATATAATCGGTCTTGAGCACTTCCAGCATTTCGGCTCTCACGAGTCGCATGATCAGTGTTATCTGGAAGAGTGATAGTGTGACGACCGGCATGATCATCGCTTTCAGCCCACTGACGGTCAGCATGCCGGTACTCCACCAACCGAGCTCTATGACCTCGCCACGGCCAAACGATGGCAGCCAGTTGAGCCAGACGGAGAAGATGAGGATCAGCAGGATGCCGGTCACGAAGGTGGGAACCGAGATTCCTGTCAAGGACAAGGCCTGTAACGTGTGGCTGAGCCAGCTGTCCCGACGGAGTGCCGTGTAGACGCCCATCGGTATCCCGATGACCAGGGACATGACGACTGCCGCGAACACCAGCTCCATGGTGGCGGGCAAGCGTTCGGCGATCAGGTCCGATACCAGTCGCTGATTACGGTAGGAGATGCCGAAGTTGCCCTGCACGGCGTTGCTGACGAACTTGCCGAACTGAACAGGCAAGGGTTCATTGAGTCCCAGGCGTTCCTGAAGTGCTGCTCGCTGTTCTAGCGTGGCATCCTGAGGAAGCATGTTGGTGACAGGATCACCCACAAAGCTGAACATGGAAAAGGCTATGAAAGCGACGGCTAACATGACTATCGCGCCCTGCAGAAGTCGCCTTATCAGAAATGCAATCATCGTGGTACCCTTCACTAATGCTGAGTCAGGTCGTGTGCGTGGCAGACCTTAATGGCTGCCACGCTTTGTTGTTGCCATCGATTATTCGACGATTGCGTACCATAGCCTGACTTTATTGTCGGGCGTCTGTGGGACAGAGATGTTGTCCTTGGTAGCCCAGATAAGGGGCTGCTGATGGAGGGGGATAAGCGGGATGTCAGCCTTGGTCAGTTCGAAGGCTTTCGAGATCATGCCTAAACGCTCTTCCTCGTCCTGAGCAACCGCAATTCGTTCGATGAGTTCATTCACTTCAGCATTATGATAGTTGCCGGGATTCCAGGCCCCATAGTTTCCCTGCGGGCTTGCCAGCACCTGCGACAGGATGCTGAACGAATCGAGCATGGGCAGGGTCGCCCAGCCGAACATCCAGATGTCGGAACCACCATTGAGGGCTTCTTGCCAATGGTTGCTGGAGTTGCGAGCGTTGACGCGCGTCTCGATGCCAATGCGAGCCCACATGGCCGCAATCGCCTGACAGATCTCCTCATCTCTGACATAGCGGTCGTTGGGGCAGTCAAGGCCAACTGTGAAGCCCTCGGGATACCCCGCTTCGCTCAGGAGATCTCTGGCCGCTTCGGGGTCAAAGGCGAAGCGTTCGTCGAGGGAGGCATCGTAGCCAGGAACGGCAGGCGCCACCGGCAACGCGGCATTGCGGGATTTACCACGCATCAGGCGATCACGGATCAGTTCCATGTCAATGCCCTGGTAGAGTGCTCGGCGAACTCTCATGTCCTGTAGTGGGTTGGCCTTCAGGCCATTCTGAGTCAGTCGACCCTGTGACTGGTTCAGGGCCAGCATGATGGTGCGCAGTCCAGGTGTTTCATGAACCTGGTGCCCTGGCGAACTTTCGAGGCGAGATACGTCCTGTAGAGGAACGCTCAGCATCATGTCGATCTGTCCCGACAGCAAGGCAGACACACGCGTGGCGTCGGATGAAATCGGAGTGAATTCGATACGAGACAGGTTGTGCTGTGCGTCGTCCCACCAGGACTCGTTGACGGTGAGAATCGTCTCGGCATCGGGCCGCCGTGACTCGAGCTTGAAGGGGCCTGTACCATTGGTATGAGTGGTGCTGTAGCTGCGATCCCCTTTCGTCGGGTCTACGGGGTCCAGTGCGCCATGCTCAGTCATCCACTCCTTGTCCAGTATGTAAACATTGGTCAAGTCGTTCAGTAGAAGGGGGTAGCTCCCGTTCAGCTCAATTTCAACAGTGTGGTCGTCTATCTTCCTGATGTCGGAGACGGCGGGAAGGTTGCCTCTTAGAGGAGAGTCTGGGTGGATGGCGCGCTTGAGTGATGCTACGACATCGTCGGCATCAAAGCTATTTCCATTATGATAGGCGACCCCTTCGCGCAATGTAAAACGCCACAGATCAGGGCGAACCACCTCCCAGTCTGTCGCCAGGGAAGGTTCGATCTCAAGCTCCTTGTTATATCGAACTAGAGGCTCGTAGATATGATGAAGAAAGGCCAGGGTTGGGCTCATGGCCTGTCCATGGGGATCCATTGAGTAGACGTCGGAGGTGTCCGCCCAGGTGATAGTATTGGCTTGGGCGGTGCCTAGCGCCATGCTGCTTGCCAATACGGTCATGGCCATGGATTTTTGAATATTATTCATTGGATGTCTCCATTTTCAACCATCTCTGCGAATTGCGTTATTGATCTTGTATTCTTCGTGTAATGTTGCAATGGATAGTTGGTAATTTTCTGCGTGGTCATGCATGGACATTCAAAGAATGTCAGGTGAATGCAGTGGCGAATAGAGCCAGATTCAATGCGCAGATGGTGCCAGCAATCGTGAGGTAAAAGGTATGCAGATTGGCTATATGTGATGACGTCTATTATGCAGAAATATCTATTCAAGGTGGGGAGAATATCGATACTCATATCAGGTAAATGATGCGAATCGAGATTGTTCTTTTCTTCACGTCGTGATGATGAGGAGAGGAAGAGACGTGGCATGCATCATCAATAGATGATCGGTTAGTGGTTGGTGTTAATCCTTGAGAAATGATGGATGGATTGTGGAGAATTCATGTCCTGTACTGGCTGAAATTATGCTCTCATTAGGCAACCCTCAACGACAGGCCATCGAGGCAGCTACGCGTTGCTCACACGAACGAAACCCCGAGTCGGTGACTCGGGGTCTCTGTTTACAGGACGGCTGATACTGCCGGTTGGACTGTTGCTGCCTTGGGGGATGGATGACTACTGGTGTTTCGGCACCACAGCGGTGGCTTGATGGCTGCGCATGAGGAAATGATAGAAGAGTCCACCCAAAGCGGCGCCCATCATCCAACCGTAGCCGTCCAGGCCGCTCAAGGCCGGCACCACCACGGTAGAGATCGAGAACAGCGCGGCGCAGCCGAAGGCGATCAGCGCCCGGGTGTTCCAGCCATTGACGTAATGGTAGGCCCCGCCCGGCTGCGAAGAGAACAGCTCCTCCATGTTCAGCTGCTGGCGCTTGATCAGGTAGTAGTCGACCACAATGATGCCGTAGAAGGGGGCGATGACCGCGCCGAGGGCGTTGACGAATCCGGGGACGCCGATCTGGCTGATCACCGAGACCCACAGGGCGCCGACGAAGAAGGCGACCACGGCGGTGATCAGACCGCCGACCTTGAAGCTGATCCGGCTGGGGAAGAGGTTGGCCAGGTCATAGGCCGGCGGGATGAAGTTGGCCACCAGGTTGATGCCCACGGTGGCAGCGAAGAAGGTCAGGGCGGCGACGATGGTCAGCGGCAGCGAGTCGACCCGCTCGACGATATCCGCCGGATTGGTCAGGGCGTCACCGAACAGCACGAGGGTGCCGGCGGTGATGATCAGGGCGATGAACGAGAAGAAGGCCACGTTGAGCGGCAGCCCCAGCAGGTTACCGAGCTTCATCTGGCGCTCGGTCTTCACGAAGCGGGTGAAGTCGCCGAAGTTGATCACCACCGCGGCGAAGTAGGCGACCATGGTACCGACGATGGCCATGAAGGCGGCCACTGCGCTCCCGGAGCGTTCGCTGTCGCCGCTGAAGATGGTGCTGACCGCGGGCAGCAGCTCGCTGCCGGCCTGGTACCAGACGATGATCATCAAGGCCACCATCACCACGTAGACCAGCGGCCCGGCCCAGTTGAGGAAGTGCTTGATGCGGTCGATGCCCTGCCAGAAGATCGCGATCTGGAACAGCCAGACGATCACGAACGACGTCCAGGCCACGCCCGACAGGCCTAGGAAGGTGCTGCCGTTGCCGGCGCCAACGAAAGCGGTGATCAGCAGCGCCACCGCAGTGGAGGCGAAGTAGGTCTGCACCCCATACCAGAAGATGCCGATGATCGCCCGCAGCATGGCCGGCAGGTTGGCACCGCGTACGCCCATGCTGGCGCGGACCATCACCGGGAAGGGGATGCCGTACTTCACACTCGGCTTGCCGGTCAGGTTGACCAGGAACATCACGATCACCCCGGCCAGGATGATCGCCGCCATCACCGCCCAGCCGTTCAGCCCGTAGGCCAGGAACAGCGAGGCCGCCAGGGTATAGCCGAACAGGCTCTGGATGTCGTTGGACCAGACGTTGAAGATCTCGAAGGCGCCCCAGTTGCGTTTCTCGTGCTTGAGCGGGGCGAGATCCTCGTTGTACAGCGTCGGATCGATCGTCTGGATGTCCAGATCGCTCTCTTTCATCGTCGTCACCGTTATGGTTGTCGGGGGGGCAGCCCCCGCCCGGCACTGCCGGACGGGGCGCGAAGCATCTGGCCGTTTACTGGCGGAAGCGCTGGCAGGGTGCCCAGTGTTTCATCAGCAGGTAGTAGGTGACACCGGCGGGAATCAGGCTGGCATACCAGGACACCGCGGAGAAGCTCAGGGCGGCGGCGATGCCCACGGCGGTGGCGATCAGCGCGGCGTAGTTGACGCCCCGGTAGGGGCCGGCCTCGTCATACAGCTTGCCGAGATCCAGGGTACGGCGACGAATGATGTAGTAGTCGACCACCAGAACGGCGAAGATCGGCCCCAGGAACGCCGAGTAGGTCTGCACGAAGAGCTGCAACCCGGCGGCAGATTCCGGCTGCACCAGCTTCCAGGGGAAGGTGGCAAAGGCCAGCAGGCCGACGATCACCGTCGCCACCGGGAACTTCATCTTGAACACGTCCATCAGCACGTAGGTCGGCGGCACCACGTTGTTGAGCACGTTGGTGGTGACCTGGGCGAAGGCAATGAACAGCAGGGTGGTCATCAGCAGCGGGGTGTTGTCCACGGCGTTGGCGAACACCTGGATCGGGTCGGCGGTGCCGGTGGCCTCGGAGACCATGAAGCCGATGAGGCCCATGAACAGCGTGCAGGGCAGGATCGACATGGCATAGATGGTGGTCAGGATGCCCGGGCCGGTACCCTTCTTGTGCTCGCGGGAATAGTCGCTGACGTTGAGCATCATGGTGCTGTAGATGCCCAAGAAGAGCATGGTGGCGCCCCAGAACGGCAGGCCCCAGGAACCTTCCATGGTCAGCAGGTTGGCCGAGAGCTCGTCGCCGTAGCGCTGCACCGTGGCGTAGAACATGTAGGTCAGCGAGGCGAGGATGAAGGCGCTGCCGATATTCTCCAGCCACTTGATGCCCTGGAAGCCCATTACCGACAGGCCGATCTGCAGGAACTGGAAGGTGATGAAGTAGAAGATCAGGTTGTCGAAGCCGAACAGGGTCGCCGAGACCATGTTCAGGGCACCGGCCCCGATCCAGCTCTGAAAGCCGTACCAGACGATGGCCGGCACGGCGCGCACCAGCCCCGGGATACGGGTGCCGGCGAAGCCGAAGGCGCTGCGCGCCTGGACCATGAAGGGGATGCCGTACTTGTAACCGGCGGCGCCGTTGATGGCGAGTGCGATGCCGATCACGAAGCAGCCGATGGCGATGGCCAGGGTGGCCTGGATCAAGTTCAGGGTGCCCACCACGCTGGAGCCCATGGCGAAGGTGCCGATCGACACGCAGCCGCCGAACCAGGCCAGGAAGTAGGAGGTGCGCCCCATGATGCGGGTCTGCTGGGGAGCGAGTGACTCGTCCCCGGGGGCCTTGGTGCCGTCATGGCTGACGGCCTGGCCGGAGACCGGGAACTCGGTATCGGCCGTCGTGGGTTGCGGGTTGGGGTGGCTCATGGTGTTGTCCTCGCAAGTCAATGCTCGATGTTGTGGTTATGCCCCGGCGGGCGATGGCCCGGGTGGGGATGCTTGCGGCGTGCTCTGGGGTTGCGGCTTGTCGTTGTTGGTGTGTGGTGGTGCGTTGCTCGGTCAGCGTTGCGGCGTCAGCCCCGACAGGTGTTCGAATCGGCCGGTGAAGGCCTTGGGTCGCGGGAAGGCCAGGTCGCCATGCTTGCTGGTGCCCAGCCCCAGTCCCAGCAGCGCCTCGGTCAGTTTCACCGCGGCGGTGACGCCTTCGACGACGGGCAGGCCCACTTCCCGGGCGATCTCGTCGGTGAGGTCGGCCATGCCGCCACAGCCCAGCACGATGGCGCCGATACCGTCCTCGTCACGGGCCAGTCGACATTCGTCGATGATGCGGCCGAGGGCGGCATCGCCGTTCTCTTCCAGGTCCAGCACCGGAATCTCCGCGGCGCGTATCCGGCGACAGTGCTGACGGAAGCCGTACTGCTCGAGCAGGTGCTCGGCGATGATGCCGGTGCGCCCCAGGGTGGTGACGATGGAGAAGCGGGTGCTGATCAGGCTGGCCATGTGGAAGGCGGCCTCGGCGATGCCGATCACCGGTGCCCGGGTCAGCTCACGGGCCGCCATCAGCCCCGGATCGCCGAAGCAGGCGATCACATAGGCATCGGCGCCCTCGCGCTCACCGGCCAGCACCTCCTCGAGTACGCCCACGGCGCTGATCGCCTCGTCGAAGTGGCTCTCGATGGAGACCGGCCCGGCGTCGGGCTGGGTCGCCGAGATATGGGTACCCGGCGCGGCGATGCGCCGGGCGGCCTCGCCGATGGTCGCCGTCATGCCGGCGGTGGTGTTGGGGTTGATGATGCGGATATGCATGGCGCAGGCTCTCTGGATGTCTTGTGAACAACGTGAAATGTCTTTGTACACAAAATAGATGGCTTTTGTTCCATCCGCAAGTCATGGCGCGAAACAGGCCAGGAGAGAAAATATCTGTTTGGAAACAGAAGGTTGGGATGTATTTCGAGATATTATTAGCCAGGTCTGGCTACTAGACGATGGTCGCTAGCCTGATCTGGCTCTCACGTTGGTGACAATTGCATGCCATTATTGTATACACTTTTTGGTCGCCTCTCTCCAAGGGATCTCCTGGCGGGCTTGTAGCATCCCTGGAGCGGCATCCCGGGCTTCGATGGCAGGAAAAGTCAGAAATGGGGTTGCAGTCACATTGAACACACCCTATCTTTTTCTTGTATACATAAATCGCTGGCCCGCTGCCGTGGTGCACTAGTGCAGCGGGTGGCTGTACTCCGGGAACGACTGTGCCGACAAGTGGGTGATGCGCCAGGCGGCCATCTCCGTGGTGTTGCACCGATCGCTCATGTCGAGTGCCCATAACAATCAGGAAATTTCGCCATGACCCAGCTTTCTTCTTCTGACTATCCCCGTGACCTGATTGGCTATGGGCGCACGCCGCCCCACGCCAACTGGCCGGGCCGGGCGAAGATCGCCGTCCAGTTCGTGCTCAACTACGAGGAGGGGGGCGAGAACTGCGTGCTGCACGGTGACGCCGGTTCCGAGCAGTTCCTCTCCGAAATCATCGGCGCGCCATCGTTTCCCGATCGTCACCTGAGCATGGAGTCGATCTATGAGTACGGCTCGCGGGCCGGGGTGTGGCGCATCCTGCGGGAATTCGAGCGGCGTGGCCTGCCGCTCACCGTGTTCGGGGTGGCCATGGCGCTGGAGCGTCATCCCGAGGTGGCCCACGCCTTCCAGGAGCTGGGTCACGAGGTCGCCTGCCACGGCTACCGCTGGATCCATTACCAGGAGGTGCCGGAGAGCGTCGAGCGCGAGCACTTGAAGCAGGCCATGGCGATCTTCCAGCGCCTCTACGGCGAGAAGCCGCTGGGCTGGTACACCGGTCGCGACAGCCCCAACACCCGCCGCCTGGTGCTGGACGAGGGCGGTTTTCTCTACGACAGCGACTACTACGGCGACGACCTGCCGTTCTGGACCCGCGAGACCGACAGCCAGGGCGTCGAACACGACCACCTGATCGTGCCCTACACCCTGGACAGCAACGACATGCGCTTCGCCGCTCCTCAGGGCTTCAACACCGCGGATCATTTCTTCACCTACCTGCGCGACGCCTTCGATGTGCTCTACGCCGAAGGCGAGGAGGCGCCCAAGATGCTGTCGGTGGGCATGCACTGTCGCCTGCTCGGCCGCCCGGGGCGCTTCCGTGCCCTGCAGCGCTTCCTCGACCATATCGAGGCCCACGACCGGGTCTGGGTGACCCGCCGCGTGGACATCGCCCGGCACTGGGCCGAGCACCATCCGGCGCCGGCACGCTGAGGCTCAGGGAATGCTGACGCCGAGGAAGACGAGCAGGCCCCGCCCGGTGATGCCGGGCGGGGCCTGGTGGTGGGCCTGGTGGCCGCGCTTCAGTTCGTTAGCCGACCCACTGGGTGGCCTGGGCGAAGGCGAGGAAGCCCACGGCGATCAGCACCCAGACGCAGAACAGCGGGAAGAAGAACTTCACCCACTTCTGCCAGGGCACGCCGGCGATGGCCAGGGTGGCCATGAAGTAGCCGGACGTCGGGAAGAGAATGTTGCCGATGCCGTCGCCGAGCTGGTAGGCGAGCACCGCGGTCTGACGGGTCACGCCGATGATGTCGGAGAGTGGCGCCATGATCGGCATGGTCACCAGGGCCTGGCCGCTGCCGGAGGGCACCACGAAGTTGAAGGCCAACTGGGCGAAGTACATGCCGATGGCCGAGAGCAGGGTAGGCAGTTCGCCGACCAGGTTGCCCAGGCCGTAGACCAGGGTATCCATGATCTGGCCATCCTCCAGCACCACGGCCACGCCGCGGGCCACGCCGGCGATCATGGCGCCGACCAGCACGTCGCGGAAGCCCTTGTTGAAGGCCTCGCAGATGCTCTCGGTGGTCAGGCCGGCGATCAGGCCGACGACGATGCCCATGACGATGAACAGGCCGGCCATCTCCATCATGAACCAGCCCTGGCGCAGCACGCCGTAGACCAGGATGCCGAAGAAGGCGAAGGTGGCGAGCGCGGCCAGCTTCTGGCGGCCGTTGGCGAGGAGGGCCCCTTCGTCGGTGGCATGCTGATAGAGCGAGCGTTTCTCGGCCTCGGTGTCATCACCGGCCATCAGGCTCAGCTCGGGGCTGGACTGGACCCGACGGGCATAGCGCATCACGAAGTAGATGCCGGCGCCGAGTACGACGACGAAGGCGGTGGCGCGCAGGCCGAAGCCGGAGTAGAGCGGCAGGTCGGACAGCTTCTGTCCCAGGCCGGTGTTGATCGGGTTGAGGATGCCGGTGGTGAAGCCTGCGGTGGTGGCGCACAGCGCCACGGCGGCGGCGGTCACCGAGTCGAAGCGCAGGGCGATCATCAGTGGCAGGATCACCGGCACGTAGACCAGCGCCAGCTCCTGGGTGCCGATGATGGTGGCCACCACGGCGAACACCGTCATCAGCACCGGGATCATCAGCAGGCTGCGATCGGCGAAGCGTCGGCTCAGCTTGTCGACGCCGATCTCGATGATGCCGGTGCGCCTCAGCACCATGAACATGCCACCGATCATGAAGGTGAAGAACACCACCTCGCCGGCGCTCATCAGGCCATTGGGGATCGCCAGCATGAAGTCGACGACGCCGGTGGGGTTCGAGGCCACGTACTGGAAGGACTCGGCATCGATGGTGGTTCGGCCGTCGGGGCCGGGGATCCGCTCGAACTCGCCGGCCGGGACGAAGTAGGTCGCCACCGCCGCGATGGCGATGAAGACGAACAGGATCACGTAGATATGCGGGATCTGCCAGTGGCGCCGCTTGGCGCTGGTGGCCTGGGTGGTGTCGGAGGATTGGGACATGGTGTGCCTCGCGTTGTTGTTGGGGGTGTCGCTATAGTGGAGCGGCGCCGAAGCGCCCCGGTCGCGGTTGGCGCCGCAGGAAGGATCGAGACCGGGGGGAAGTTGCCTGGAGTGGGCCTCGCCGATGGGCATTTCGTGAATGGGGGTCGGCGATGGGCCCGGTGAGACGAGTGGCGCCTGACGGGGCGATGTTCCGTCTGCGCCCTGGACAGTGGGAGAGTTGTTCTTGCGGACGCAACAGACCGGCATGAGGCCGCATATCGGCCAGCGAATCTCGGCGCAGTATGCCGATCTGACCGCCCAGGAGCAGCGGGTGGCGACCTTCATCCTGGATCACTTCGACGATCTGGCGGTCTACAGTGCCGCGGACCTCTCCCGCTTGACGGGGGTTTCCAAGTCCACGGTCAGCCGACTGTTCAAGCGTCTCGGCTTCGAGAACTTCCAGGCCGTGAAGCACCATGCCCGCGAGTTGCGCAGCCAGGGCATGCCCCTGGTGACCGAGCCCGGAGCCGTGGCGGGAAACGGGGAGCGCTTCAAGCGTCACCACGAACGCGAGCGGCAGAACCTGCAGACCGCCCTGGAGGGTATCGAGCCGCGGACCTTCGAGGCCGTGGTGGAGAGGCTGGACGGGGCGCGCCGGGTGGTGCTGGTCGGCTTTCGCAACGGCTATCCGCTGGCGGTGCACTTTCGCCAGCAGCTGATCCAGGCGCGTGACGGGGTCAGCCTGGCCCCCGAGCCCAACCAGTCGCTGGCCGAGGAGCTGGTCGGGCTGGGCGAGGAAGACCTGGTCGTACTGTTCGGTTTTCGCCGCCGCCCCAGGGTATTCGACGCCCTGGTGCAAGAACTGGCGCCGATGCCGTGCCGTGTGCTGCTGATCGCCGATGCCACGGCCGGTGGTTACGCCGAGCAGGTGGACTGGTGGATGGAATGTCCGATCGACAGTGTCTCTGCCTTCGACAGTTATGCCAGTGCCATGAGCCTGATCAGCCTGCTGGCCAACGGGGTCCTGCATCACCGGCTCGCCGAGGGGCGTGCCCGTATCGATGCGGTGAGCGAGCTCTACCACCGGCTCGACGAACTGTCGTCCTGACGGGACGTTCCCGCTTCTAACGGTGTTGGCTCCGGACCACGTCACTGCCCCGGGTATGTCTCGAGGATTCATGGCTGGGCTCGATCCTTGCTCATGAATGAAACGAAAGTTGCTAGACACCGTACTCCTGACACGATAGTTTCACAAGTCAGGTGGATACGGTTTTTGGGCCTGACGTAAGGCCCGAGGTGTATATGAAGGATGACATCATGACGACAAGAAACTACTACGCGCCAGCCGGGGGCCACCCGCCCCAGACCCAGCTGCTCTCCGACCGGGCGGTGTTCACCGAGGCCTACGCCGTCATTCCCAAGGGGGTGTTCGGCGATATCGTCACCAGCAACCTGCCGTTCTGGGACAAGACCCGGCTATGGGTGCTGGCACGCCCGCTCTCCGGCTTCGCCGAGACCTTCTCCCAGTACATCATGGAGGTCTCCCCGGGGGGCGGCAGCGACCGGCCCGAGCTCGACCCCGCCGCCGAGGGGGTGCTGTTCGTGGTCGAGGGCGAGATGACCCTGACCCTCGGCGGCGAGCGCCATCGCATGATGCCGGGGGGCTATGCCTTCCTTCCGCCGGGGAGCGACTGGCGGGTGCGCAACGAGGCGGACGCCCCGGTGCGCTTTCACTGGGTGCGCAAGGCCTACGAGGCGGTGGACGGCATCGAGGTGCCCCAGGCCTTCGTCACCAACGAGAACGACCTCGAGCCCAACCCCATGCCCGGCACCGAGGGCCGCTGGGCGACCACCCGCTTCGTCGACCCCGAGGACGTGCGCCACGACATGCACGTCAACATCGTCACCTTCCAGCCGGGGGCGGTGATCCCCTTCGACGAGACCCACGTCATGGAGCATGGCCTCTATGTGCTCGAGGGCAAGGCGGTCTACCACCTCAACCAGGACTGGGTGGAGGTCGAGGCGGGCGACTTCATGTGGCTGCGCGCCTTCTGCCCCCAGGCCTGCTACGCCGGCGGCCCGGGGCCGTTCCGGTACCTGCTGTACAAGGACGTCAACCGCCATGCGGCGCTGCGGCTGTGAAAACTGGCTGCGCTCGGTCATGCGGCGTTGAAAATCGTCTTAAAATGCTCATTTACAACAGTAAACTCCGCTTTTTCGCCGATTTTCGCCTTGCCTGACCGTCGCTCGCCGAGTTTTTCAGGGCGTTAGGGGCGCCGGGGGCAGACCGAAGAGGAGGTCATTTGCCATGGATGGCAAATGTAGCGCCCAGGGAAGGGTTCACAGCGCCTCCTCGCAGGTCTGCCGCCGGAACAGCCCCGGTGATCCAGGCTAACTGCCGAGAAAACCTGTTGAGGGGCTAACATGCTGGAACTGAAAGCCGAGCCGCTGACGCCGGAGGCCTTCGCGCCGTTCGGCGATGTCATCGATACCCGCACGGCGGATTACTTTCACATCAACGCCGGACGCACCCGGCGCTACCACGACCTGGCGAAGGTCGAGACCCTGGGCGAGGAGGCGCGGGCGCTGATCAGCATCTTCGTCAGCCAGCCCGTGTCGGTCCCGTTGGAGCTCGATTTCCTCGAGCGCCATCCGTTGGGCAGCCAGGCCTTCATGCCGCTCCACGAGGAGCGCTTCGTGATCGTGGTGGCGCCGCGGGGCGAGACCATCGACCCCGCCGAGGTGCGCGCCTTCGTCACCGATGGCCGCCAGGGGGTCAACTATCGCGCCGGCACCTGGCACGCCATCCAGTCGGTGCTGGAGCGCGAAGGGGAGTTCCTGGTGGTCGATCGTGGCGGCGAGGGACACAACTGTGACGAGCATCCGCTGGCGGTACGGGTGACCCTGTAGGCGCTTGCGCCAAGCTGTCGACGGCGGGCCCTCCCAGTGGCGGGCTCGCCGCTTTCGTCTCAGGACCCGGGACGATTGAGGGCGGCGATGGCCTCGCCGGTGTGCTGGACATGATCGGCCAGCAGGCGCTGGGCTCGATCGCTGTCTCGGGCCTTGAGGGCGTCGAGGATCTCACGGTGTTCGCTGGTGGACTCCTGCCAACGGCCCAGACGGTCGAGGGCCAGGTAGCGGGCGCGCTCCAGTCGGCCCAGCAGGCTGCGGTGGGTCTCCTCCAGCACGGGATTCTTGGCACCGGCCACGATCAATCCATGGATGCGCTGGTTGAGCTCGAAATAGGCGTTACGATCGCCCTTGGTCAGCAGGCGTTCGAGGCGCTCCTGCAACGTCTCCAGGCGCTTGAGTTCGGTGTTGGTCATGCGCGCCGCCGCCAGGCCGGCAGCCAGGCTCTCCAGGCCGGCCTCCACCTCGAAGAGGTGTTCCAGCTCCTGGGCGTCGATGGGGGCCACCCGGGCCCGGCGATTGCGCGGCATGACCACCAGCCCCTCGCCGGCCAGGCGCTTCAGGGCCTCCCGCAGCGGGGTGCGGGAGATGCCCAACTGAGCGCACAGGGTGGGTTCCTGAAGGAGTTCCCCAGGGGGTAGCTGGCCGCGCACGATGAGCCGATGCAGGGCTTGATAGGCTTCTTCCGCCAGGGTCGGCGTACTGATGCGAGCAACGCCCGCAGGGGAATCCGTACTCATGGGCATCTCCTCTTGGCCGGATGGTTCCATTGTCCCGCTGGCACGAGGGAAGTCCAGTCAGGTGCGATTCACCAGGTCCTGGCGACCTACCAGCCGTGCCAGCGGCTCGGGCAGGCCCCGGCAGGACTTGCTGGGCGGGGCGGCGAAGCTGCCCGCAGAGGGTGCCGTCGCCCCCAGGTCGACCAGGGCCTGGGCCTGATGCAGGGCACAGGTGACGCCGTCGAGCGCCGGCACCGGCAGGCGTGCGGCCACGTCACGGGCCAGGCCGGCCAGGGGCGCCCCGGCGAGGATCAGCACGTCGGCGCCGTCGTCGGCCACCGCCCGCTCGGCCAGTGCCACCAGGCGCTCGCCCTGGTCCTCCTGGACCCGGCCGATATGCGCCAGGGGCTCGTCCAGGGCGCGGATGCTGGCCAGGCGATCGGCGAAGCCGTAGCCGGCAATGGTCTCCCGATACCAGGCCTGGATGCGCTGGGAGATGGCGATCACCGAGAAGCGGCTGCCCTGCTGGCAGGCGCTGACCAGGGCCGCCTCGGTCATGCCCACCACCGGGATCGGCAGGATCTCGCGCAGGGCGGTCAGCCCCGGGTCGCCGAAGGCCGCCACCACCACGGCGTCGTGGTCGGCGTAGCGTTCGGCGGCGACCTGCATGGCGGCATAGCCGCCGATCTGGGCCTCGGCGCGGGTCTCGATATAGGCCACGCCGAAGGGCGCGGTGGCCATGCTCAGCTCGGTGCCGGGGCGGGTGCTGCGCCGCGCCTCGCGCTCGATCAGGGCGGTGACGTCGGGGGAGATATTGGGGTTGATGACCAGTAGTTTCATGGCGTGCTCGCTTGTTATTTCTCGCCGTGGGCGGACCCGCGGCGAGGGAAGAAAGAGCCTCCGGCACCCGTCCGAGTGGGGCCGGAGGAAGAGGCAATCAGTAGCCCAGGGCCCGGGGCAGCCAGGTGACGATGCCGGGGAAGGCGATGCAGGCGATCAACACCGCGTACTGGAAGGCGATGAACGGCCAGGCGCTCTTCATCAGCTCGTTGAGGCTGATCTTGGAGATGCCGCACATCACGAACAGCAGCACCCCCACCGGCGGCGTCATCATCCCCACCACCAGGTTCATCACGAACAGGAAGCCGAACAGCAGCGGGTCGATGCCATAGGCCAGGGCGATGGGCGCCAGCAGCGGCACCAGCATGATGTAGGCGGCATTCGACTCGATGAACATGCCCACCGCGATCAGCAGCGCCATCACCAGCAGCAGGAACACCAGCGGGTCCTGGGTGAAGTCCTGCAGCCACTGGGTCAGCTGCATGGGGATCAGGTCGATGGTGAAGGCGAAGGTCATGGTGGAGGCGAAGGCGATCAGGGCGCCGACCATGGCCGCGGTGACGGCGGCATTGAACATCGCCTTGGGCAGGTCGGCCAGGCGCAGCTTGCGAGTCACGAAGAAGCCGATCAGCAGCGCATAGACCACGGCGATGGCGGCCCCCTCGGTGGGGGTGAAGGCGCCGGCGACGATGCCGCCCACCACCACGATGGGCATCAGCAGGATCGGCAGGGCGCGCCAGGTCTGCACCAGCACATGCTTGAGGCCGATCACC
Organism: Halomonas sp. LMYGS-3; assembly: GCF_059509875.1. NCBI lineage: Bacteria > Pseudomonadati > Pseudomonadota > Gammaproteobacteria > Oceanospirillales > Halomonadaceae > Halomonas > Halomonas sp. LMYGS-3. Next base: position 50,103 of record NZ_JCAKFQ010000020.1, on the reverse strand, counting down.
CCCTCGGCGCCCAGCGGGTAGTGGCGGCGCATGGCGATAAAGCTGGCCAGCCCCATGAAGCCCAGGGCGAGAATGATCCCGGGGATCACCCCCGCCATGAACAGCCCACCCACCGAGACGCTGGATCCCGCCATCAGCGCGTAGACGATCATGGCGTTGCTGGGCGGGATGATGGCGCCCAGGTTGGCGGCGGAGGCCACCACGGCGCTGCTGTAGCCGGTGCCGTACTGCTGGCGCATGGAGGGCACCAATGAGCTGCCCAGGGCGCTGGCGCTGGCCACGGCGGCGCCGCTGACCGCCGCCAGCACCATGCCGGCGACGATGGCCACATGGGCCAGGCCGCCATGCACGCGGCCGATCAGCGAGTTGGCGAAGTCCACCAGGCGCTGCAGGATGCCGGCGGCGACCATCAGTTCGCCGGCCAGCATGAACAGCGGGATGGCCATCAGCGGGAAGCTGTTGACCGAGTGCATCATGCGCTGGGGCAGCACCGAGAAGTCCATGCCGCCCACATGGAGGCCGACCAGGGAGGCCAGGCCCAGGGCGAAGGCCAGGGGCATGCGCAGCAGGGCGAAGCCCAGGAAGGTGAAGATGATGGCCGGAGTCATGAGGGGGTTCCTCCGCGGCGGTCGGGCGCGCTGGGCAGCGGCTCCAGGCCCAGTGCCTGGGCGATCAGGTGCAGGCAGCTATGGCCGGCACAGGCCAGCACGGCGATATAGAAGACGGCGGCGGTGATCGGCAGGGTGGGCATCAGTTCCTGCCACTTGTCGGCCACCGCCCCCAGGCTGATCCAGAACAGCGCGGCCATCATGGCGGCGCCGATCCAGGCCATCAGCCGCGCCAGGTGCCGCTGCAGCCCCTCGGGGAAGTGGGTCACCAGGGCGTCGATGCCCACATGGATGCCCACCTTGATGCCGTGGGGAATGGCCAGGAAGATCGCCCAGACGAAGAACAGCCGGGAGAGTTCGTCGGCGGAGTCGATGGAGGTGCCCAGCACGTAGCGGGCGAATACCTGGGCCGAGACCAGGGTGGTCATCACGCCCATGGCCACCAGGATGGCGTAGTAGGAGGTGCGGTCGAGCAGCGCCAGGCCATGCAGGAAGTGGCGCTTGCCCGGGCTGGAGGCATGTGCCTCCAGCCGGTGCCAGGCGGGTGTCATGACGCCAGCTCCTCGAGCACCCGATCGACGATCTCGGCGCCGATCTTGTCGCGCAGGTCGTCCACCACGTCCTGGCTGGCCTCGCGCAGGGCGGCGCGGGTCTCGTCGCTGATCGGGGTGAACTGCATGCCACGCTCGATCAGTGCCTGGCGGGCGGCCTCGTCCTCCTCGGCGGCGGTCTGCCGCTGCCAGGCCACCGCCTCGGCCATGGCCTCGCGCACCGCCTGCTGCTCGTCATCGCTCAGGCGATTGAAGGCATCGCGGTTGGCCGCCACCACGATGAAGTCGTAGAAGTGCCCGGTGTCGGAGAGGTGCTGCTGTACCTCATCCAGGCGCCGGGTGCTGATGATGCTGTAGGGGTTCTCCTGACCATCCAGCACTCCCTGCTGGAGGGCACCATAGACCTCATTGATATCCATGGAGACCGGGCTGGCGCCGATGGCGCGAAAAGTGTCCAGGTGGGTCTGGTTGGGCTGCAGGCGGACCTTCAGGCCCTGGAGGTCCTCGATGGTCTCGATCGGTCGCTGACTGTTGGTCACATGGCGGAAACCCAGCTCCATATAGCCCAGGGCCACGAAGCCCTTCTCGGCCAGCTTCTCGTCGAGCAGCGCGCCGAAGTCGCCATCGATCAGGCTGAAGGCGTCCTCGCGGTTGGCGAAGGCGAAGGGCAGGCTCAGCGCCTCCAGCTCGGGGACGGTCCGCGACAGGTAGGCGATGCCGACCCAGGTGCCGGCGATGGAACCGGTCGAGACCTGATCGACGTTCTCGCTGGCGCCGCCCAGCTGCATGTTGGGGAACAGCTGGGCGGTCAGGTCACCATCGGTGTGCTCGGCCAGCGCCTCCTGGAAGATCTCCATGGCGCGGCTGCTGGAGTGATCATCGGGGAAGTTGCCGCTGAAGCGCAGGGTCTCGGCGCTGGCCAGCAGGGGCGTGCCGAGGCCCAGGGCCAGCAGCAGGGCGGCGGAACGGCAAGCACGGCGGTTTGTTGTTGTCATGCGGGTGTCCTCTTTTCCACGAGCGGTCGGTGAGCGCCCCAGTCTCGACGTGGGCGACTGTCTGAACCTTAGTGCAAGTCTTTGTAAAATACAAAACATAGAATACTGTATTTTATGTTTTTGTTTAAAAACAATGATATGAACATTATTTTTGGTTGATTTCATGGCCAAGTGACGCGTGTGGCTTGCAAAATCTCGGCGCTGTGCGATCCTGCCTTGAGGCGAAATACAGTATACAGAATATCAACAACAGCCTCGGAGCCAGCCATGAATCGCACCCTGCTGGGCATGCTGACGCCCTCTTCCAATACCGTGCTCGAGCCCTATACCGCGGCTCTGCTGCACGGGTTCTTTCCCCGGGTCACGGCCCACTTCCAGCGCTTTACCGTCAAGGAGATCTCCCTCAGCGATCGGGCCCTGGCGCAGTTCGATCCGACGCCTCAGCTGGAGGCGGCGCGCCTGCTCCACGACGCCCGCATGGACGTGATCGCCTGGAACGGCACCTCGGCGAGCTGGCTCGGCTTCGAGACCGACCGTCGGCTGTGCGCCGCCATCACCGAGACGACCGGGGTGCCGGCGACCAGCAGCGTGCTGGCGCTCAACGAGGTCCTGGCGCGCACCGGGGTGACCCGGCTGGGGCTGGTGACGCCCTATCTCGATGACATCCAGGCGGCCATCGTCGCCAACTACGCCGCCGAGGGTATCGAGGTGGTGGCGGAGCGCCACCTCGATGACCGCGGCAACTTCTCCTTCTCGGAATACGACGAGCAGACCCTGGCGGGGCTGGTGCGCGACGTCGCCAGGCACCGCCCTCAGGCGATCACCATCCTCTGCACCAATCTGCGTGGCGCCGGCATCGTGTCGGCGCTGGAGCAGGAGCTGGGCATTCCCATCTACGACTCGGTCAGCGTCACGGTGTGGAAGTGCCTGCAACTGGCGGGACAGGACCCCGCCGCCATCCACGGCTGGGGCGGTCTCTTCCAGGATCCGCGTCTGCGCGACTGAGACACCCCCGGCCCTTTCTCGAGCCGTTGATTCACAACAACAAAGCGATTGACAACGAGGTAGCGACAATGACCAACAAGATGACGCGACAGGCGGCCCTGCTCTCCCTGCTGGTGGGCGGTATCGGCATCGGCAGCGCGGTGCAGGCCGCCGAGATCAACCTGCGGGTGGTGGGCAACTACTCCGGCAACCGCATCCATGTGGAGGAGGTGGAACGCCCCTTCTTCGAGGCCCTCGATGCCCGGGAGGACATGCGGGTCACCTACAACACCATGGACAGCATCGGCGTGGATGCGGCGGATGCCCTGCGCCGGGTGCGCTCCGGCACCTTCGACGTGATGTCGGTGCAGATCGGCATGGCCTCCCGGGACGATCCCTTCTTCGAGGGCATCGACCTGGCCGGGGTCTCCCAGAACCTGGACGAGCAGCGGGCCGCCGTGGATGCCATCCGCGAGCGCTTCGATGCGCGCCTCCAGGAGCGCTTCAACGCCAAGCTGATGACCCTCTGGCCCTTCGGCCCCCAGATGCTCTACTGCAATGCCGAGATCGGCGGCGTCGACGACCTGGCCGGCAAGCGGGTGCGGGTCTTCACCCCCTCCATGTCGCGGCTGGTGGAGGGCCTGGGCGCCACCCCGGTGACCCTGCAGTTCAGCGAGGTCTACATGGCCCTGCAGCGGGGCGTGGCCGACTGCGCCGTGACCGCCCCGACCGCCGGCAACAACGGCAAGTGGCCGGAGGTGACCAGCCACTTCATGCCGCTGCCGCTCTCCTATTCGGTCCAGGGACACTTCATGAACCTGGACACCTGGAATCGCCTCGACGAAGCCCAGCAACAGGAGCTGACCGCGGCCTTCGCCGAGATGGAGGAGCAGATGTGGCGGGTGGCCTACGAGGTCAACGACGATGCCATCGCCTGCAACACCGGTCAGCCCCAGTGTGAGCGGCATACCGCCTACGACATGACCCTGGTCGAGCTGAATGGCGATTCCGGGGCCCTGATCCGCGAAGTGACCGATAGTGCTGTGCTGCCGGTCTGGGCCGAGAGCTGCGAGCAGCAGTACGCCGACTGCGGCGAGGCCTGGAACCAGACCGTCGGCGCCAGCGCCGGCTACACCATCGAGTCCCGGTAAGTCGACCAGCGGCGGGGGCCTCGGCCCCCGCCCACCAGAGGAGGCCACGCCATGCAACGACGCATCACGGCTGGCATCGACAGGCTCGTGACCGCCGGCGCCCTGATCGCCGGCTACGCCGCCCTCGGCCTGTCGGCGCTGATCACCTTCGAGGTGATCGCTCGCAAGTTCTTCAGCTTCTCGCTCCAGGGCGTCGACGAGATCGGCGGCTATGTGCTGGCCATCGGCGTCGCCTTCAGCTTCGCCTACGCCCTGCTGCAGCGGGCCCATACCCGGGTCGACGTGCTGCTGGAGCGGCTGCCGGCGCCGCTGCGCACGCCCCTGAACCTCGCCGCCATGCTGGCCCTGGCGGCCCTGGCCGGCTTCATGGCCTGGCGCGGCCTGTCGACCCTGGGCGAGACCCTGGAGTTCGGCAGCCGCGCCAGCACTCCCCTGCAGACCCCGCTGTGGATCCCCCAGGCGCTGTGGGTCGCCGGCCTCGGGCTCTTCGCCCTGCTGGCGCTGTGCCTCGCGGGGCGCGCCCTGTGGCTGACCCTGGCCGGCCGCGGCGAGGCCGTCAATGCCGAGTTCGGCCCGCGCACCACCGAGGACGAGCTCGACGAGGCCCGCCAGGAGTATGCCGCCGCCCCCAGCCGCTCACCCGAGGAGCAGCCCCTATGATCGGTCCCAGCGACGTCCTGCTCGGTTTCCTGTTGATGCTGGGGCTGATGGCCATCGGCATCCATGTGGCGGTGGCCATCTTCGGCGTGGCTGCCCTCGGCACCCTGATGTTTCTCGGTACCCCGGTGCTCTTCTCCTTCGGTGACAAGCTGTGGAGCACCCTCAACAGCTTCCTGCTGACGGCGATCCCGCTGTTTATCCTGCTGGGGGAGCTGCTGCTGCGCAGCGGGGTGACCGAGCGCATGTACAGCGCCCTGTCGGTGTGGCTCAACCGCCTGCCGGGCAGTCTGCTGCACACCAATATCGGCGCCTCCACGGTGTTCGCCGCCATGTCCGGCTCCTCGGTGGCCACCGCCGCCACCGTCGGCACGGTGGCGCTGCCGGCCCTCAACGAGCGGGGCTACAGCGAACGCCTGGCGCTGGGCACCCTGGCCGCCGGGGCGACGCTCGGCATCCTGATCCCGCCCAGCATCAACATGATCATCTACGGCGCCATCACCAATACCTCCATCGGCAAGCTGTTCATCGCCGGCATCCTGCCGGGGCTGATGCTGGCCGGCGGGTTCATGCTGGCGATCATGGCCTACAGCCTGCTGCGCCCCGGAGTGGCGGGGCAGGGCGAGCCGCCGGTGCCGCTGCCAAAGCGTCTCGCCTCCCTGGTCGACCTGCTGCCGCCGGCAGGGGTCTTCGCCATCGTCATCGGCAGCATCTACTCCGGTTGGGCCACCCCCACCGAGGCGGCGGCCCTGGGGGTGGTGGCGGCGCTGGGGCTGGCGGCCCTCAACCGCAAGCTGAGCCTCACCATGCTGCACGAGTGCTTCCTCTCCATGGCCCGCACCACGGCGATGATCCTGCTGATCATCATCGCCGCCTTCTTCATGAACTATGTGGTGGGCATCCTCGGCGTGCCTGCGGCCCTGACCCAGTGGGTCATGGAGCTGGGCCTGACGCCCCTGGGGCTGATCCTGGCGCTGGTGCTCTTCTACCTGGTGCTGGGCTGCTTCCTGGAGACCCTGTCGATGATGATCGCCACCGTGCCCATCGTGGTGCCCATGGTGGTGAGCTTCGGCTTCGACCCGGTGTGGTTCGGCATCTTCCTGGTGGTGATGATGGAAATCTCGCTGATCACCCCGCCCATCGGCATGAACCTCTATGTGGTGCAGGGGGTGCGCGGGCGCGGCTCCATCTCCGACGTGATGCTCGGCAGCCTGCCCTTCTTCGCCATCATGCTGGCCTTCGTCTTCGCCATCATCGCCTGGCCCGGCCTGGTGATGTGGCTGCCCAATGCCATGGGCTGAACGCCCTTGAACCTGCAAGGACTATTCCATGAGTCACTTCGATACCCTGATCACCAACGGCCTGATCATCACCGCCGCCGACCGCTATCACGCCGATATCGGCATCCAGGACGGGCGCATCGTCGCCCTCGGCCAGGGCCTCTCGGGCGCCGAAGAGGTGATCGACGCCGAGGGCCTGTGGGTGATGCCCGGCGGCATCGATGCCCACTGCCACCTGGACCAGCCGCTCGGCGACGGCGCGGTGATGGCCGATGACTTCGAGACCGGCACCCGCTCGGCGGCCTGCGGCGGCACCACCACGGTGATTCCCTTCGCCGCCCAGCAGAAGGGCCAGGGCCTGCGCGCCGCGGTGGAGGACTACCACCGCCGCAGCGAGGGCAAGGCGTCCATCGACTACGCCTTCCACATGATCGTCACCGACCCCACCGAGACGGTGCTCACCGAGGAGCTGCCGGCGCTGATCCAGGAGGGCTACAGCTCCTTCAAGATCTACCTCACCTACGACGACCTCAAGCTCAATGACCGGGAGGTGCTGGAGGTGCTGGCCATGGCCCGCCGCGAGGGGGGCATGGTGATGATCCACGCCGAGAACGCCGACTGCATCGCCTACCTCACCGAGCTGCTCGAGTCCCAGGGCAAGACCGCCCCGCGCTACCATGGCGAGGCTCACTCGGCGATCGCCGAGCGGGAGGCCACCCACCGCGCCATCTCGCTCGCCGAGCTGATCGATGTGCCGGTCCTGATCGTGCATGTCTCCGGCCCCGAGGCCATCGAGCAGATCCGCTGGGCCCAGGGCCGCGGCCTGCGGGTCTATGGCGAGACCTGCCCCCAGTACCTGATGCTCACCGCCGCCGACCTGGACCAGGAGGGCTTCGAGGGCGCCAAGTGCGTGTGCAGCCCGCCACCCCGGGACCCCAGGGCCCAGGAGGCGGTGTGGCAGGCCCTGGAGAATGGCGTCTTCCAGGTCTTCTCCTCGGATCACGCCCCCTTCCGCTACGACGACCCCCAGGGCAAGAAGCTGCACGGCGAGGACGCCGACTTCCACCATATCCCCAACGGCATCCCGGGGCTCGAGACGCGGCTGCCGATCCTCTTCTCCGAGGGGGTGCTCAAGGAACGCATCGACGCCACCCGCTTCGTGGCCCTGACCGCCACCAACCCGGCCAAGATCTATGGCCTCTACCCGCGCAAGGGCACCATCGCCATCGGCAGCGACGCCGACTTGACCCTCTGGGATCCCCGCGCGGCCCTGACGGTGCGCAACGAGCGCCTGCACCATGCGGTGGACTACACCCCTTACGAGGGCCTCGAGCTCACCGGTCGCCCGGTGCTGACCCTGTGCCGGGGCGCCGTGGTCTCCCGGGACGGCGAGCCCACCGTCGCGCCGGGCCATGGCCGGTTCCTGAAGTGCGACAAGCCACAGCCGGCCCGCCCCCGTGGCGCCGCCAAGGGGTTCTGAGCATGAACATGGAGACGCTGAGCGATACCGCCGCCGAGCGGCTGCTGGCGGCCTATCCGTCGACGACCTCTCCCGGATGAAGGAGGCCGCCTATCGCCTGAGCCTCGATGGCGAGGTGACACCGGGCCAGAACTGAGCATTCCGCCAGCATGGTGGCGGCTGAGATTGCATGGCCTGACCGATCGGTCAGAATTTTCGCAGGCTAACGAACCCAGGTGACTGACATCACTTGGGTTTTTCTTCGCTATAAGTTTATTATGAAAATATTTTCCAAAAAATATTGACGCCCTCTGCGGGGGCTCCTAGTCTCGTGTACAGAAATATTTTCCAAAAACAACTCTCCACAAGAACAAGGCCACTCACGGGAGGAACCGTCATGGCTCGAATGACCGCCGCAGAAGCCGCCGTTCACGTGCTCCGCAAGGAAGGCGTCGATGTCGCCTTCGGGGTACCCGGCGCCGCTATCAACCCCTTCTACGCCGCCCTGCGCAAGATCGGTGGCATCGATCATGTCCTGGCCCGTCACGTGGAGGGTGCCTCGCACATGGCCGAGGGCTACACCCGGACCCGGGCCGGCAACATCGGGGTGTGCATCGGCACCTCCGGCCCCGCCGGCACCGACATGATCACCGGCCTCTATTCGGCCACCGCCGACTCCATCCCGATCCTCTGCATCACCGGCCAGGCGCCCCGCGCCAAGTTGCACAAGGAGGACTTCCAGGCGGTCAACATCCAGGAGATCGCCGGTCCCGTCACCAAGTGGGCGGTCACCGTGCTGGAGCCGGCCCAGGTGCCGCGCGCCTTCCAGCAGGCCTTCCATCTGATGCGCTCCTCGCGCCCCGGCCCGGTGCTGATCGACCTGCCCATCGACGTGCAGATGAGCGAGATCGAGTTCGACCCGGACACCTACGAGCCGTTGCCCGTCTACAAGCCGGCGGCGACCCGGGCCCAGGCCGAGAAGGCAATCGCCATGCTCAACGAGGCGGAGCAGCCGTTGATCGTGGCCGGCGGCGGCATCATCAACGCCGACGCCAGCGAGCTGCTGGTGGAGTTCGCCGAGCTCACCGGGGTGCCGGTGATCCCCACCCTGATGGGCTGGGGCACCATTCCCGACGATCATCCGCTGATGGCCGGCATGGTCGGGCTGCAGACGTCTCACCGTTACGGCAATGCGACGATGCTCGCCTCGGACTTCGTGATGGGCATCGGCAATCGCTGGGCCAACCGCCACACCGGCAACGTCGAGACCTATACCGCTGGCCGCAAGTTCGTCCATGTGGATATCGAGCCGACCCAGATCGGCCGCATCTTCGGCCCGGACTACGGCATCGTCTCCGATGCCAAGGCGGCACTCGAGCTGTTCGTCGAGGTGGCCCGCGAACTCAAGGCGGCGGGCCGGTTGAAGGACCGCAGCCGCTGGGTCGAGGAGTGCCAGGAGCGCAAGCGCACCCTGCTGCGCAAGACCCACTTCGACAACGTGCCGGTCAAGCCGCAGCGGGTCTACGAAGAGATGAACAAGGCCTTCGGCAGGAACACCCGCTATGTCACCACCATCGGCCTGTCGCAGATCGCCGGCGCGCAGTTCCTGCACGTCTACCAGCCGCGCCACTGGATCAACTGCGGCCAGGCGGGGCCGCTCGGCTGGACCATTCCGGCGGCCCTGGGCGTGCGTCGCGCCGACCCCGACGCCGAGATCGTCGCGCTCTCCGGCGACTACGACTTCCAGTTCATGGTCGAGGAGCTGGCCGCCGGGGCCCAGTTCAAGCTGCCCTATATCCATGTGCTGGTGAACAACTCTTACCTGGGGCTGATCCGCCAGGCCCAGCGCGGCTTCGACATGGACTACCAGGTGCAGCTCTCCTTCGAGAACGTCAACTGCCCGGAGATCAACGACTACGGCGTCGATCACGTCTCCGTGGTGGAGGGGCTGGGCTGCAAGGCGCTGCGCGTCACCCAGCCCGAGGAGATCGCCTCGGCCTTCGAGGAGGCGAAGAAGCTGATGGCCGAGTACCGGGTGCCGGTGGTGGTGGAGGTGATCCTCGAGCGGGTGACCAACATCGCCATGGGCACCGACCTGGACGGCGTCAACGAGTTCGAGGCCCTGGCCGAGAATGTCGCCGACGCGCCGACCTCCATCGCCGCCCTGACCTAGGCTTTGCCCGAAAGTGCCTGCGCTCGCCAACTAGAGGACGAAGCCCAGGAAGACGACACGATGCGAATAGGGGCGCCGGGGACAGGGCGAAGAGGAGGTCCGATTCCAGGGAAGGAATCGGTAGCGTACAGGGATGTATTCACAGCGCCTCCTCGTAGACCTGTCGCCGGATCAGCCCCGGGTAGTCGCCGGATTAGCCCCCAGACAAGACTAACGACCCAGAGGAGAACGTTATGCCCAAGTTTGCCGCCAACCTCAGCATGCTGTTTACCGAGGTGGACTTCCTCGACCGCTTCGAGGCCGCCGCCAAGGCCGGCTTCCAGGGCGTGGAGTACCTCTTCCCCTATGACTATGCCCCGGCCGAGATCAAGGCGAAGCTCGACGAGCATGGCCTGACCCAGGTGCTGCACAACCTGCCGGCGGGCGACTGGGGCGCCGGCGAGCGCGGCATCGCCTGCCACCCGGACCGCGTCGGCGAGTTCCGCGAGGGCGTCGACACGGCCATCGAGTACGCCACCGCGTTGGGCTGTGCGCAGGTCAACTGCCTGGCCGGGATCCAGCCCGCGGGCGTCAGCGACGACCAGGCGCGCCAGACCCTGGTGGAGAACCTGCGCTTCGCCGCCGACAAGCTCGAGGCCGCCGGCATCCTGCTGCTCGCCGAGCCGATCAATACCCGCGATATCCCGGGTTTCTTCCTCAACCGCACCGAGCAGGCGCTGGCGCTCTTCGATGCGGTGGGAAGCCGAAACCTCAAGCTGCAGTACGACATCTACCATATGCAGATCATGGAGGGGGACCTGGCGCCGACCCTCGAGAGGCACCTGGACCGCATCGCCCATGTGCAGCTGGCCGACAACCCGGGCCGCCACGAACCCGGCACCGGCGAGATCAATTACCCCTTCCTGTTCGCCCACCTCGACCGCCTGGGCTACCGGGGCTGGATCGGCTGCGAGTACAAGCCGGCCACCACCACCGAAGAAGGCCTGGGCTGGCTGGATGCGGCGCGGGGCTGAAAGTGCGCCATGGAGTCAGATTCCGAGCGGCATGTGCGTCGAATGAAGGCGCCGAGGCCTGCCCCTATGGGGTCTGACCCCAAAGGAGCCATGCCGCCGGCGCATGCCACGAACAAGCCGCATCGAGGCGCAACGACAAGCAAGACAAGAGGAGAGACATCATGAGCAAGATCGGATTCATCGGCCTCGGCATCATGGGGCGCCCCATGGCGGGCCATCTGCTGGACGCCGGCCACGACCTGGTGACCGTCAAGCGCGGCAAGCTCGACGAGACCCTGGCATCCAAGGGCATGCAGGAAGTCGACAGCCCCAGGGCGGTGGCCGAGGCCTGCGAGGTGATCATCACCATGGTGCCGGACACCCCCGACGTCGAGCAGGTGCTGTTCGGTGAAGGCGGGGTGATCGAGGGACTCAAGCCCGGCACCCTGGTCATCGACATGAGCTCCATCGCCCCCATCGCCACCCAGGCGTTCGCCAAGCGGATCCATGATGCCGGCGGCGAATACGTCGATGCCCCGGTTTCCGGGGGCGAGGGTGGGGCGATCAATGCCGCCCTGACCATCATGGTCGGGGCCACCGAGGCGGGCTTCGAGCGCGCCCGGCCGCTCCTCGAGGTGATGGGCAAGACCATCACCCGCATCGGCGGCCACGGCGCCGGCCAGACCTGCAAGATCGCCAACCAGATCGTGGTCGCCCTGACCATCGAGGCGGTGGCCGAGGGCCTGCTGTTCGCCTCGAAAGCGGGCGCCGACGTGGCCAAGGTGCGCGAGTCGCTGCTCGGCGGCCTGGCCCAGTCGAAGATCCTCGACGTCCATGGCGAACGCATGATCCAGCGCACCTTCGACCCGGGCTTCAAGATCCGCCTGCACCAGAAGGACCTCAACCTGGCGCTGGAGGGTGCGCGCAGCCTCAACCTGGCACTGCCCGGTACCGCCAACGCCCAGCAGCTGTTCCAGGCCTGTGCGGCGCATGGCGGCGCCGACTGGGACCACGCCGGCATCCTGCGGGCGCTGGAGGCGTTGGCCGACCACGAGGTCGGCTCCTGAACGGGCGAGCCGCCCTGAGCCATCCTTGAGGGCGCGTGGAACCCCCGCGCTACGGCGGGTGGTTTCACGGCGAGCGAGGTTTTTCGCCGGCCTTCGTGCTTGGACGGCGAAAGACGGGGAGGTGACTGCTCCCTGAGGGCAGGCGTCGGGTCGTCGCCTGCCCGGCCACCGCGAGGTGGCCTTGCCCGGCGGCGGGTGTCCTTCGGGAATCCCCGCCCGCCGCCGGGTTCTTTTCGTTTCTTTCTGCTTTCCCCCTTTCCTTCCTGTTGCTGCCGGAGGCGGCGAGGAGTACCCGATGACCGCGATCTCACCCTCCCGGATCCCCGAGCCGACGTCTGGCGTGCTGGACCCGCGTGCCTGGCTCAGGCGACTGGTCGATACCGCCGTCGCCGCCGTCCACCCCGATGCCCTGCTGCCCGAGGTGCTGCCCGAGCCGCCGGCGGGACGTACCATCGTGGTGGGGGCCGGCAAGGCCGCTGCGGCCATGGCGGCTGCCCTGGAGCGAGCCTGGCAGGCCCGTCAGCCCGAGGCGCCCCTCGAGGGGCTAGTGGTGACGCGTTATGGCCATGGTGCCGTGTGTGAGCGGATCGAGGTGCTGGAAGCCTCACACCCCATGCCCGACGCCCTCGGCGAGCGGGCCGCCCGGCGCATGCTCGAAGCCGTGTCCGGGCTCGGCGAGGGCGACCTCGTCATCGCCCTGATCTCCGGCGGCGGCTCGGCGCTGATGAGTCTGCCGGCGGAGGGCATCGCGCTCGCCGAGAAGCAGGCGATCAACCGCGAGCTGCTGCGCTGCGGCGCGCCGATCCGCGAGATCAATACCGTGCGCCGCCACCTCTCGGCGATCAAGGGGGGCCGGCTTGCCGCGGCGGCCCATCCGGCGCGGGTGTTGACCTGGCTGATCTCGGATGTCCCCGGCGACGACCCGGCCCTGGTCGCCTCCGGGCCGACCCTGCCGGATGCCTCGACCCCGGCGGATGCCCTGGCGATTCTCGAGCGCCATGCCATCGACATACCGGCCGCGGTGCGTGATCACCCGACTCGCAGCGAGGCGGTGCCCCGACTCGGCGATGCCGATTTCGCCCGCGACGAGGTCCGGGTGCTGGCCCGGGCCCGCGACGCGCTGGAAGCCGCCCGGGCGACCGCCGAAGCGGCGGGGGTCGAGGTGCGTTTGCTGGGCGACGACCTGGAGGGCGAGGCCCGGGACCTGGGCCGCGCCCAGGGGCGCCTGGCGTTGGCCGTGCAGGAGGGCCTCGAGCGTCCGCTGCTGCTGCTCTCCGGTGGCGAGACCAGCGTGACGGTGACCGGCGACGGTCGCGGCGGGCGCAACGTGGAATACCTGCTGGGGCTCTTCGCGACCCTGCAGGGCGCCGAGGGGATCCATGCCCTGGCCATCGACACCGACGGCATCGATGGTTCCGAAGACAACGCCGGGGCGCTCTTCGATCCCGGCGACTGGGCACGCGCCGAGGCGTCGGGTCTTGACCCGAGCGCGTATCTGTCACGCAATGACGCTTATACTTTCTTCGAGGCCCTCGGTGATCTGATCGTCACCGGGCCGACGCGCACCAACGTCAACGATTTCCGTGCCATTCTGGTCTTGCCGAGGACACCATGACGCTTCCCCCCCATGCCCCCATCCACGAGCCCATCCGCCGCACCAAGATCGTCGCCACCCTGGGGCCGGCCAGCGACCGCGACGGCGTGCTCGAGGCGATGATCAAAGCCGGCGTCGACGTGGTGCGCCTCAACTTCTCCCACGGCGCACCCGACGACCACCGCCGGCGCCTCGCGGCGGTGCGCGAGATCGCCGACCGCCTGGGCCGCAGCGTCGCCGCCCTGGGCGACCTGCAGGGGCCCAAGATCCGCATCGCCCGCTTTCGCGACGGTGCGGTGACCCTCGAGGAGGGCGCCCCCTTCATCCTCGATATGGCGTTGGGCAGCGATGAAGGCTCCGTCGAGCGCGTCGGTTGCGACTACAAGGAGCTGATCGACGACGTCGTCCCCGGCGACCGCCTGTTGCTCGACGACGGCCGCCTGGTGCTCGACGTCGATGCGGTGAGGAGCCGCGAGATCCACACCCGCGTGGCGGTCGGCGGCAAGCTCTCCAACAACAAGGGCATCAACAAGCAGGGCGGCGGGCTCTCGGCCCCGGCGCTCACCGACAAGGACCGCGCCGACTTGCAGACCGCGATCGCCATCGGCGTGGATTATCTCGCGGTGTCCTTCCCGCGCTCCGCCGCCGACATGCGCGAAGCTCGGGAACTATTGGGAGATGCCGGCAAGGAGATCGGCCTGGTGGCCAAGCTCGAGCGCGCCGAGGCGGTGGCCGACGCGGCGACGCTCGACGGCATCATCGAGGCCAGCGAGGCGGTGATGGTGGCGCGCGGCGACCTCGGCGTGGAGATCGGCGACGAGAAGCTGATCGGCATGCAGAAGCGCATCATCAAGCGCGCCCGCACCCTCAACCGCGCGGTGATCACCGCCACCCAGATGATGGAGTCGATGATCGAATCGCCGCTGCCCACCCGCGCCGAGGTGTTCGATGTCGCCAACGCCGTGCTCGACGGCACCGACGCGGTGATGCTCTCGGCCGAGACCGCCGCCGGCGACTTCCCGGTGGAGACCATCGAGGCCATGGACCGGGTGTGCCTGGGCGCCGAGCGCGAGCGCATCGCCCAGGAGTCCGGGCACCGCATCCACGAGGGCTTCTCGCAGGTCGACGAGACCATCGCGCTGTCGGCGATGTACGCCGCCAACCACCTCGCCGGGGTGGCCGCCATCGCCTGCATGACCGCCACCGGCTACACGCCGCTGATCGCCTCACGGATCCGCTCGGGGCTGCCGATCGTCGGGCTGGCCCACAGCCCCATCGCCCAGCGACGCATGGCGCTCTACCGCGGCGTGGTGTCGCTGCCCTTCGACACCAGCGGGATGGCGCCCACCGAACTCAACGCGCGCGCCCTGGCGCTGCTGGTGGAGCAGGGCATCGCCGAGCCCGGGGATCATGTGATGCTCACTCGAGGCGATCACATGAACGCCCACGGCGGGACCAATACCCTGAAGATCCTCATGATCGAGTAGGGCGCCGACGACGCCCGTCTGGCCTACGCTTAGGCTAGCGGAATTCTTCCCGATCCTGGGCGGGATTCTGGGATCCTGGCCAGGGTCGGCCTACCGCGAGGGCTTCGATCATGTCCGCCAACCCCATACGCCTGCTGCTTATCGAGGACAATGCCCTGCATCGCCGCCTGATCCAGCAGTTGCTCAAGGCGGATATCCAGCTGCAGTGCGAGGTCGAGGCGGTGGAGCGCCTCGACAGTGGCCTGACGCGCCTCGCCCAGGGCAACGTCGACCTGGTGCTGCTGGACCTGGTGCTGCCGGACAGCCAGGAACTGGAGACGCTGTGGCGCGTCCGCCTGGTGGCACCCCAGGTGCCGGTGGTGATCCTCACCAGCCTCGACGACGTCAAGCTGGCGGCCCGGGCGGTGGAGTCGGGCGCTTACGACTACCTGGTCAAGTCGCATCTCAAGGGTGCCGCCCTGGGGCGTGCGGTGCGCTATACCCTGGCCCGTGCTCGGGCCAGGGGAGGCGAGTGGGACTCGCCGATGTTCCGCCTAGCCCAGCAGCAGTTCCTCAAGGCTGCCCAATACATGAACCTGGACGACAACGTACGCCAGCGGCTGCTGTTTCCACAGCGCGCCCAGATGGTTTCCTTCCCCTTCCTGCGCGACGACCACAGCCAGGTGGAGACGGTGTTCGGCTATCGGGTACAGCACGTGCTGACCATGGGGCCGACCAAGGGCGGCATTCGCTATCACCAGGACGTGACCCTGGGCGAGGTCGCCGCCCTGGCGACGTGGATGACCTGGAAGTGCGCCCTGATGCGGCTACCCTTCGGCGGCGCCAAGGGGGGCGTGCGGGTCGACCCCACCGCGCTCAGCGGCACGGAGCTGCAGCGGCTGACGCGACGCTACACCACCGAGATCATCGACATGATCGGCCCGGACAAGGACATCCCGGCGCCTGACCTGGGCACCGACGAGCAGGTGATGGCCTGGGTGATGGACACCTACAGCCAGCAGGTCGGCCATGCGGTACCGACGGTGGTTACCGGCAAGCCGGTGGTGCTGGGAGGATCGCTGGGGCGCAAGGAGGCGACCGGCCGCGGCCTGGTCTATCTGATCGAGGCCTCGGCGGCGCACCTGGGGCTCGACCTCACCGGCGCCACCGCGGTGGTCCAGGGCTTCGGCAATGTCGGCAGCCACGCCGCCCGCTTTCTCGCCGAGCGGGGCGTGCGGATCATCGCCGTCGGCGATGTCTCCACCGCACTGCATCGCCCCGAGGGGCTGTCGGTGGAGGCGTTGCAGGCCCATGTCGACGAGCACCGGGTGCTGGCGGGCTTCGCGGATGCCGAACCGATCGACGCCGCGGAACTGCTGGAACTCGACTGCGACATCCTGGTGCTGGCGGCCCTGCAGAACCAGGTGACGGTGGAGAATGCCGCCGACATCAACTGCCGGTTGCTGGCCGAGGGCGCCAATGGCCCGACCATGCTCGAGGCCGACGATATCCTTCACGAGCGCGGTATCTTCGTGCTGCCCGACATCCTCGGCAACGCCGGGGGGGTGACGGTGTCCTATTTCGAATGGGTGCAAGGCATGCAGAACCTGACCTGGACCCTGGAGGAGATCAACGGTCGGCTCAGGGGGATCCTGCTCGATGCCTTCCAGCGCACCCTCGAACGTGCCCAGCGCGACAAGCTCGACATGCGCACGGCGGCACTGATCGAAGGCGTCGCGCGGGTCACCGAGGCCAAGCTGTTACGCGGCGTCTTTCCCTAGCCGCGCAACAGTCGATCCGTCAGGAATGAGGGGGGCGGCGCATGACCACTGAGCCCGAACGGCCGCGAGAGATGGCACCCTGCTGCCTGCAGCGCCAGCAACTGATCGAGGCGCTCGAGTCGATCTCCGAGGGCTTCACCCTCTACGATGCCGATGACATCCTGGTGGCCAGCAACTCGCGGTTCCGGGACGAGTATTCGGGCGTTCCCGACCTGGTCAAGCCGGGCATGCACTTCGAGGACCTGATCCGCACGGTGGTCTACCAGAAGATCATCGACATCGGCGACCGGGACCCGGAGGAGTGGATCGCCTGGCGCCTCGCCCAGCGTCGCAATCCGGGGCCGCCCTTCACGATCTGCACCGCCACCGGCCGACAGCTGCGGATCAGCGAGCGGCGCACCGGTGACGGCGGTGTGGTGGCCATCTATACCGACATCACCGAGCTGGAGACCCAGCGCGCTCACCTCGAGGTCCAGGTCCAGCTGACCGAGGAGGCCCAGGCCCGGGCCGAGGCGGCCCGCGACCAGCTCACCGAGGCCCTCGAGTCCATCGCCGAAGGCTTCGCGCTGTTC
Source organism: Halomonas sp. LMYGS-3 (assembly GCF_059509875.1). NCBI lineage: Bacteria > Pseudomonadati > Pseudomonadota > Gammaproteobacteria > Oceanospirillales > Halomonadaceae > Halomonas > Halomonas sp. LMYGS-3. The sequence continues at coordinate 32,773 of NZ_JCAKFQ010000020.1, read as the reverse complement.
GATGCCGACGACCGCCTGGTGCTCTACAACTCCCGCTTCAAGGAGCACTTCGTCACCCCCGACGACCTGGTCGAGATCGGGCTGTACTTCGAGGATCTGCTGCGGGCCGTGGTCGAGCGTGGCATGACGCCGCGAGGCTATGCCTCGAGCGAAGCCTGGATCGCCGAGCGCCTCGCCGCACATCACGACCCTGCCGGCCCCTACCAGTTCGTGCGCAGTGACGGCATCAGTGTCCAGATCAGCGAGCACCGCACCCGGGATGGCGGCCATGTCGCCGTCTACTCCGACATCACCGAGCTCGAGCAGCATCGGCATCGTCTCGAGGAACTGGTCGACGCGCGCACCGCGGAGCTGCAGGCCACCACCGAGGAACTACGGCGCTCCCGGAACGAGTTGCGGGAGGCGCGGGACCTGGCCGAGCAGGCCAGCCTTGCCAAGAGTGAGTTCCTGGCCAACATGAGCCACGAGATCCGCACCCCCATGAACGGTGTGATCGGTATCGCCGAACTGCTCGAGCGCACCAAGCTGACCGAGCAGCAGGCGGAATATGTCGCCATCATCCAGAAATCGGCGGACACGCTGCTGGGGCTGATCAACGACATCCTCGACTTCTCGAAGATCGAGGCGGGGCGGCTGGAGCTCGAATCGGTCGCCTTTCACCTGCGTGACACCCTGAGTGACACCCTGCAGACCCTGGCACTGCGCGCCGACGAGAAAGGGCTGGAGCTGGCGGTGCATATCCCGCCCGAGGTCCCCGACCGGCTGCTCGGCGATCCGATGCGGTTGCGCCAGGTGGTCGTCAACCTGGTGGGCAATGCCATCAAGTTCACCGAGGCCGGCGAAGTGGTGGTGGACCTGGCGCTCGAGGCGCTCGACGATGTGCATGCCCGGATCGCCTTCGAGGTGCGAGACACCGGGGTGGGCATTCCCGAGGCGCAGCGCCAGCGGGTCTTCGAGGCCTTCGGTCAGGCCGACAGCTCCACCACCCGCCGCGATGGCGGCACCGGTCTGGGGCTCTCCATCGCCGCCCAACTGGTGGAGATGATGGGCGGCCGGATCCAGCTCGCCAGCGGATCCGGCGGTCTCGGCAGCCGCTTCTCGTTCGCCATCGACTTCGAGCTGCCGGCCGAGCGGGACGAGGTCAGCCAGCCCCTTGGCCTGCACGGCCAGGCGGTCCTGGTGGTCGACGACAACCGCACCAATCGCATGATCCTCGAGGAGATCCTGAACAGCTGGGGCATGCGGCCCACGGTGGTCGCCAGTGGTCAACGGGCACTCGATATCCTCGACCGCCACCGCGACGCTCCCTTTCCGCTGGCCCTGCTCGACGTGATGATGCCGGCCATGGATGGTTACACGCTGGCCGCCCGCATCCGCGAGCGGCCCGAACTCGCCGGCATGCGCATCCTGATGCTCTCCTCCGGTGTTCGCTCCGGTGACGTCTCGCGGCGGCGTCGCTTGCGGATCTCGCGCCTGCTGATGAAGCCGGTCAAGCAGTCAGAGTTGTTGAATGCTGTTGCCGAGGCGCTGGGCATCACCGCCGCGGCCGGCAGGACACCCTCCGCCGGCAAGCGGTTGCCCGAGGACTGGCTCGCCCGTCGGGTGCTGCTGGTCGAGGACGGGCTGACCAACCAGAAGGTGGCGGTCGATCTGCTCACCCATCGCGGCCATGAGGTCGAGCTGGCGTGCAATGGCGCCGAGGCACTCGAACACATGCGCCGGCGTGATTTCGACGTGGTGCTGATGGATATCCACATGCCGGTGATGGATGGCCTGGCCGCCTCGCGGGCGATCCGCGAGCGGGAGCGTGAGACGGGCGAGCATGTTCCCATCGTGGCAATGACCGCCAGTGCCACCAAGGAGGATCGCGAACGCTGCCTGGCGGCGGGCATGGACGACTATGTCACCAAGCCATTCCGGGCCGCCGAGCTGTTTCGCGCCGTGGAGGAGTCGACGGCGCGAGAGGCGCCGCGCGACAGGCTGCTGCCGGAGGCGCTTGCAGCAGGCAAGGTTAAGTCGCTTCCCTGCCTGGACCAGGAGGGAGCGCTGCAGCGCCTCGAAGGCAATCGTCTGCTGCTGGACGAGATGATCGACCTGTTCCGTGAGGAGGGCCCTCGGTTGCTGCAGGAAATCGAAGAGGCGATCGCCACGCAGGATGCCGTGGCCCTGCGTCGGGCGGCGCACACGCTGAAGGGATCGGCGCTGGTGGTCGGCGGTCAGGCGCTCGGGGCCGCGGCTCAGCACCTCGAGGCCCTGGCTCGGGCGGGTGAACTCGAGAGTGCCGGCGAGGCCTTTGGTATGCTGAAGGGTCGAGCAAGCGAGCTATGGACGGCCCTCGATGACCTTTCAGGAGACCAGTGATGAGCGAGAGACCGGCGCAGCAGGCGACCGGGTGCGGTGACAAGGGCACCATCCAGACGGCCCCCGATCTGCTGAGCGGGGTCAGTCTGCCGGCGGCGGTGGTGTTCGAGGCACCCCTGGCGCACAACCTGGCGTGGATGCAGCGCTTCGCCACCGAGCACGGGGCGCGGCTGGCGCCACACGGCAAGACCACCATGACCCCGGCGCTGTTCCGGCGCCAGCTCGAGGCCGGGGCCTGGGGCATCACCCTGGCCACGGCGGCGCAGAGTCGGGCGGCCTTCGCGCATGGCGTGGAGCGACTGCTGATGGCCAACCAGCTGGTCGGTGAAGCCAACATGGCGATCGTCGCCGACCTGATCGAGGCGGGGGCCGACTTCTACTGCGTCGTCGACAATGCCGACAATGTGCGCCAGTTGGGGCACTACTTCGCGGCCCGGGACCTGCGCCTGCAGGTGCTGATCGAACTGGGCGTGAACGGTGGCCGCTGCGGCTGCCGGGATCACGACCAGGTGATGGCGCTGGGCGAGCTGATCGACGCCGAGCCGGCCCTGGTGCTGGCCGGGCTCGAGGGCTACGAGGGGGTGGTGTTCGGCGACGACCCGGCGCATGCCGTCCGCGACTACGCCTGGCAACTGGTGGAGGCGGCCCAGGCGCTGGACCACGACGGCCTGATCGAGCTGCATGAGCCGCTCATCACCGGCTCGGGGTCGGCCTGGTACGATCTCATCGCCGAGGTGTTCCGCGAGGCGCACCTGGGCTCCCACTTCGTGCCGGTGCTGCGCCCGGGCTGCTACGTGGTGCACGACCACGGGCTCTATCGCGAGGCCCAGCACAGGGTGCTGGGCCGCCGCCCGGAGCTGGAGCGGGGCCTCGAGCCGGCCCTGGAGGTGTTCGCCCAGGTGCAGTCGCTGCCCGAGCCGGGGTTGGCCATTGTCGCCATGGGGCGTCGCGACGTCGGCGGCGACCGATTGCCCGAGCCGCTGCGGCGTTACCGCGAGGGCGGCTCCCCCCGCAGGCCGTTGTCGGTGGCTGGCATGGAGGTGGTCAAGCTGATGGACCAGCACGCCTTCCTGCGACTGCCCGGGGAGTCGGAGGAGGACGGCGAGCCAATCCGCAACGGCGTGCGCGTGGGCGATATCATCGCCTTCGGTGTCTCGCACCCCTGCCTGACCTTCGACAAGTGGCGGCGCATCTGCCTGGCAAACGAGCACCTGGAAGTGATCGAGGAGATGATCACCTGCTTCTGAGTCATCGTCCTGGAGGTCCTGTCGGGGCCTCGCCTCCCGGGTGTGTGGTGACGAGTGATCGATTTTTTGTATACATAAATCTGGCAGGATGTGGTCGGCAGAGGGGAAACATGAGAAGGTGCTTCCGAGGTGAGACGAGAGCGAGGGCATCATGAGCAGCGCCTGGAAGGAGGACATCGAGGCCGCCATCAGGGCGGGCGTGCGCATCAGCGATCAGCATATCGTCGACAAGGTGCGCCGGGCGGTGCTGACCCAGCGCCTGCCGCCGGGGACCCGCCTGCCCGAGGTGACCCTCGGGGAGGTCTTCGGCGTGAGCCGCTCGGTGGTGCGCAAGGCACTGACCCGACTCGCCGCCGACCACGTGGTCGACCAGCGCCCGAACCAGGTGGCGCGGGTGCGTGCCCCCAGCATCGAGGAGACGCGGGAAACCTTCGCCGCCCGGCGGCTGGTGGAGGGCGAAGTCGCGGCACTGCTCGCCGGTCAGCTCGACGACGTGGCGCTGCTGGCACTGGAGCAGGAGGCGCAGCGCGAGATCGAGGCCCATGGCCGTGGCGATGAGCCGGCGCGGATCGAGCACTCCCTGGCCATTCACCACCAGCTGGCCGAGCTGTCGCCCAATCGCGTGCTCGGCGCCATGCTCACCGACCTGATCCTGCGCACCTCGATCGTCATCGCGCTCTACAAGCGCCCGTCGCTCGCCTCCTGTTATCTGGACGGCGACCATCCCCGGCTGCTGGCGCAGCTGCGCGCCGGCGAGCCGGAGAAGGCGCGTGAGGTGATCGACGAGCACCTTGCGTCGCTGGAAAACCTGCTCGACCTCGGCCCCCGGGAGACCGAGACCGACCTGATGGCGATCCTCGGCCGGCCGAGCCCGGCCGAGGCGTGAGCCGGGCTTGATCGGGGGCAGGGTGGGCCGCCGCGTCGACGGCCCCGCCTTGTCCGCGTCGTTGCCCTGGCCGACAATGCCGACTCATCGCCACAAGGAATGCCGCCCCCATGCGCTTCGTCCGCCCCCTCCTGACCCTCGTCCTGCTGGCCTGGCTCCCCCTGCTCGCCCGGGCCGAGGTGCCCATCGTGGCGGCGGCCTCGGATCTGCAGTTCGCCCTCACCGCGGCTGCCGAGCGCTTTCGGGAAGAGACGGGGCGGGAGCTGCGTCTCAACTTCGGCTCCTCCGGCAATTTCCGCCGCCAGATCAGTCAGGGTGCTCCCTTCGAGCTCTATCTCTCCGCTGACGAAGCCTATGTGCTGGCATTGCACGAGGAGGGCCGTACCGAGGATGCGGGGGTGATCTATGCCATCGGCCGCCTGGCCTGGCTGCAGCGGGCCGGTCGTGGCGACCTGCCGGCGGGCGACGCGCCGCTGGCCGGGGTGCACGAGGCCATCGCCGCCCACGAGGCCGGGCAGGGCCGGCCGCGCCTCGCCCTGGCCAACCCCGAGCATGCGCCCTATGGCGTCGCAGCACGCCAGGTGCTCGAGCATGCCGGGCTCTGGGAGGCGAGCGGCCCACTGAGGATTCTCGGTGAGAATGTCTCCCAGGCGGCTCAGTTCGCGCTCTCCGGCGATGCCCGTGGCGGCCTGGTGGCCTACTCCCTGGTGCTGGCCCCGTCGCTTGCCGAACGCGGCGAGCATGTGCTGATCCCCGAGGCCTGGCACACGCCGCTGGTGCAGCGCATGGCGCTCGTCCAGGGGGCCGGCGAGACGGCGCGGGCCTTCTACGCCTGGCTGCAGCAGGACGACGCTCGCGAGCTGCTCGCGCAGTACGGTTTCCAGCTGCCCGACGCGGATACGGAAACGCAGCCCTGATGGACTGGACGGCGCTCTCGGTCTCGCTGCAACTGGCGGTCGGCACCTGCCTGCTGCTGCTGCCCTTCGGCCTCTGGCTGGGGCGGACGCTGGCCACCACCCGTTTTCGCGGCAAGCCACTGTGCGAGGCGCTCGTCGCCCTGCCACTGGTCATGCCGCCCACGGTGCTGGGCTTCTACCTGATGCAGTCGTTCGGCGCCGATGCCCCCTTCGGCGCCCTCTGGCAGCAGCTGTTCGGCAGCGGTCTCAATTTCACCTTCACCGGCATCCTGCTCGCCTCGCTGGTGGCCAACCTGCCGTTCGCGGTGCAGCCGATTCAGCGCGCCTTCGAGACGATCCCCCCTCACCTGCGGGAAGCGGCCTGGTGCAGCGGCCTCTCGCCCTGGCAGACCCTCGTGCGCATCGAATTGCCGCTGGCCTGGCCCGGTCTGGTCTCGGCGCTGGCGCTGACCTTCGCCCATACCCTGGGCGAGTTCGGCGTGATCCTGATGGTCGGCGGCTCCATCGACGGCGAGACCCGCACCCTGGCCATCGCCATCTACGATCGTGTCCAGGCCTTCGACGAGGCCGGTGCCGGCATCATGTCGGCCATGCTGCTGCTGGTCTCCTTCCTGACCATTGGCGTGGTCTACGGGCTGGCCGGGCGACGGAGGTGGCGCCGTGTCTGAGTCGTTGCCTACCACGCCCGAGGCGAGGCTGGAGGTCAGCCTGCAGCAGTCTGGTCCGATTCCGTTGGCCGCGGACTTCCACTGTCGCCCCGGCGAGCTGCTGGCGCTGGTCGGCCCCTCCGGCAGTGGCAAGACCACCCTGCTGCGAGCCATCGCCGGCCTCTATCGGCCGGCCGGCGGGCTGGTGCGCTGTGCCGGCGAGACCTGGTTCGACGCCGCCCGCGGCCGCTCGCTGCGTCCCCAGCAGCGCCGGGTGGGGCTGGTGTTCCAGGACTATGCGCTCTTCCCCCATCTGAGTGCCGTGGCCAACGTCATGGTGGCGCTGGATCACCTGCCGAGCGGCGAGCGCCGTGAGCAGGCCCTGGCCTGGCTCACGCGGGTGCGCCTGGAGGGCCTGGCCGAGCGTCACCCTTCCGAGCTCTCCGGCGGCCAGCGTCAGCGGGTCGCCCTGGCCCGGGCCCTGGCCAGAAACCCACGGGTTCTGCTGCTCGACGAGCCTTTCTCGGCGGTGGATCAGGTCACCCGGCGTCGCCTGCAGCGGGAGTTGGCCCTGTTGCGTGAGCAGATCCGCATCCCCATCGTGCTGGTCACTCATGACCTGGACGAGGCCTCGGCCCTGGCCGATCGGCTCTGCGTGCTGCATGCCGGTCGCAGCCTGCAACAGGATGTCCCGGAGGCGCTGTTCCGGCGCCCCGCCAGTCCCGAGGTGGCCCGGCTGCTGGACCGCCACAACGTCTTCGAGGGCGAGGTCGTGGAAGTGAATGGGCAACGCCGCCTGCAGTGGGGGCCCTGGGCGCTCGAGGTCGCGCGCGGCCTGGAGGCGCTGGCACCGGGTCAGCGGGTCGCCTGGTACCTGCCACACTCCGACGTGGTGCTGCATCGCCGCGGGCGTCCCTCCCTGGGCGAGCGCGAGAATCCAGTATCCGGGCGAGTGGTCGAGATGGTGGTGCTGGGGGGCATCACCTCGGTATCGCTTGCCTTTGCGCACGGGATGGAGACCCTGCGCTTCGAGATCGCCACCCACGCCGCGCGCCGCAACGCCCTGGCGCGTGGCGAGACCGTTCAGGTGTCGCTGCTGGCGTCGGGTATCCACCTGATGCCCCTCGGCGATACCGTCGACACCACTGCGAGGACCCCGACATGAACCCGACCCGACGCCGACTGCTGCTGGGCCTGACCGCCCTGGTGCCGGCCACCGCCCTGCTCCCGCATTCGCTGCTGGCCGAGGGCCCCGACCCGCTGGACACCGTGACCCTGGCGCTGCATAGCGACCAGGGCCCCCACCGCCTGCGGGTCGAGGTCGCCCGAACCCTGCCCCAGCGTGGTCAGGGGCTGATGGACCGTGACCATCTCGATGCCGAGGCCGGCATGCTGTTCCTCTACCGCAACGAGCAGTCACCGCGCAATGGTTTCTGGATGTATCGCACGCGGATTCCCCTCGACATTGCCTTCATCGACGCGGATGGCCGCATCGTGGCGATCCGCCAGATGCAGCCCTGTGCTTCGGAGCGTCCCGGGGAGTGCCCGGTCACCTACCCCGGGGTGCCTTACCGGGCGGCGCTGGAGGTCAATGCCGGCTATTTCGCGGAGAAGGGGGTCGAGGAGGGTGACTGCGTCAGCTGGCCGGGCAGCGGCAGTCAGTGTCTGGTCGACGTGACCGACGACTAGGCGTTCACGCCTCGGGGCGTCTCGGCCGGAAGCGCAGCACGATCAGGGCGATGCCCGCTACCACCAGGCCGCCGCCGGCGAGCTTGTGGAACCCCAGGGCATCACCCAGCAACAGTACCCCGAGCAGCACCGCCAGCACCGGCACCAGCAGGGTCATGGGCACCACCCGGTTGACCGGGTGGCGGCGCAGCAGGCCGTACCAGAGCCCGTAGGCGAGGGTGGAGGACATCACCGCGGTGTAGACCACGGCCCCCCAGCCGGCCCAGCCCGCTTGACGCATGGCCTCGAGGTGGTTGCTCTCGAAGAGCAGCGAGCCCAGCGCCACCTGGGGCACGGCGAACAGCGCCACCCAGCCAGCCAGTGCCATGGGGGCGATATTCGGTCCGCGCTTGATCAATAGCTGCGAGACCGCCCAGCCCAGGGCGCTGAGCAGCAGGAGGGTCAGCGGTAGCGGTGATGGCAGGGTGGGGCCGCCGGCCAGTACCACGACGCCTGCGAACGACAACGTCAATCCGGCCAGGCGTTTCGGCCCCAGCCGCTCCCCGAGAAAGATCACCGCCAGCAGCGTGGCGAAGGGCGTGCCCATCTGTACCAGCAGAGCGCCCGTGCCGGCCTCGGCCTGGCTCAGCCCGATGAACAACAACGCGAAGTGCAGCGTGCCGAAGGTCACCGAGAGCAGCAGCAGGAACGGCAGCTGGTGTCTTGCGACGGGATGGAAGGGCACCAGCAGGATGGCCACCAGCATGAAGCGCAGGGTGGTCATCAGCAGCGGCGGCATCTCCGCCACCCCCACCTTGATGACGATGATGTTCAGCGCCCAGATGGCGATGACGGCGAGGCCCAGCAGCAGATCCCGGAGTGGCACGTCTCGTCCTTGAAGTCGGTTAGCACAGGCGCCAGCATATCAGCTCGGCAGCGGCGGCCGCTTCGGCGCGCGCCATTGTCCTATCCGTATCGGCCTGCCCGATGCCCCGGAGGGGCGTTGATCACCTTCCAATGGCTTTGCGCCTGGCCCCGAGATCGCCCCTGGCCGCCAAGGGAGCTTCTACCTTCACCCCTTCTGCAAGGCCTCCAGGGTGCGCTGGTGCAGCTCGGTGCTGGCGGCGTCGAACAGCACGAAGCGTACCCGCTCGATACCGGGGCACTCCGGCAGGGTCTGGATGACCGAGGCCAGGGCGATGCGTGCGGCCTCGGAGGCAGGGTAGCCGAAGGCGCCGGCGGAGAGGGCCGGAAAGGCGATCGAAGCGATGCCGTGCTGCTCGGCCAGCTGCAAGGCGAGCCGGTAGCAGGCGGCGAGCAGCTCGTCGGAGGGTTCGTCGACGCCGTAGACCGGTCCCAGGCAATGGATCACGTGTCGGTTGGGTAGCCCGTGGGCGCCGGTGATCACCGCCTGGCCGGGCTGGATGGGTGCCAGGGGGCGGCACTCCTCCGCGAGCTCGGGGCCGGCGGCCCGGTGCAGGGCCCCGGCCACGCCGCCCCCGGTCTGCAGTCTGGCATTGGCGGCGTTGACCACGGCGTCGATGTCCGGCTGATGGGCGATATCGCCCTGAATGCATTCGATGGTCGCGCTCATCTCCTCACTCCCTACTTGCCTCGGACCTGCCTGTTCAGTCTGGTGCCGTGGCCGGGGAGCATCAAGGCCCTGTGCGTCCTGTCGGCATGGCTCCTCGAGAGACGGCCCTGGGCCGTGCCGAATGCCTGTCTTGAATAGATCGTTGCGTTTTCCTTGTGATTCCGCGACATTCGTTGCAAATCGGCGCAGAAACTTGCAAGTCACTGGTCGAGTCTGTACCAATGTCCTCCCCCCGAACCACTCACGTTGCACCGGGTCTCGCCGGTGTGGCGGCGGCGAACAGCCGTCGCGCAGGGCGCTTCCGCGCGCCGTGCGAAACGAGAAGAAGAGGAGGTGGCATGAACCAGCGACTGAGCGTCGAGTTCCGTGATTCCCGGATCGAAGCCTTCGAGGCCCGTCCGTTCAAGGTCTATACCCATCGTCAGCTGGACAAGATCGAGGCGATCCAGAACCTGCCCGATGATCTGCGCTTCGACATGCGGGTGGTCAGCCAGGTGCTGCCGTTTCGCGTCAACGAGTATGTGATCGAGGAGCTGATCGACTGGCGCAATATCCCCGAGGATCCGGTTTTCCAGCTCACCTTTCCCCAGCGCGGGATGCTCAGGCCCGAGCACTTCGACGAGGTGGCCGAACTGCTGCGCCGCGAGGCCTCGGCCGCCGAGACGAAGCCGGTGGTGGAGCGCATCCGCAGCGAGCTCAACCCCCATCCCGCCGGGCAGATGGACCTCAATCTGCCGCTGCTCGATGGTGAGCCGCTGCCCGGCATGCAGCACAAGTACCGTGAGACGGTGCTCTTCTTTCCCAGCCAGGGGCAGGTGTGCCACAGCTACTGCACCTTCTGTTTCCGCTGGGCGCAGTTCGTGGGCGACAAGGACCTCAAGTTCGCCTCCAACGAGGCGGATTCGCTGCATCGCTACCTGGCCGAGCATACTGAGGTCACCGATCTGCTGATGACCGGCGGCGACCCCATGGTGATGAAGGCCAAGCACCTGCGCCAGTACCTGGAGGGGCTGATGACCCCGGAACTGGACCACGTCCAGGACATCCGCATCGGCACCAAGAGCCTGACCTTCTGGCCCTATCGCTTCGTCACCGACTCGGATGCCGAGGATATCCTCGAGCTGTTCCGCGAGCTGACGGCGGCCGGCAAGCACGTGGCCTTCATGGCGCACTTCAACCACTGGAAGGAGATGGACACCCCCATCTGCCGCGAGGCGATCCGCCGCATCCGCGCCACCGGGGCGGAGATCCGCACCCAGGCGCCGCTGCTCAGGCACATCAACGACGACGCCGACCAGTGGGCACGCATGTGGACCACCCAGGTGCGCCTGGGGATGATCCCGTATTACATGTTCGTGGAGCGCGACACCGGCGCCCGCCACTACTTCGAGGTGCCGCTGGTGCGAGCCTGGGAGATCTACCGCGAGGCGATGAAGCAGGTGCCGGGCCTGGCGCGCACGGCTCGTGGACCCTCGATGTCCGCCGATCCCGGCAAGGTGGAGATCCAGGGCGTCACCAAGATCAAGGGCGAGAAGGTCTTCGTGCTGCGCTTTATCCAGGGCCGTGACGCCGACTGGGTGCAGCGGCCGTTCTTCGCGAAGTACGACGAGGCCGCCACCTGGCTCAACCACCTGAAGCCCGCCCTGGGCGAGAGCGAGTTCTTCTATGAGGCCGAGTTCGCCGCCATGAAGGACGAGAACCAGGCGCTGATCATGAAGGCGTCGTGAGGCCATCGCGGGGAGGCGTTCCCCGCGATGGCGAATCTCGGGAGCGGCGAAAATTAACGTTCCCTAAACGTTGGTGGCGTCTAGACTTTGAACATGCCGTAAAAAGGCCTCATCAGGCAGGCGTCTTTGCTAAAGTAGAAGAGGGCGGTCAAACCGCCGGCGGTCACAGGGCTGCCAACCAGAAACGCTTGTCCATAACGTCAAGAGGTGTGTTCATGAAACGCCACGCTTTCTCCGCTGCCGCCTTTTCCGGTGCGTTACTGGGAGCCACAATGGTTTCCGCGCCCGCTGTGGCCCAGGAGCGCTTCATCACCATCGGTACCGGTGGTCAGACCGGGGTCTACTATGTCGTCGGCCAGTCGGTCTGCCGCATGGTCAACCGCGGGAGTGACGAGCACAACATTCGCTGCAACGCGCCGACCACCGGCGGCTCCGTGGCCAATGTCAACGGCATGAAGAGCGGCGAGCTCGACATGGGCGTCGTACAGTCCGACGTCCAGTATCGTGCCTACCACGGCGAGGACAACTTTGCCGATGTTGGTCCCTGGGAGGAGATGCGTGCCGTCTTCACCATGCACGGCGAGCCGCTGACCGTGGTGGCCCGTGCCGATTCCGGCATCGAACACTTCACCGATTTCCCGGGCAAGCGCGTCAACATCGGCAACCCGGGCTCCGGCCAGCGCAACACCATGGCCGTGGTGATGGAGGCCATGGGCTGGGATACCAACACCTTCGCCCTAGCCTCTCAGCTGGATGCCGCCGAACAGGCCGCGGCGCTCTCCGACAACAACATCGACGCCATGATCTATGTGGTCGGGCACCCCAACGGCTCCATCCAGGAGGCCACCACCACCGTCGATGCCCGTCTGATACCCGTCACCGGGCCGGAAATCGACGAGATCATCGAGGAGAACCCCTTCTACACCCGGTCGGTGATCCCGGGCGGCCTGTATCGCGGCAACGACGAGGACGTCGAGACCTTCGGCGTGGCGGCCACCTTCGTCAGCTCCACCGCGGTGGACGAGGACGTGATCTACGAGACCGTCAAGGCGGTGTTCGAGGATTTCGATCGCTTCAAGCGGCTGCACCCGGCCTTCGAGAACCTCAACGAGGAGGACATGATCTCCGATGGCTTGACCGCTCCGCTGCATGACGGCGCGGCACGCTACTACCGCGAGCGTGGCTGGATCGAGTGATCCTGTCATGATCAGGTTTCACCTTCGGTGAGCGATGCGCGGACGCCTCTCGGGGGGTCCGCGCATCTCGTTGGTGGCATCGAAAGGGGCGCCGCCAAGCGCCATCACATGGAAAGCACGTCAATCGACCGTGGGCAGGGTTCGCTATGACTGACGACAAGAAGACTTCCAGCGCCAAGGATGTCGACCTGGAGGACATGGTCGCCTCCAGTGATTCGGGAGCGCGCAAACCCGCGGGAACGCCCGGCAAACTGCTGGTGGGCATTGCCGCTGCCTGGTCGCTGTTCCAGCTATGGATCGCCTCGCCGCTACCGTACCTGTTCCGATTCGGGGTCTTCAACGCCACCGAAGCGCGCTCGATTCATCTCGCCTTCGCGCTCTTCCTGGCGTTCATGGCCTACCCGGCGCTCAAGCGTTCGCCGCGAGACCGCATCCCCATCCAGGATTGGGTGTTTGCGGCGGTGGCAGCCTTCTGTGGCGCCTACATGTTTCTCTTCTACGAGCAGCTCGCTCAGCGACCCGGTGCGCCGATCACCCAGGACGTGATCGTCGGCATCATCGGTATCCTGATGCTGCTCGAGGCAACACGACGAGCCCTCGGGCCGCCGCTGATGATCGTCGCCTCGGTATTCATCGTCTATTCGCTGTTCGGCCCCTACATGCCGGGGATTCTCGCCCACCGCGGGGTCAGCTTTTTCGGTCTGGTCAACCACCAGTGGTTGACGACCCAGGGGGTCTTCGGCATCGCGCTGGGGGTCTCGACCAGCTTCGTCTTCCTGTTCGTGCTGTTCGGCGCCCTGCTCGACAAGGCCGGTGCCGGAAACTACTTCATCAAGGTGGCCTTCTCGCTGCTGGGCCACTACAAGGGCGGGCCGGCCAAGGCCGCCGTGGTGGCCTCTGGCATGACCGGCCTGATCTCCGGGTCGTCGATCGCCAACGTGGTGACCACCGGCACCTTCACCATCCCGATGATGAAACGCGTCGGTTTCTCCTCCGAGAAGGCCGGCGCGGTGGAAGTCGCGTCCTCGGTGAACGGCCAGATCATGCCGCCGGTGATGGGTGCCGCGGCCTTCCTGATGGTCGAATATGTCGGCATCAGCTACGTGGAGGTGATCAAGCACGCCTTCCTGCCGGCGTTGATCTCCTACATCGCGCTGGTCTACATCGTTCACCTCGAGGCGCTCAAGGCCAACATGCAGGGGCTGCCCACCAGCAACCCGGCACGGCCCTTCCTCAACAAGGTGATCGGTTTCCTCACTGGCCTGCTGCTGCTGATGGCGCTGTCGTTCGCGGTGTATTACGGCCTCGGCTGGCTCAAGCCGGTGCTCGGCGACGCCACCCCCTGGGTGGTGGCCGTGGTGCTGGCCGGGGTCTATGTGGGGCTGCTCAAGGTAGGTTCGAAGTACCCCGAGCTCGAGCTCGACGATCCGACCTCCCAGGTGCTCACGCTGCCCCAGACGCGGCCCACCGTGATGGTCGGGCTGCACTATATCCTGCCGGTGATCGTGCTGGTCTGGTGCCTGATGGTCGAGCGGCTGTCGCCTGGCCTGTCGGCCTTCTGGGCCACGGTGTTCATGATCTTCATCATGATCACCCAGCGCCCGGTCATCGCCGTCTTCCGCGGCCGCAGCCGGATAGCGGAAGACGTCAAGGAAGGTTTCAGGGACCTGTGGGACGGCCTGGTGGCCGGTGCCCGCAACATGATCGGTATCGGCATCGCTACCGCGGCAGCGGGCATCATCGTCGGTGCGGTCTCCCAGACCGGTGTCGGCCTGGTGCTGGCCGACGTGGTGGAGATCCTCTCCATGGGCAACCTGATGCTGATCCTGCTGTTCACCGCGGTGCTCAGCCTGATCCTCGGCATGGGCCTGCCGACCACCGCCAACTATATCGTGGTCTCGGCCTTGCTGGCGCCGGTGATCGTGACGCTGGGTCAGCAGAGCGGCCTGATCGTGCCGCTGATCGCCGTGCACCTCTTCGTGTTCTACTTCGGCATCATGGCCGATGTCACGCCACCGGTGGGGCTGGCCTCGTTCGCCGCCGCCGCGGTGTCCGGGGGCGACCCGCTGCGCACCGGCTTCCAGGCCTTCTACTACAGCCTGCGGACCGCGGCACTGCCGTTCCTGTTCATCTTCAACACCGACCTGCTGCTGATCGAGGTCACCTTCCTGCAGGGCATCGTGGTCTTCGTCGTGGCGACCATCGCGATGCTGATCTTCGCCGCCGGCACCCAGGGCTTCATGCTCGCCCGCAACCGCTGGTACGAGAGCATCCTGCTGCTGCTGGTGGCCTTCACCCTGTTCAGGCCCGGGTTCTGGATGGACATGGTCCACGACCCCTACCAACAGGTGCCGCCGGCCCAGTTCGCTCAGGCGCTCGGCGATGTCGATGAAGGCAGCCAGTTGCGGGTCCAGATCGCCGGCGAGGATGCCTTCGGTGACCCCCTGACCACTTTCGTGCTGGTGCCGGTGCCCAGCGGCGACACCGGGCAGGAACGCCTGGAGAACCTGGGGATCGAGCTCTACGTCGACGGCGACCAGGCCATGGTGGATTTCGTCGAGTTCGGTAGCCTGGCTGCGGACCTGGGCTTCGACTTCGACCAGGAGATCATCGACGTCTCGGCGCCGGTGGATCGCTGGGCCAAGGAGTGGATGTGGATACCAGGCTTCCTGGTGTTCGGCCTGGTGGTACTGCTGCAGCGCCGCCGTCGTCAATCCGGTACCGGCGCGGCCGCCACTGCCTGAGAGAGGTGTAGATCATGTACAGCAAGATCCTGTTGCCGGTAGACCTCAACGAGGAGAGTTCCTGGAAGAAAGCGCTGCCTACCGCCCTGACCCTGTGCCGTACCTTCGGCGCCTCGCTGCACGTGGTGACGGTGCTGCCGGACTACCGCATGCCGTTGGTGGGCTCCTACTTTCCCGAGGACTTCGCCGAGAAGGCCCATGAAGCGGTATCCGAGGCGCAGCACAAGTTCATCGCGGAGCATGTGCCGGATGACATCCAGGTGCAGAGCGTGATCGTCGATGGCTCGCCCTGGGAGGCGATCATCAAGGCGGCGAAGAAACTCGAGGTGGACCTGATCGTCATGGCCTCCCACAACAAGCGCAAGTTCGCCGACTATGTGCTCGGCCCCAACGCCGAGCACGTGGTGCATCACACCAGGATCTCGGTGATGATCGTGCGCTAGTCACCCGGTTTCATGCTGGTCGTTGGCCGGACCAGCTCAGCCGACGCCGATCTCGGCCTGGTGGCGGGCGCTATCGCCGTTGTCGTCGAGCCACTCGAAGAGCAGTTCCCCCTCCTCGTCGGGGGTCAGGTGGAAGCGCAGGTAGGGGTTGGCCGATACCGACTGGTGCAGTTCGGCCTCGAAGGCGATCTCGCCGTTCAGGCTGACCCGGAAGCGTTCGATGATGTGGCGTGGCAGGAGCTCGCCATCGAGACCTTCGCGCAGGCCGGTCTCCATGGGATGGTTGATCAGGGTGCGTACCTCGCCGGGCGCACCGGCGGCGAAGCGCGAGGGCACGCTGACCCGGGGGTTGGAGAGCGCCTCCGGAGGATCGTCATCGCCGCGCGCCAGGCAACCGCTGACGGTGATGCGCACTTCCCGGGCCGTGGCAAAGGTCTCGCCCTGGTGGCTCCTGGCCACGGCGATCACCTGCTGGGTCTCGTTGAGCCGTACCCGGGTGGAGATCTCGGGCAGACCGCCGAGCGGTGTCAGGTGGAAGACGGCCATCTCCGGGTTGGGGTTGCCGGCAGCGAAGAGGTGGATCTCCTCGAGGTAGTCGCCCGCGTTCAGCGTGCCGTCGAAGCTCACGCTCAACGGCACCGCCGAGCCGTCCTCGGAGACAAGGGGGAGCGCGAGTTGCAGGCCCTCGGTGCTGGGCGTGGTCTCGCCCAGCACGTCGCGAGCCGCTTCCAGCCGCTGCCAGGGGCCGTCGGCCAGGGCCGCCGGCATCAGTGCCAGCAGGCCGAGGCCGGCCACGGCACAGCACAGACTACGCAGCAGTCGGCGAGGGGAAGGGACGGTTCGGTGCATCTTTGCCTCTCTGCTGGGCTCTCGTTCAATGGGATAAAGGGTTCGACAGCGCCAGGGGGCCTTTCACTCCCAGGCGGGTGCCGATGAGGATGCCGGCCAGGGCGGCGAAGGTGGTCAGCGACAGGGTCGAAAAGCCCGACAGGCCCTGGCCGATGGAGCAGCCCAGGGCCATGACGCCGCCGATGCCCATCAGGGTGCCGCCGAGCATGCTGCGTCCCATGTGTCCCGGGCCGGAAAAGCCTTGCCAGGCGAAGTCCCGGCGCAGCAGGGCCGTGGCCAGGGCGCCGAGCACCACGCCGGCCACCACGGCCACGCCGAAGCCGAGGCGGGTGCCGGTGGCGAGCATCAGGTACTGCAGCGACTCGCCGATGGGGGCGACGAAGGTCAGGCTGGCCAGGCGTACCGGCTCGAAGTCATCGAAACCGATGACCCCGGTGGCGTACCAGCCCGCCGGGACCAGGGCGCCGATCACCAGCCCGCCCAGCCAGTCACGGCGAGAGGCTCGAAACTCACGCGAGGCCAGGATCCAGGCCAGAAGGGCACCCCCCAGCAGCAGGGTCGGGAGCCAGCGTGACGTCCCCAGCAGACCGGGCAGGTCCCGGGCGGGCAGGGTGAGCGTGGTAGCGCCCTCGAGCCAGACCCGCAACGGCGCCAGTACCCCGGAGAGGGTCATGTAGGCGGCGAGCCCGAGGCAGACCAGCACCACGAAGCTTCTCAGGTTGCCGCTGCCGAGCAGCACCAGCGAGCGTGCCCCGCAGCCGTTGGCCAGCACCATGCCGTAGCCGAACAGCATGCCGCCCAGCGGCACCGCCAGCCAGGAGGGGGCCGGTGTCAGGTGGTGAGCATCGTCCAGCGATGGTGTGCCGGCAAAGGCCAGGGCCTGACTGCCCAGCAGGGCCACCGCCATGGCCAGGCCGAAGGCCCGCAGCTTGCGGCTGTCGCCTTGGGTCCAGGCGTTGGTCAGGCCTCGCATCAGGCAGAAGCCGCTGGCCTGGCCGACGCCACCGAACAGCAGGCCGATCACCAGCCCGGACCAGACCACCAGCTCGGTATGGCTCATGACGACGAATTCCTTGGTAGCCGAACTGACAGGGCCATCCCGCGGATGGCCCCGAAAGAATACCAGCGATGGCGGGGGCAGGTCTCAGACGCCGGTGCCCCAGGTGTCCTGGCTGATGGCGTTGTACCAGTCCACCGCGTATTCGGCCTCCAGCGCCCGGATGGTGTCGGGGGCGTCAGTCGGGCTGAGGCCGCCGGCACCCTCCACTTCGGCAATCACGCCTTCCTGGACCCGGTAGACCCCGGCCACCGAGATACCGTACTCCGGCCCGATCAGGCTGTAGCAGGTGTTGGTCCAGTAGGGCTCCGGGGCCTCGCGACCGTCGAGGGCGGCGGCGATGGCAGCGGCCACCACCTTGGCCTGGGCATTGGCGCAGAAGCCGGATTTCGGCATCGGCGCCGCCACGCTGGCGTCGCCCACCACGTGGATGTCGGCGACCCGCTGGGACTCGAAGGTCTCGGGCTTGACCGGTACCCAGCCCGAGTCGTCGGTGACCCCGGCGCGGTCGGCGATCCAGCCCGCCTTCTGGGGCGGGATGACGTTGAGTACATCGGCCCGGTGGCGGGTGCCGAACTCGGTCTCCACCTCCAGGCTGTCGGCGTCGACACGGGTCACGCGGCCGTCGTCGGAGAGTCCCACCCACTCGATACGATCGCCGTAGAGTCGCTCCCAGCCGGTGGTGAACAGGCCCTGCTTGGAGAAGTTGTCCTTGGCATCGAGGATCAGCACCTTGGAATTCGGTTTGTGCTGCGACAGGTAGTGGGCCACCATGCTGGCCCGCTCGTAGGGCCCCGGCGGACAGCGGAAGGGGTTGGCGGGGGCCACCATGACGAAGGTACCGCCGTCATCCATGCCCTCCAGCTGGCGCTTGAGCAGCTCGGTCTGGGGGCCGGCCTTCCAGGCGTGGGGAGCTCGCTCGGCGGCGGCTTCGTCGTAGCCTTCCAGGGCGTTCCAGCGGATATCGATGCCCGGCGAGAGCACCAGGCGGTCGTAGTCCAGGGTATCGCCGGTGGAGAGGGTCACCCGATGACCGTCCGGGTCGACGTCCTCGGCCATGGCATGCACGACGGTGACGCCATAGCGATCGCGCAATTCGTCGTAGCCGTGGGCGATGGAGGCCATGTCGCGCAGGCCGCCCAGGAAGAGGTTGCTGAACGGGCAGGTATAGAAGACCTCGGCGGGTTCCACCAGGGTGACGTCGATGGCCGGGTTGGCACGCTTGAGGTACTTGGCGGCGGTCGCCCCGCCGAAGCCGCCGCCGATCACCACCACGCGGCCGGCGCTCTGGTTGCCGATGGCGAAGGGGGCGACGCCGCCCAGCAGGGGCAGGGCCGAGGCGGCGCCGATGCCCTGGAGCAGTCGACGACGCGTGAAGCCGTGATGGTTGGATGGCTGACTCATGAGATCTTCCCCTCACTGCTCGTCGATGGCGGCGAAGTGCTGCGCCAGGGCCGCGAGTTCCTCGTCGCTGAAGCCCTTGGCGATGCGCGGCATGATGGTGGAACCGTCGATCTCGTCGCGCTTGAAGGCCAACAAGCTGCTTTCCAGTTCCTCGGCCGGGCGTCCGGCGATGGGAGGCACGGCGCCGGAGAGACGGCCATCGGTGCCGTGGCAGTTGGCACAACCCCCGGCCATCACGGCGAGTTGGGCATCGGAGGCGGCGTCGTCGGCCAGCCCGGCCTGGCTCAGGCTTCCCAGCAGAAGGGGGCCCAGCAGCCAGGCTGCCGGGCGGTGAGTTACCCAGGTCATCGTCAGGTTCCCTCGCGATCGTGAGATTCGAACGCCGGAAATTCCGGTTATTGTTGATGCAGTTGCACCAAGTAGAGCCTATGATCCACGGGAGTGGGCGCCAAAGAACCATTCGTGCTGGCATTATGAATTCTCGATGGATCGGCCTGCTGGCATTGCGTTGACCAGCGAGCCGGCGGGATGGTCCACGCTCGACTACAGTAAGGCTGTATCAAGGGAAGACGGTGGTATCGAGGCACAGGCCGGGGGTGCCACCATGATCGGGCCCGGTAGCGTCGGGCTGTACTTGGCGGAAGGGGTGAAACCATGAATGCGGCATCAACAAAAGCGCACGACAAGGCTGCAGCGCCCAGGGTCAAGATCACCATCAACCCGGTGGGCATGGACAGGCCGCGGGCCTGGCTGGCGGCGGGTTTCGAGGATTTCCGCCGGGCCACGGCCGTCAGCCTGGCCTACGGGATGTTCTGGGTAGGGCTGAGCATTGCCATCACCGCCGGCGCCCTGACCCTCGGGCTGTGGCACTGGCTATTGCCGCTGGTGGCCGGCTTCATGTTCCTGGGGCCACTGGTCGCCGTGGGGTCCTACGGCATCAGCAAGGCGCTGGAGGCCAATCGTGCCCCGCACCTGGGTGACGCCTTCGGGGCCTGGCGTCCCCATGCCGGTCAGTTGGCGATGATGGGCGTGATGATGATGATCTTCTTCCTCGCCTGGATCCGCCTGGCGACCCTGCTGTTCGCCCTCTTCTTCGGCTTCGAGGTGCCCAGTCCGACGACCCTCTACGCTTCCCTGCTGACCACGCCGGAGGGGCTGGGCATGATCGCGGTGGGTACCGTGATCGGCGGCATCCTGGCTTTCGGCGCCTTCGCCATCAGCGTGGTGGCGATCCCGACCCTGATGGACCAGGACCTGACCTTCATGGAAGGGATCGAGGCCAGCGTGCGCTCGGTGGGACGCAATTTCCGACCCATGCTGCTGTGGGCAGCCATCCTCACCGGCTGCGTGCTGATCGGGGTGATGACCTTCTACATCGGACTGGCCCTGATCCTGCCGGTGCTCGGGCACGCCAGTTGGCATGCCTACGAGGATCTGGTGCGTATCGACCCGGTCGAGGGCGCCGAGGAATTGCACGGCTGACCGGTCGGGGAGCTGCCAGGGGCGGTCGCGCTCCCCGGCAAGCAGCGCTATGCTGGGGGCGTTCATCGCCCCCTTCGTTTTTGTGTCGTCGGATGCCGCCATGCTACCGCCGTGTTTCGCCCAGCTTTCCGTTCTCCGCGTCTCCGGCCCCTTGGCTCTCTGCCTGCTGGCCATGCCGGTTCTCGCCGAACGCGCCGAGGCGCCACCGGCGTCGGCGAGTCATCCCATCGCGCATCAGCTCGATGGTTGCATGGAGGAGGGCGACTGGGTGCCCGAGGCGATGCTGGCCTGCGCCGAAGCCGCCGAGCCGAAGTGGCAGGCAGAGGTCGAGCGCCTCACGGCTCGCCTGGCCAGCGTGCTCGGCAGCGAGGCACGGGAAGCCCTGGAGGCGAGTAACAGGGCCTGGCGGGTCAGCCGCGACGCTGACCTGGCGTTCGTCGATGCCTACCATGCCCAGCTCGAGGAGGCCGAACTCGGCGACCCCGAACTCATCCCCCTGTCGCGCCAGTTGCATCGCAATGCCGTGCTCGAGGGACGGGTCGATCGTCTGCAGCGTTTCCTCGATGGACTGGAGGCGATCCGCGAGTCGGCACCCAGGGACGAGGAACCGTCGCCCTGAGTGAGTCGCCATACCGCGGACGGCGACCTGACCTTTGCCCGCGAATCGCGTAATCTTGCCGACATCCGTTTGCTCGAACAGGATCGATTTCATGCGCCAGAGAGCTGCGACGTCTCTTCTGCTCGGTCTGATCACCACCGTCCTGCTGACCGGGGCATCGGCCGCGGCTTCCTCGTTGCCCCCGCCCTCCGACGAGGTCATCCTGACCATCAGTGGCGACATCGACCACCCCAACGTGGGGGACGAGGCGCGTTTCGACCGTGGCATGCTCAAGGCTCTCTCGGCGATGACGATAGAGACGCACACGCCCTGGCACAGCGGGCCGGGCCGCTTCGAGGGACCGCTGTTCAGGGACGTACTGGCGGCCGCCGGCGCCAATGGCGATCGGGTGCGGGTACGCGCGTTGAACGACTACGAGGCCGAGATTCCCCTCTCCGACCTCCACGACTATGACGTCATCCTGGCCATGAAGCGCAACGGCGAGGAGATGGCGATCCGCGACTTCGGGCCGCTGTTCGTGCTCTACCCCTTCGATGACCATCCCGAGCTGCTTACCGAGACGATCCGCTTCCGCTCGGTCTGGCAGGTGGGGCACCTGCATGTGCCCTGAGGCCTGGATGAGCTGAGCGCCCGGATGCCCTCGGCGCTGCACTACCCCCTGCGCCTGAAGTTGGGCGCCATGGCGGCACTGCTGTTCTTCGCCGCCGCCCTGGTGGTGGTCGGGCTGGTCTCCTGGCGACAGGACAGCATGGCCCAGAGCGTGGGCGGCGATGCGGCCTGGCATGCCTACAAGCTCGACCGCGATACGGTACAGCTGCGCAACTACCTGGGACAGCCGGACCGCAACCTGAAGGAGCTGGACCTGCGTTTCGAGCTGCTCTACAGCCGCCTTACCCTGCTGCGGGAGGGCGATATCACCGAGCTGCTCGACACCATTCCCGTGGCTCCCGGCCTGATGAGCGAGATCGAGGAGCGGATCGAGGCGCTGGATGCCGCTATCGAGCGGCTGGAGAGCCTGGGCAGCGACTCCCGGCTCGTTCTGGACCGTCAGCTCGAGGCCCTGGGGGGGCGCACCGAGCGGTTGATCATTGCCATCAACGGTTACCTGGCCGATACCAGCACCCGTGAGCGGGAGCAACTGCAGACGCTCTACGCGTTGCTGCTGGCGTTGATCCTGGCCATGAGCGTGGCGGCGCTGCTGGTAGTGATCTTCCTGTTCCGCGAGGCACGCGCCAACGCCGCTGCCCGGCGGACCCTCGAGGCGCTGAGTCGTGAGCTCGAGGTCACCGCCCGCAGCGCCGAATCGGCCAGCCAGGCCAAGTCGGAGTTCCTCGCCACGGTCAGTCACGAGATCCGCACGCCGCTCAACGGGGTGATCGGCATGAGCGACCTGCTCCTCGATCAGCCGCTCGAGGCGCGTGCCCGCCACTTTGCCGCCACCATCCACGACAGCGCCGGCCTGCTGCTGGAACTGATCAACGACCTGCTCGATTTCTCGAAGATCGAGGCCGGTCGCCTGGAGCTGGAGTCACGCCCGCTGGAGCTCGGCGAGCTGGTCGACGGCGTGTTGACACTCTTCACCCACCGCGCCGACGCCCGTGGCGTGCAACTGGTCAGCTGCCTGGCCCCCGAGTTGCCACCCCGGGTGATCAGCGATCCCAGCCGTCTTCGCCAGGTGTTGCTGAACCTGCTCTCCAATGCCATCAAGTTCACCACCGAGGGCGAGGTCCGCCTCGTGGTGTTGATTGAAGATGAGCGTACGATGCGTTTCGAGGTGATCGATTCCGGCTGCGGGATCGCGCCGGTGCACCTGTCCCGACTGTTCGAGCCCTTCCAGCAGGGCGATGCTTCCACCGCACGTCGCTTCGGGGGGACCGGCCTCGGCCTGGCGATCTGCCGGCGCCTGGTCGAGGCCATGGGGGGAGAAATCGGCGTGGAGAGTGCGTCCGGCTTGGGGAGCCGCTTCTGGTTCACGCTGCCGCTGGTGCCGGCTCCGGTCGAGCCCCTGCTGGCGGCGAGCGAGGCGTCGGTGCCACGCCCGCTGCACCTGGACGAGGCTCGCCTGTTGGTGGTCGAAGACAATCCCGTCAACCAGCAGGTGGCGAAGGCGATGCTGGAGC
Organism: Halomonas sp. LMYGS-3; assembly: GCF_059509875.1. Taxonomy (NCBI): domain Bacteria; kingdom Pseudomonadati; phylum Pseudomonadota; class Gammaproteobacteria; order Oceanospirillales; family Halomonadaceae; genus Halomonas; species Halomonas sp. LMYGS-3. The sequence continues at coordinate 9,812 of NZ_JCAKFQ010000020.1, read as the reverse complement.
GCCTCGGCTGCCAGGTGAGTGTCGTCGAGCGTGGCGCCGATGCCCTGGAGCGGATGTCCCGAGAGCGTTTCGATCTGATCTTCATGGACGTGCAGATGCCCGACATGGATGGGCTTGAGGTGACCCGCCGCTTGCGTCAGCGGGGCGGCTGGGCGGCCGAGATACCGATCGTGGCAATGACTGCCGGGGGGCCAGGTGGCGAGCAGACGCGCTGTCTGGCGGCGGGCATGAGCGGTTATCTGACCAAGCCGTTGTTCCAGGATGCCCTGGTGGCGATCCTGCATCGCCAGCTGAAACACGTCGGTACGGTGCCCGTCAGGCCGAAGGGGCCGGGCGAGTCGGTCGCCGCCGATCAGCCGCTGGATCCGGCCGCGCTGGCGGCCCTGCGGGAGAGCCTCGGGGAAGCGGGCCTGGCGGCGCTGATCGCGCTCTACCGTCGTCAGGCCATCGACCGCCTGGCGGAGCTGGAGCGGGCCGTGATGGAGGGGGACGCGGCGCGGGTCAGGGGGCTGGCCCACCAGCTCAAGGGAGAGTCCTCGAGCCTGGGGGCGGTGAAGGTGGCCGGGCTGGCCCTGCGCCTGGAGCATATGGGCCGAGACGAGAGGTTGGGGGAGGCCGCCGGCGTCGTGGTCATCCTGCGTGACTGCCTGACGACCGCCCTCTCCCACCTGGAGTCCTGGTCACCCACCGGCTGAGGGTTCGCTATCGGCCGAGGGCCCCGGGGAACGGCACCGAACGCTCCGGCAGCCGCCACCTCAGGTTGCGGGCGATCACCTGCTGGCCCGGGCGGTACTCGCCCCGGGCCGCTGCCAGGGCGCAGGTCAGGGCGGCGGCGGCGATGCGGTCGTGATCCTGTACCGCCGAGTTGACCGGCAGTGGCAGGAAGTCCAGCAGGCGGTTGTCGCCGAAGGTGGCCAGGCGCAGCGTCTGGGGTAGGCCGCCATCCTCCAGCAGCACGTCGAAGACCCCGTCGAGCAGGGTGTAGGACGCGGTGACCAACGCATCGGGCAGGCCGTGGCGGTCGAGCAACTCACGCATCAGGCATGCGCCCTCGGCGCGATCGTAGCGCTCGGCGGCGGCGGTGAGTACCTCGGCACGGCTATCCGCCAGCGCCTGCTGGAAGCCGGCACGTCGCTCCCGGCTGATCGAGAGCCGAGGCACCGCATCGAGCCAGGCGATGCGTTTCACGTCGTCGTCGAGCACCGAACGGGTCAGCCGTTCGGCGGCTTCCCGGTCGTTGCTGACCACGCTGGCGAAGTGGCGTGGATCGAAACCGCGGTCCACCGCCACCACCGGTAGGCCATCGGCCATCAGTTCGCGATAGAAGGGATCCTCCATCGGCAGGCAGCTGGCAGTGATCAGCACCTCGCAGCGTTGGGCACGCAGCGCCAGGGCCAGCTCCCGCTCGCTTTCGGGCTGGTCATCGGAGCCGACGATCAGCAGCTGGTAGCCCCGTTCACGAGCACCACGCTCGAGGCGCTTGGCCAGCCGTGCATAGCTGACGTTCTCCAGATCGGGAATGATCAACCCCAGGATCCGGCTGGAGCCGCGGCGCAGCGCCGCGGCCTGGGCATCTACCTGGTAGCGATGCTCGCGGACCACCGCCATTACCCGGTCGACGGTCTCCCGGCTGATGCGTCGTTCCTCGGCCTTGCCGTTGATCACATAGCTGGCCGTGGTGCGCGAGACCCCAGCCAGGCGGGCTATTTCAGCAAGTGTCATGGGCCACCTCGAATGCGTTGCCTCGATTCTACGTCAGGTGCCACTCCACGGCCCCCTACCAATGTCGTAGATATTCTTCCTTGCCAAGCAGTATGAATCGATCCAGCATTGGAATCATAACAGGTGACACGATTCAGCCGACAGCCATTTCAAGCTCTGGATACATGCTGCGATGCGATGTCGGCTGAAGGTCAGGCCACCACGGCCGGCGTCATCACAATGTCTCGTAACCTCAGGAGCGCCACATGTTGACCCTACGCCAGGAAGACATCCTGCTCGACTGCCGAGCCGACGACTGGCGCACGGCGCTGGATCGCGCTGCCGACGCCCTGTACCGGGCCGGCCTGGTCGCGCCCGGCTACCGCGATGGCCTGCTCGACCGCGAAGCCCAATCCTCGACCTTCCTGGGCAACGCCATCGCCATCCCCCACGGCACGCCCGAGAGCCGTTCTCACGTGCTCCGCACCGGTGTTCGCGTGCTGCAGTTTCCGGCCGGGGTGGAGTGGCACGACGGCAACCGCGTCCATGTCCTGGTGACCATCGCCGCCCAGAGCGACGAACACCTCGACATCCTGCGCCAGCTGACCCATGTGCTGGACCGGGAGGGCGTCGCCGAGCGCCTGGCTGCCGCCGACTCGCGCGGCGAGATCGCCGGTCTGTTGTCGAAGGCGGTGGTCGAGGCGAGACTCGACGCCGACACCCTCTGCCTCGGCTTTCCCGCCCGCGATCACCAGGAGCTGGCACTTGCCGGTGCCGCCCGGCTGCGTCAGGCCGGTTGTGTGGGCAGCGATTTCGTCGCCGCCGTGGCCGAGCATGCGCCCCAGGGGCTCGGCCAGGGGATGTGGCTGGTCAGCAGCGACCGTGGCGTCGAGGCACCGGCGCTGTCGCTGGCCACACCCGCGTCGCTCCTGGAGCAGGAAGGCGAGACGGTAGCCGGCGTCTTCTGCCTGGCTGCCCGAGGGGATGCCCATCGCGGCCTGCTGGAGCGCATCGTCGCCCTGCTCGAGAGTGGCGCGGTGGGCGAGTTGCGCGGCGCCGATGCCGCGACCGTGCTGGCGCGCCTGGCCGGGGAGTCCGCCGATGCCACCACCCGTCAAGTGCGGGTGCTCAACGCCCACGGTCTGCACGCCCGTCCCGCCAAGCAACTGGTCCAGGTGGTCCGTGAACAGGAGGTGTCGATCCGGGTGCGCCTGGCCGAGGGGGGTGGCCAGGCGGTCTCGGCCACCAGCCTGACCAAGGTGATCAACCTCGGTGCCCGCCGCGGTCAGCTGCTGCTGTTCTCCATCGATGGCGAGGACATCCCGGCCACTACCGCCGAGCGCGCGCTGGACGCCGTCTGCCAGGCGGTGACCGAGGGCCTGGGCGAGGCGGTGCAGCCCTTCGACGAGAGTCGCGAGCACCACATGCCCGAGCCGAAGGTCGAGATCCTGCCGCTGCCCGACGATGAACCCCAGGTGGCGGTGGCCGCCTCGCCGGGGCTGGCCATCGCCCCGGCCTTCGTGTTGCGCACCCCGCGCTTCGATTATCCGGAGCGGGCCTCGGATCCCGCCGCCGAGACCCGTCGCCTCGAGCAGGCGATCCACGAGGGGGGCGAGCAGCTCGAGGCCCTGGTCCAGAAGGCCCGCGGCGGCGAGGTGGCCCAGATCCTCTCGATGCACGAGGAGATGCTCGGCGACCCGGAACTGACCCAGGCAGCCCGCGAGGGCATCCAGGAGGGCTGCTCCGCCGAGGCCGCCTGGTGGGACGCCATCGAGACCGCTGCCCACGCCCAGGAGATGCTCGCCGACCGCCTGCTCGCCGAGCGCGCCGCCGACCTGCGCGACGTGGGCCGACGGGTGCTGGGCATCCTGTGCCACGTCGAGCTTCCGACGCCGCCGGACGAGCCCTATGTCCTGGTGGCCGACGACGTCGGGCCCTCCGATGTGGCGCGCCTGGATACCGCCCGTGTTCGCGGCCTGCTCACGGCTCGCGGCGGGGCCACGTCCCACAGCGCCATCCTCGCTCGCGCGTTGGGCATCCCGGCCGCGGTGGGGGCAGGCGAGCGGGTGCTGACGCTCGAAAACGGCACGCCACTGATCCTCGATGGCGAGCGCGGCCGCTTCACCGCCTCGCCCTCCGGGGAGCGCCTGGCGAGCGCCGAGCAGCGGCTGGCCGATCAGCGCCGCCGCGAGGCCGAGGCCTGGGAGGCGCGCCACCAGACGGCCGAGACCCGCGACGGCCACCGCGTCGAGGTGGCTGCCAACCTGGGCAACACCGCCCACGCCCTGGATGCCGTGGAGCGTGGCGCCGAAGGGGTCGGCCTGCTGCGCACCGAGTTCATCTTCATGGCCCACGCCGACGCCCCCGACCTGGAGACCCAGATCGACGAGTATCGAGAAGCCCTCGACGCGCTGGACGGCCGCCCGCTGGTGGCGCGGACCCTCGACGTGGGCGGCGACAAGCCGCTGCCCTACTGGCCAGTGCCCCGCGAGGACAACCCCTTCCTGGGCCTGCGCGGCATTCGCCTGGCGTTGACCCGCCCCGAGGTGCTGGAGACCCAGTTGCGTGCCCTGTTGCTCGCGGCGGCGCCCGTAGCGGATAAACAGCCCCGGCCGCTGCGCATCATGCTGCCGATGGTCAAGGATCTCGCCGAATTCCGCGCCGCCAAGGCGATCTTCGACCGTCTGCTGGTCGAGATCCCCGAGGCCGAGCGCGCCAGTGACGTACAGCTCGGGGTGATGATCGAGGTGCCCTCGGCGGCACTGTTGGCGCCGACCCTGGCCACCGAGGTGGATTTCTTCTCGGTGGGTACCAATGACTTGACCCAGTACACCCTGGCGATCGACCGCGGCCACCCGGAACTCTCCGCCCAGGCCGATGGCCTGCACCCTGCGGTACTCCGGCTGATCGAGATGACCGTGGCGGCCGCCCACGCTCACGGCAAGTGGGTGGGGGTGTGCGGTGAGCTGGCCAGTGACGCCGCCGCCGTGCCGGTGCTGGTGGGGCTCGGCGTCGACGAGCTCTCGGTCAGCGCCCGCCAGGTGCCGCTGGTCAAGGCACGGCTGCGCGAGTTCGACCTGGCCGAGGCGCGTGCCCAGGCGGAGTTGGCGCTGGCCCAGGCCACCGGCGAGGCGGTACGCGACGCCCTGGAGGTGCGCTGATGGCCAGGATCCTGACCCTGACCCTCAATCCCGCCCTGGATCTCTCGATCGAGCTTCCGCGGCTGGTTCCCGGCGAGGTCAACCGTACCCGCGCGACCCACCTCGAGGCTGCCGGCAAGGGCGTCAACGTGGCCCGGGTGCTGGTCGGGCTCGGCCATGAGGTCGCCGTCTCGGGGTTCCTCGGCGCCGACAACGACGGCCCCTTCCTGCGTGCCTTCGAGACGCTGGGCGTGGAGGATGCCTTCATCCGGGTACCCGGTGAGACTCGCATCAACGCCAAGGTCGCCGAGGCCGATGGGCGGGTCACCGATATCAACGGCCCCGGGGCGGCCATTGGCGCCGGTGCCTGGCAGCAGCTGCTCGACTGGCTCGACGGCCGCACCGCCGATCCTGCCCGCCGGCCCCAGGCGGTGGTGATCGCCGGCAGCCTGCCGCCGGGCATCGCACCGGAGGCGCTCGCCGAGCTGGTCACGCGCCTGCGAACGGCCGGCCTGCCGGTGTGGCTCGATACCAGTGGCGCCGCCCTCGATGCCGCCATTACGGCCGGCCCCACCGCGGTCAAGCCCAACGAACAGGAGCTCGCCGCCTGGGCCGGCATGGCCCTGACGGCGTCGGGGGCCCGGCTCCAGGCGGCGCTGCGGCTCTACGCCGAGGGGGTCGAGGAGGCGGTGATCTCCGCCGGCCCCGAGGGCGTGCTCTGGGTCAGCCGCCGCGGTGCCTGGCAGGCGCTGCCGCCACGCCTTGCCGTAGCCAGCACCGTGGGCGCCGGCGACACCCTGGTTGCGGCCATGCTGCACGGGGTCCTGTCCGGGCACCCCCCCGAGCAGGTCCTGCGGCTGGCCACGGCGCTCTCCGCCGAAGCCGTTCGCCACGTGGGCGTGGGAAACCCTCGCGCCCTGGATTTCCCTCAACTCCAACAACAGACCCGCGTTCGCCGTCTCAACGATGTCGATGCAGGGGGAGCACTCGCATGAACGCCATCATCATCACCGCCTGCCCCAGCGGCATGGCCACCACCTTCCTCGCCGCCCGCCGGCTCGAACAGGCCGCCGAACGCCTCGGCTGGCAGACCCATGTAGAGATGCACGGCGAGCTCGAACCGCTTACGCCGGTCACCGCCGAGGCCATCGCCGCTGCCGACCTGGTGGTGGTCGCCGCCGATCACGTGCCGGCGCCCCAGCGCTTCGCCGGCAAGCGGCTCTATCACGCCGCCATCGACCGGGCGTTGCCCGACCCGCGCGCCTTCCTCGAGCGGGCCAGCCGTGAAGCCAGCGACTACCAACCGCCTGCCGAGACGGCCCCGGCCGACTCGGCGACTGCCAGTGGGGCACGCAGGATCGTCGCCGTGACTGCCTGTCCGACGGGGGTCGCGCATACCTTCATGGCCGCCGAAGCGCTGAGCGAGGCGGGTAGGGCGCTGGGCCATGCGATCCGCGTCGAGACCCAGGGCTCGGTGGGTGCCCAGGACAAGCTCACCGAAGAGGAGATCGCCGCGGCGGACCTGGTGATCCTGGCCTGCGACATCGAGGTCGACCCGACCCGCTTCGCCGGCAAGCGCATCTACCGTACCTCCACCGGCAACGCCCTGAAGAAGCCGCAGCCGACCATCGAGGCGGCCCTCGAACAGGCTGAGGTGGAAAGCGCCGGCGCCACCCCAGGTGCCGGGGGCGAAGGGAAGAAGAGCATCAAGGAGAAGGGCGTCTACAAGCACCTGCTCACCGGCGTGTCGTTCATGCTGCCGATGGTGGTGGCGGGTGGCCTGCTGATCGCGCTTTCCTTTGTCTTCGGCATCGAGGCCTTCGAGCAGGAGGGGACGCTCGCCGCGGCGTTGATGCAGATCGGCGGTGGCACGGCGTTCGCCCTGATGATCCCGGTGCTCGCCGGCTACATCGCCTATTCCATCGCCGACCGGCCGGGCATCGCCCCGGGCATGATCGGTGGCATGCTGGCGGCCAACATCGAGGCCGGGTTCATCGGCGGCATCCTGGCCGGCTTCCTGGCGGGCTATGTGGCGCTGGCCGTGACCCGTCACGTCAAGCTGCCGTCGAGCGTCGAGTCGCTCAAGCCGATCCTGATCATCCCGCTGGTATCGAGCCTGGTCACCGGTCTGACCATGATCTACGTGATCGGCGAGCCGGTGGCGGCGATCCTCGCCGGGCTGACCGGCTTCCTGGCCGCCATGGACTCCACCAATGCGGTGCTGCTGGGCATCCTGCTCGGCGCCATGATGTGCTTCGACCTGGGGGGGCCGGTCAACAAGGCCGCCTACACCTTCGGTGTCGGCCTGCTGGCCTCCCAGACCTACGCGCCCATGGCGGCGATCATGGCCGCCGGCATGGTGCCGGCCATCGGCATGGGCATCGCCAGCTTCGTCGCCAGGCACAAGTTCTCCGAACCGGAGCGCGAGGCGGGCAAGGCCTCCTTTGTCCTCGGCTTGTGCTTCATCAGCGAGGGGGCCATCCCCTTCGCCGCCAAGGATCCGCTGCGGGTGATCCCCGCCTGCATCGCCGGTGGCGCGGTGACCGGTGCGCTCTCGATGCTGGTCGGCGCTCAGTTGATGGCCCCCCATGGTGGCATCTTCGTGTTGATGATTCCCAATGCGATCACGCCGGTGCTGTTGTATCTCGCCGCCATCGTCGTTGGCTCACTGGTCACCGGGCTTGGCTACGCGACGATCAAGCGCGGTGGCCAGGAGGTGGCGGTCCAGGCCAGCGCCTGACCGATGCCGCTGCAACGCGACGCCCCCGGACCGCCAGGCCCGGGGGCGTCTTGCGCTCGATGCTCACGACGGTGCCGCGGTGGCCCATCATGGCGCTCGAATGGGGGCGTGCTCGATGGTCAAGCCCAGGCGGAGGCCGCGTAGGCGGAGTCCTGGGCCTCTTCCAGCAGGCGGCATTCGTGTCGCTTCTGCTCGACGAAGTGTCCGAGCAGGGCCTCGAGTTCCGCCGTGTGGCAGAACCGCACCAGCAGTTCGCTGAACTGGCGTGAGTGATGGGCGGCGGCGTGGGCATAGCCGAGGGCCTGGCAGGCCATGGCATCGTTGGCGATGAAAAGATGCAACCGATGGGCCTCCGGCAGCCGCAGGCGGCGGGGGGGCGCTGCCGGCAGGCAGTGGCGCAGCCGCAGGTGGTCGGCCAGGGCCTCCAGCGCGGCGAGTCGCTGCTCGCACTCGATGCCGATGGCGGCCATCAGCCGGCTGACCCGGGGGCGGGTGGGCAGGAAGCTCAGCGCGAGGCCGCGATAGCGTTGCATCTCGCGGTGCTCGTGGTCGTGGGCAAGGCGAAGCTGTTCATCGGTCGGGCAGGCGTGGGCGGCGTTGCTTGACGTAAGCGGTGGCACGGCGTTCTCTCCTGTTGTCACTCGGGCCTCTTCCGGGCTCCGTCAACACAAGGTAGGCTCCTTGCCCGATCATTGCCCTTGATCGTTGTCAACTTTTCCTCCCTGCCGTCCAAAGTACCAGACGCTCATACTCGTCGGCGTGGCGGGACGCGCGGGCCCGGCCTCGGCACCCGGCGAAGGCCCATGGCCGGTTCCCCGGTGCCGTGTCCGAGGGGGTCGAAATGAGGTGCCGTGCTCCTGCCAAAGTACTGCATTCTGCAGCGGCTTCCGGTGCTTAACTGTGTCTGGCAATGCCATTTTCACTCGTCACACGACAGGAGAACTTCCCATGTGGACCAAGCCTAGCTATACCGACCTGCGCCTCGGCTTCGAGGTGACCCTCTATATCGCCAACCGCTGAGAGCCGCGGCGGGCCGGGTGCGTCCTGACGGCGCGTGCCGGGCCCGCCGGCGTCACCGAGCACGCGCCACCGGGGGGATCACGCATGCAGATTCTGGTACTGGGATCCGGAGCGGGCGGCGGCTTGCCGCAGTGGAACTGCAACTGCCCTAACTGTCGGGCTGCACGGCAGGGTGAGCCGACCGTCACGCCGCGTACCCAGTCGTCGATCGCCATCAGCAGCGACGGCGAGCGCTGGCTGCTGTGCAATGCCTCGCCGGACATCCGTGCTCAGCTCGCCGCCACTCCCGAGCTGCATCCACGCCGCGGGCTGCGCGACAGCGGCATCGCCGAGGTGCTGCTGGTGGACGCCCAGATCGATCACGTCACCGGGCTGCTGTCGCTGCGCGAAGGCTGCCCACTGGATGTATGGTGCACGCCCGGCGTACATCATGACCTGAGCAGCGGTTTTCCACTGTTCCCGATGCTGCATCACTGGCGGGGCGGGCTGCGCTGGCAACCGATCCGGCTCGACGGCGAGCATCGCCGGGTGGCCTTCACCGTGCCGAGCTGCCCCGGGCTGCGCTTCACCGCGGTGGCACTGGACAGCAATGCGCCGCCCTATTCGCCGCGTCGCGGCTCGCCCACCCCGGGCGATAACCTCGGGCTGTTCATCGAGGACGCCGCCGGCGGCGCCACGCTGTTCTATGCCCCGGGGCTGGGCCGGTTGACCGACGAGGTGCGCGGCTTCATGCGGCGGGCCGACTGTGTTCTGGTCGATGGCACCCTGTGGCACGACGACGAGATGCAGCGGCTGGGGGTGGGGCAGTCGACGGGAGCGGAGATGGGCCATCTGGCGCTGGCAGGCGAAGGGGGCATGATCGCTGAGCTCGATGCCCTGCCAGAGGCCACCCGCCGCCTGCTCATCCATATCAACAATACCAATCCGATTCTCGACACGACCTCCGCCGAGCGGGCCACGCTCGATGCCCACGGCATCGAGGTCGCCTACGACGGCATGCGTCTGACGCTGTGAATCCTACCGACGGGAGCCAGCCATGAGTGCGATCGCCGCCACGCCATCCGATGTAGCTCCATTGCCGCCCGAGGCCTTCCGCGAGGCCCTGCTGGCCAAGGGCGCCTACTACCATGTCCATCACCCCTACCAGGTCGACATGGCCGCGGGGCGCGCCACGCCGGAACAGATCCGCGGCTGGGTCGCCAACCGCTTCT
>NZ_JCAKFQ010000019.1:0-84843 GCF_059509875.1 Halomonas sp. LMYGS-3 | reverse complement strand
CCCGCCTCGCGGCGACGCAGTTACCTTCGGCTACGGGGTCATGGCTTACCCCGGTGCGGACTCTCACCGCACTGTGTGCACGCCTTCACGGGCGCACTGGGAGCCACGCTTTGCGGGGCGATGCGCCGCGAAGCGGCGCTGGGCGGTCGTCTGCGGCGTTGCCGGCCACCGCGGGGCGCCTGCGGCGCCAATCGCTCGGCGGAGCCAAGCTCCCACAAGCGGCGCTGGGCGGCCAACCGAAACGTCATCGGAATCCGAGGCTCCACACCTACCCGCGGCTCACTCGGCGTCGGTGAGGCGCTTCTTGAGCTGCATGTAGGTGCCGTAGTGGCGGTCGAGATGGCGGCGCATGGCGCCCTCGGCGGCGTCGGGGTCACGGGACTCGATGGCCTCGACGATCTCGGTGTGGGCCGCCAGGGCAGCCTTGTCCTCGTCCTTCTGCTGCAACACCTGGGCGCGGCGGTCGTCTAGCCACTCGGAGAGCGCGACATGGATGGCGTCGAAGATGGGGTTCTTGCCGATGCTCGCCAGCACCCCGTGGAAGTCGTTGTCGGAGCGCTTGAAGCGTGCCTCGTCGCCGATGGCGTCGCGGTTGTCCTGGAGGGCGGTGCGCAGGCGCGCCAGGTCGTCGTCGCTGGCATGGCGGGCGGCATAGCGCGCCAGCGAGATCTCGAACAGGGCACGGGCCTCCTGGAAGTACTGCTGCCCATCGGGCTTCGACAGGAGCTGCCGGGTCACCCCGGAGAGGCGCGCCATCACCGACTCGGCGGTGGGCCGAATCACCCGGGCCCGGGTCCCGCTGTTGATGGCGACGAGCCCCAGTTGCTGCAGGTGGAAGAGCGCTTCGCGTACCGCGGGCCGACCGACGCCGAACTGTTCCATCAACTCCCGCTCGGAGGGCAGCTGGTCGTTCTCGCGCAGCCGCCCCTCGAGGATCTCCGCCTCGAGCTGCTCGGACACCTGTTCGGAAAGCGTCTTGCGCTCCACCCGATATCTGGTCATGCACCCTTCTCCTGACTGGTCGAAACAGGCTCGTGTCCCCCTCATACCGCCATGTTACCGCATTTTCGCCTCCCGGCCGTGTCAGCCCAGCCAGCGCAGCGGTTCGAGATCGAACTCGGCCGACAGGTCGACATAGGCAGCCTGGTTGGCGCTGTCCAACGGAATACCCTCGACGTCGCGTCGCGCCAGGCAGCGCCACTCCCGGTCGCCGGGCGCCAGCACCTCGGCGCCGCCGCGCGCCGGCTGGGCGCGCAGGTCCGCCAGGTAATCGCCGAGACACGCCTCGAAGCTGTCCCGCTCGACGAAGGCCGCCGGATCGAGCGCCAGGCAGAAGTGGCCGACGCCCCGGGGCGTGGCCATGTCCGGCCCCCCCATGGGCAGCAGGCGGAAGCCGTTGAGCATGCCGGAAAGCGTCGAGCTCAGCACCTCGACCATGCCGCCAAGCCCCGCCCCCTTGAAGCCGAAGTCGCTGCCGCCCAGCGGCAGCAGGGCGGCGACCTCGGCCGGCGTCCGCGTCACCCGGCCGTCGGCATCGGCGGCGACCTGATCCGGCAGCTCGCGCCCGATGGCGCCGTATTGCTGCACCCGGTTCCACGGGATCGAGCTCGTCGCCATGTCCAGCAGGTAGGGCGACTGCCCGGCCACCGGCGCCGCGAAGGCGATGGGGTTGGTGCCGTGGAAGGGCTTTAGCCCCTCGTGCAGCAGCACGAAGGGGTCCGAATTGCACACCGCCAGCCCGATCAGGCCCCGCTCGGCGGCGGCCAGGGCGTAGCAACCCGCGGCGCCGAAGTGGGAGGAGTTGCCGACCGCCACCGCCCCCAGGCCCACCTCCCCGGCCATCTCGGCGGCGTGCGCCATGGCGGTGTAGCCGGCCAGATGGCCGAAGCCGTCGCCCGCGTCCAGGTAGCCGGTGGCCGGCAGGCGCCGGGTGAAGCGCAGCGTCGGCGCCCCCCGGATGCGCCCGCCCTGCAGCGCCCGGACATAGTGCGGCAGCAGCCGCAGGCCATGGCTGTCGGTACCCATCCGCGACGCCGTGACCAGCGCCCGGGTGACGGCGTCGGCCGACGCCTCGTCGGCGCCGGCCCGGTGCAGCACCTCGAGCATGAAGCGCTCGAGGTCGGCGACCGCCACGCGGACGTCCGGTGGGCGAGCGTCTCTCGGGGTCTCGTTCATCGAGTCGATATCCTCCTCGTCGGGTTCAGCGATAGACCAGGGTCGGCAGCCACATGGACAGCGCCGGAATGAAGGTCACGAGCAGCAGGGCAATGACCAGCGGGATCAGGAACGGGATGGTGCCGCGCATGCACTTCTCGAACGAGATGCCCGATACCCGCGAGAGCACATAGAGCACCATCCCCACCGGCGGCGTCAGCAGGCCGATCATCAGGTTGAGCACCATGATCACCCCGAAGTGCACCGGATCGACGCCGACGGCGACGGCCAGCGGCAGCAGCACCGGCACAAGGATGGTGATCGCGGCGATGGTCTCCATGAAGCAGCCGACGATGATCAGCACCAGGTTGACGAACAGCAGCACGGCGACCTGACTGTCCGAGAAGGGGCCCATCAGCGCCACCACATGCTGGGTGACCTGGTTGCTGGTCAGGATCCAGGCGAAGATCGAGGCCCCGGCCACGATGAACAGGATCACCGCCGTGGTCTCGATGGTCTCCATGCTGACCCGCAGCAGGCGCCGCCAGGTCAGGGTCCGGTACACGACCGTGCCCAGGAACAGGGCATAGATGACCGCGGCGATGGCGGCCTCGGTCGGCGTAAAGGCGCCGGTGATGATGCCGCCGACGATGATCACCGGGGTCAGCAGCGAGAGCAGCGCACGCTTGGTGGCCTTGCCCAGGAACCTGACCGAGAAGCGGGCATCGCGCGCATAGCCACGGCGTCGCGCCAGCAGGGTGATCATCAGCATCAGCACGGCGCCCATCAGCAACCCCGGGATCAGCCCGGCGGCGAACAGTTGCCCGACCGAGGCCGAGGCCATGACGCCATAGATCACCATCGGCAAGCTGGGGGGAATGATCGGCCCGATCGTGGATGACGCCGCGGTGATCCCTACCGCGAACTCCTGATCATAGCCGGCATCGCGCATGGCCTTGATCTCGATCGTGCCGAGGCCGCCGGCATCGGCCACCGCGGCCCCCGACATCCCCGAGAAGACGATGCTCGCCCCCACGTTGACGTGCCCCAGGCCGCCCCGCATCCACCCCATCAGCGCCTTGGCGAAGTCGAAGATCCGGGTCGTGATACCGCCATTGTTCATCAGGTTGCCGGCCAGGATGAAGAAGGGAATCGCCAGCAGGGGGAAGCTATCGACGCCGTTGATCATGCGGTGTGCGACCACCACATCCGGCACCTGACCACTCAGGTAGACATACATCAGGCACGAGCCCGCCAGGCTGATCGCAATCGGCACGCCGATCAGCAGCATGGTGAACAGGCTCGCGAAGAGGAAGGTGAGGTAGTGCCCCTGAACGGCCAGGAACAGGCAGAGCGCGACGGCGAGGCCGGCAATGACCGGCGGGACCAGGAGGCCTCGTCGCCCGGTGAGTGAGGTGACTGGCATGGGCGTTCTCCCGTGGCGTCTCGTTATGTGTCGTCTTCGTCGAAGATCAGCTCGCTGGTCCCCTCACGCCAATGACGGACGGCGACCTGGATGGCACGGATCAACATCATCAGGAAGCCGACGAACACCAGGTAGTAGAGATAGCTCTTGGGAATGTCGACCGAGACCATCATCGCATTGGTCCGGTCGGCCAATTGGAAGGTGATCCAGCATCCCCCCACGAGAAAGACGATCCTCACCGCGTCGACGATCGTCGACATGGCGAAGCCAATCCGGCCGGGCATGTAGCGATAGAAGAACTCCACGGCGATGTGCGAGTTTTTCCTCACGGCCATCGCACTCCCCAAAAAGCCCACCATGATCAGGAAATAGCGCGCCATCTCCTCGGTCCAGGCGATGGAGTCCCCCAGTACATAGCGGCTGAAGAACTGCAGGAACACGATGCCCAGCAGTATCCAGAACAGCACCAGGGTCACATAGTCTTCGACGGCATACGCCTTGAAATCGAACCGGTCCAGCTCTTCGGCTTCGATCGAGCCGAGCTCCTGCTCGGGGGGCAAACGGTCATCGGTCATGCCGAACTCCTTGTCACCGCGCCTCGCCCTTCACGACGAGGCGCGGCATGACACCAAGCCACGATTACTGACCGATCGCCTGCACCCGGTCATAGGTTTCCTGATCCCAGGTGGCCGCCTCACCATTGTGATGCGGCAACACGGCCTCGCGGAACGGCTCGGTATCCACCTCGTTGACCGTGGTGCCCTGTTCCTCGAACCAGTCCACGAGATCGGCTTCCTGCTGCAGGATGTCTTCGGTGATCCGCTCACCGGCTTCCATGTACACCTCACGGAAGATCTCGCGATCCTCCTCGGAGAGCTGATTCCATAGCGGCCCGCCGGCAATCGTGATCAACGAATCGGTGATATGCCCGGTGAGGTTGATGTAGTCCTGCACCTCGTGGAAGGCCTTGGCACGGATGGTCGGCAGCGGGTTCTCCTGGGCGTCCACCACCCCCTGCTGCAGGGCCAGGTAGACCTCGGCGAAGGCGATGGGTGTCGGATTGGCCCCCGTGGCTTCCGGGAACATCATGTACATCGGGGCGTTGGGCACCCGGATCTTGAGGCCCTGCATGTCCTCGGGAGTGTCGATCGGCCGGTTGGAGGTGGTGTGACGCCGGCCATAGTAGTTCATCGCCAGCGGCACGTTGCCCGTGGTGTCTTCATAGCCCTGGGCAATCTCCTGGAACAGCTCGCTGTCGGCATAGGCACGCCAATGGTCGAAGTCGCGGAACATGTAGGGCGCCCCGGCAATGCCGATGGGCCCATAGGAGCGGCCGGCGAACTGGTTGCCGGTATAGATCAGGTCCACGGTGCCCAGGCTCAGGCCTTCATTGATATCCGCCTCCTTGCCCAGCGAAGACGCCGGATGCACCTCGATCGTGTAACGCCCCTCGGTGCGTTCCTCGATCTCGTCGGCGGCCCACAGCGCCCACTCGTGATAGGGCTCGGAGGTTTCATAGACGTGGGCGAAGGTGAGGCTCTGTTGTGCCTGGGCGACGGCGGCGATACCGAACCCCGCCGCCAGCATCGCAGCCGTCATGCAGCGTACGAGTTGGCGTTGACGTTGGCTCTTCTGGCGCATAGCGGTTCTCCTCACAGCGTGCTGGATGTTGTTGTTGTGGGTCTGGGGGGATGGCGGGACGGCGTATCGTCTTGGCGTCCCTCGTGCTGGCGTCCCTCTTGTTGGCGTGTCCTGCTGTATACGTATCATACCAACACTGTGAAACCTAGCCGCTCTCGTGCCACCGCGCAACTCTCCCCACGCCCAGGCAGCAGACGATCGCGTGGCCGATGCCGGCCGGGTCGCCCATGGTGATGGCGATATCGAAGGGTCGTGGTACTCATGGCATCAGCTGCCCGCCGTTGACCTCGATCACCTGCCCGGTGACGTAGCCGCTCAGGGCATCGGTGGCCAGGAACAGATAGGCGCCGACGCACTCCTCCGCGCTGCCCAGCCGGCCCATGGGAATCGAGGCACGCGCCGCCGCCAGGTGATTCTCGTCGGAGTGGCGCTCGTGGAAGTCGGTGGCGATGGTACCGGGCGCCACGGCGTTGACGCGGACGTTCTCGCCGGCCAGCTCCTTGGCCATGCTGCGGGTCAGGTTGCTGACGAAGGCCTTGGCCGAGGCGTAGAGCCCCGCACCGTGACCGCCGCCGTTGCGCGCCGCGATCGACGTGGTATGGATGATGTTGCCACCGCCGGCGCGGCGGAAATACGGCAGCGCCGCGCGGCTCGCCGTCACCACCGAGCGGACGTTGAGGTCCATCACCCGGTCGTAGTGGGCATCGTCCATCTCATCCAGCGTCACCCGACCCAGCATGTCGCCGGCGTTGTTGATCAGCACGTCCAGCCCGCCCAGCTCGTCGGCCGCCTCGTCGACGACCCGGGCCACCTCGCGGGAGCGGCTGACATCGCCCTGGATCGTGACCCCCTCCCCTCCGGCCTCGCGAATCGCCGCCGCCACCGCTTCGGCAGGCGCCTCACTGGCGTGATAGTGCACCGCCACCCTGGCCCCCAGCGCGCCGAGCTGCCTGGCCACTGCCGCCCCGATACCCCGGCTGGCGCCGGTCACCAGCACCCGCTTGCCTTGCCATTCGTCGAACATGCCGCCCTCCCGATGCGTGTCATCCCATGCTGGCAGTGAGTCGCTGACGCGCCGGCCAGGCCGGCTATCGCCGGGTCGCGACCCATTGCTATAGTGTCTATGGCATACCTGTCATACATCACTACTATCCATAGCATGTTAGGCCAAGGCTGGCCAGGTGCCATCCGCCCGCCGGCGGGCCCTGGCCGGGTGGCACCGTCCACCACCATCACAGGAGACCTCCATGCCCACCATCACCCGCGTCGAGGTGCAGGACATCCGCTTCCCGACCTCGCGATCACTGGACGGCTCGGACGCCATGAATGCTGCGCCGGACTACTCCGCCGCCTACGTGATCCTGCATACCGACGAGGCCGACGGCCCCCACGGCCACGGCCTGACCTTCACCATCGGCCGCGGCAACGAGATCGTGGTCACCGCAGTGAAGTCCCTCGCGCCACTGGTCGAGGGGCGCGACCTCGCGGGCATCACCGACGACATGGGCGCCTTCTGGCGGGCCATCACCGGCGACAGCCAGCTGCGCTGGATCGGCCCCGACAAGGGAGCGATCCACCTGGCCACGGCAGCCATCGTCAATGCCCTCTGGGATCTCTGGGCCAAGCGCGAGGGCAAGCCGGTGTGGAAACTGCTGGTGGACATGACGCCCGAGCAGCTGATCCGGTGCCTCGACTTCCGCTTCGTCACCGATGCCCTGACACCGGAGGAGGCAATCGCCCTGCTCCGCAGGCGGGAGGCCGGCAAGGCCGAGCGCGAGGCCGAGATGAAGCGCGACGGCTTCCCCGGCTACACCACCTCCGCGGGCTGGCTCGGTTACCCCGACGACAAGGTGCGCCGGCTGGCCCGCGAGGCGCTGGCCGAGGGCTGGACCCACTTCAAGCAGAAGATCGGTGGCGATCTCGACGAGGACGCCCGGCGCGCCGCCCTGCTGCGCGGGGAGATCGGCTGGGACAGGGTCCTGATGATGGACGCCAACCAGGTCTGGGAGGTCGACGAGACGGTGGCCAAGATGCGCCGGCTGGCCGAGTTCGACCCGCTGTGGATCGAGGAACCCACCAGCCCCGATGACATCCTCGGCCATGCCGAGATCCGCCACCGCGTCGCGCCGATCGGGGTGGCCAGCGGCGAGCACTGCCACAACAAGGTGATGTTCAAGCAGTTCTTCCAGGCCGAGGCGCTGGACTACTGTCAGCTCGACGCGGCCCGCCTGGGTGGGCTCAACGAGGTGATCCTGGTGGTGCTGATGGCTGCCAAGTTCGGTGTCCCGGTCTGCCCCCATGCCGGCGGCGTGGGGCTGTGCGAGTATGTCCAGCATGTGTCGCTGTTCGACTATATCGCCGTGTCGGGCAGCCTGGAGGGACGCGTGCTGGAGTACGTGGACCACCTGCACGAGCACTTCGTCGATCCGGTGGTGATACGCCAGGGCCGCTACCAGGTGCCCACCGCACCCGGCTACAGTATCACCATGCACCCCGAGTCGCTGGCGCGACACCGCTATCCCGAGGGGGCCGCCTGGCAGGAGGATGACCAATGAGCGCTCGCCACGAGATCCTCGAGCACCTCGTCGAACGGCTCGGCCAGCACGCGTTGCTCGACGCCCCCGCAGAGATGGCCCGCTACGTCAGCGACTGGGCCGGTGACCGGCTGGGCATGCCGCTGGCCGTGGCGCGTCCCGCCTCCACCACGGAGGTCGCCGAGGTGGTGACGCTGTGCCGGCAGCACGGCGTGCGCATGGTGCCCCAGGGCGGCCATACCGGCCTGGTCGCCGGCGCCCTCCCCGACACCGACGGCGGCGAGCTGGTGATCAGCCTCGAGCGCATGAACCGCATCCGCGAGCTCGATCCGGTCAACTTCACCATGACCGTGGACGCCGGCTGCATCCTGGAAGCCGTCAAGCAGGCCGCCGCCGACCACGACTGCGACTTCCCCCTCTCGCTGGGCGCCCAGGGCAGCTGCCAGATCGGCGGCAACATCGCCACCAACGCCGGCGGCCTCAACGTGCTGCGGTACGGCATGATGCGCCAGCTGGTGCTGGGTCTCGAGGTGGTACTGCCCGACGGCCGCATCTGGGACGGCCTCGCTGCCCTGCACAAGGACAACCGCGGCTACGCCCTGGACCAGTTGCTGCTGGGCAGCGAGGGCACCCTGGGCATCGTCACTGGCGCAGTGCTCAGGCTCTGCCCCAGGCCCGACCAGTCGCGCACCGCCCTGCTCGGCCTGCCGTCGGTGGAGGCGGTGGTCGCGCTCTTCGGGCTCGCCCGGCGCGACTGCAGCGACCTGCTCACCGCCTTCGAACTGATTCCGCGACGCTGCATCGAGCTCGCCATGGAGGCCACTCCCTCGCTGCGCGACCCCATGGATGCCCCCTCCCCCTGGTACGTGCTGATGGAGGTGGCGGCCACCGGCCCCGTCGATCTCGGGGTCATGGTCGAGCAGCTGGTGGAGAGGGGCATGGAGCGCGACCTGATCCTCGACGGCGTGCTCGCCGGCAGCGAGGCCCAGGCACAGCAGCTGTGGCAGTTCCGCGAGAGCATGCTGGAGGGCCAGCGCCGGCGCGGCGAGCACCTGCGCACCGACATCTCGGTCCCGATCTCGGCGATCCCCGCCTTCGTCGCCCGGGCCAGCGACGCGGTGATGGCCGAATCTCCCGACTGCGAGATCATCGCCTACGGCCATGTGGGCGACGGCAACCTGCACTTCAACATCCTGCCACCCGCCACGCTGGCCGAGGCCGACAAGCGCGACCACCTGCACGCCCTGGAAGCGACCCTGTTCGCGGTGCTCGACGACTTCGGCGGCAGCCTGAGCGCCGAGCACGGCATCGGCCGTGCCAAGCGCGCCGCCTACCTGGCCCGGCTCTCGCCGGTGGAGCGCGAGCTCGCCGAAGGCATCAAGGCGCTGTTCGACCCCGAGGGCCTGATGAACCCGGGGCGCATCCTCCCGCCCCGCAACGCCTGAGCCGCTGGCCACCGGTCAACCCCCCCGTGGGGGCAGGCCCCCCCCGGGCGGGGGCCACGGTCAGCTCGTTCGAAACCGTTCGGCCAGCCCCTGCATGGCCTGCACCAGCAGCAGGGTATCGATGCCCACGCCGACGAAGGTGCAGCCCGCCTCGAGAAAGCGCCGCGCCTCGCCCTCGTCGGCGGTGACGATGCCGGCGGCCTTGCCCGCGGCACGAATGCGGGCGATGGCGTCGTCGATGGCGGTACGCACCTCGGCATGGCCGGGATCGCCCAGATGGCCCATGGCGGCCGAGAGGTCCGCCGGGCCGATGAAGATGCCATCGACTCCCTCGACGGCGGCGATCGCCTCAAGATTGCCGAGCCCGGCCAGGGTCTCCACCTGCACCAGCAGGCACATCTGCTCGTCGGCCCTGGCCAGGTAGTCGTCGACCTGGCCCCAGCACGCCGCACGCGCCAGCACATGGCCGACCCCGCGAATGCCCTGCGGCGGATAGCGCATCGCCGCCACCAGCCCGGCGGCCTCCTCGGCCGTCTCCACCATGGGCACCAGCAGCGTCTGCACGCCAATGTCGAGGTACTGCTTGATCAGCACCGGATCCCCCACCGGCGGCCGCACGATGGGCTGGCTCGCATAGGGTGCGATGGCCTGCAGCTGGCCCAGCAGGCTCGCCAGGTCATTGGGCGAATGCTCGCCATCCAGCAGCAGCCAGTCGAACCCCGCGGTGGCGGCCATCTCCGCCGCGCAGGGGGTGGCGAGCCCGAGCCACAGGCCGGTCTGGGGCTCGCCGGCCAGCAGCCGCCGGCGGAAGTGGTTCGTCGCTAGTTGCATCCCTTGCCTCTCCCTTCGGGTCACACAGGATCTGCCGGTACCTTACCGTCTGGAACGCTCCAGGGCGGTGCGCGAACGCCCCGCCACCGCCCCCTCCCGGGCCGCCACTTCGGGCGGGCGGAGACGCGTCTCCAGTCGCCGTTCGTAGAGCCCCTTGGCCACCAGGGTGCCCAGCACCAGGCCACCGCCGACGAAGGCCAGCGGCGACGGCCGCTCGGCCAACAGCCACCAGACCCAGAGCGTTCCCACCACCACCTCGAGCAGCAGCAGCAGGCCGACCTCGGCGGCCGGCAGGTAGAGCGGCCCGCGCTGGATGAGCGTCACCCCGGCCGGCACGATGAACAGGCAGAGCAGCACCACCAGCAGCAGGCGGTCGAGCGATGGCAGAGACAGGCCGGTCGTCGGGGCCACCACCGCCGCACCGCCCACCGCGACGATCAGCCCCGAGAAGGTCAGCATGGGGCTCATGTCGATGCCTGGCCGGGTGCGACACAGGGTGAAGTTGATCGCCAGGGTGACGGCCGCCATCAGCGCGAAGCCATTGCCCAGCGCAGAGCCGACCCCGGCGTCGTCGACCACGATCAGGGCGATGCCGACCATGCACGCCAGGATGGCCAGCCAGGTCCGGCGCGGCAGGCGCTCCTTGAGGAAGACCCGCGACAGAGCGGCGGCAATCAGGGGCGCACCGGCCAGGATCATCAGCACGTTCCCCCCCTTGGTGTACTGGTTGCCCAGCACGAAGCCGCAGGTGGTCAGGCTGAACAGCAGCGCCACGCCGATGCCGGTCCAGCCGCAGCGCCGGTAGGCGTGCCAGGTACGCTGGCCGTGCCGTGCCATGACGATCAACAGGAACCCCAGCGCCGACAGCAGGCCGCGCCACATCAGGATCTCGGCGTCGGGCAGTCCCACCACCTTGATCAGCAGGGCATCGGGCGACATGATCAGCGCCCCGCCGCCGGTCAGCAACAGCCCCTGCTGTCGATACGAGAGCGTACGCAATGGATTCCTCCAGAGCCGATGGGCGCCTGCTATCGCGCCCTCAGGGCCGGCAGGCCGACACCGGTCGACTGGAAGCCGCCATCCGCGGCGACCACCTGCCCGGTCACGTAACCCGCCTTGTCGGAACACAGGAAGACAATGACTTCCGCGATCTCGCGCTCGGCCCCGTAGCGGTTCAGCGGGATGGCGTCGTGGTAGGCGGCGCGGATCTCGGGAGTATGCACGGCCAGCGCCAGCTTGGTATCCACCGGGCCGGGCGCCACACAGTTGGCGCGGATGCCGTACTCGCCGAGCTCGGCGGCCTGCTGCTGGGTCAGGTGGATCACGGCGGCCTTGGAGGTACCATAGGCGACCCGCAGGGTGCTGGCCCGCAGGCCGGAAATGGAAGCGATGTTGACGATCGCCCCCCGGGCCGTCTTGAGCAACGGCAGCAGTGCCTGAGAGGTGAGGAAGACGCCGTCGAGGTTGGTGGCCATGACCTCTCGCCAAGTGGCAAAGTCGGTGTCCGCCAGCGGCCGGAAATCGGCCACCCCGGCGTTGTTGACCAGGGCATCGACCCGGCCATGGCGGCGGCTCAGCTCTGCCGCCAGGTCGGCGACCTGGTCGGGGTCGGAGACGTCGCACACCAGCGGCTCGGCGCCGGCCAGCTCGGCCGACGCCTTCTCCAGCTCGGGGGCGTCGCGGTCGACCATCACCACCTCGAAGCCCTGGTCGAGGAAGAGCTGGGTGGTCGCCAGGCCGATGCCGCGGGCTGCCCCCGTGACGACTGCAATACGCGATAAGGTTGTCATGGGATTCATCCTTTGTGTGTCGTGTCAGTTCATCGCATCCAGCAGCCACAGCGACAGGGCGGGGAAGGCCGCGATGATGGCCAGGCCCACCAGGCAGACCAGCATGAAGGGCAGGGTCCCCTTCGCCACCTTTTCGATGGAGAGCCGGGTCACGTTCGCCGCCACGTAGAGATTGATCCCCACCGGCGGAGTGATCAGCCCGATGGAGAGGTTCACCATGATCAGCACGCCGAACCAGACCGGGTCCCAGCCCATCTGGTGGACCACCGGCATGAAGATCGGCAGCGAGATGAACATGACCGTGACGGCGTCCATGAACATGCCGATCACCAGCAGGATCAGCATGATCACCAGCAGTATCACCCATTCGTTCCCGCTCATCCCCAGCAGCAGACCGGAGTAGGTCCCCACCAGGTCGTCCACGGTCACGACCCAGCCGAACAAGCTGGCATAGGCCACCACCAGCATCACCACGGACGAGGAGGCGGCGGCGTCGCTGAGCGCCCGGTAGAGCTTCGCCACGCTCAGGGTGCGGTAGGCCAACCCGCCGACGAAGAGCGCATAGACGGTGGCCACCAGCGCTGCCTCGGTCGGGGTGAAGACCCCGGAGTAAATCCCCCCGAGAATGACGACCGGCGTCATCAGGCCCCAGAAGGACTCGCGGAACGTCAGCCACAACCGCCGGCGGTAGGGAAGCTCCCGGTAGGGCATCAGGCCCATGGCCCGCAGGCTGGGAGAGTCCTCCAGACTCGCCGCCCCCACGGAGTGGCGGGACACCCGTCCCAGCGGCAGGGTCACCAGCATGATGATGCCCATCAGGATGCCGGGCAGGATGGCGGCCAGGAACAACCTGGAGATCGAGGTCTCGGCGATGACCCCATAGATCACCAGGCCGATCGAGGGCGGGATCACGATGGACAGCGCCGCCCCGGTACACACCAGGCCCGCCGCATAGGCGCGACGATAGCCGTCCTCCTCCATCCCCTTGATGATCATCGGGCCGATCGCCGCCACCGAGGCGGGGCCCGAGCCGCTGACCGCCCCCCAGAACAGGCAGACAACCGTGCCGACCACCCCCATGCCGCCCGGCAGGCCGCCGACCAGCACGCGGAAGAAGCGGATCATGCGCTCGGCGATGCCCAGCGACCCCATCAGGGTACCCGCCAGGATGAAGAAGGGGATCGCCAGCAGGGAGAACTTGGTGATGCCCGTGGCGATCAGGTCGCCGGCCATGTCCAGGCCGAACCCCATGTGCCACATGGCGTAGACGGACGAGAGCCCCAGCGAGAAGGCGACTGGCACGCGCAGCAGGAGCAGCAGGAAGAACACCAGGATCATCTGGGTGCCGGCGGTCAGCCCAGTCGCGAAGTCAAACATCGGGAATCCCCTGATCCGCTGTCCGGCCCCTCCTGGCTTCCTCTACCAGGCGCTCCAGGTAACGGACGATGATCAGCGCGAAGCCGAACGGCACGGCCACGTGGTAGTACCAGGCGGGCAGGCCAAGCCCGTAGGAGCGCATGCCGGAGTTCAACTGGTTCATCAGCACCTCCCAGGAGAAGTAGGCGGACAGGGCCAGCAGTGCGACGGAGAGCGCCGCGGAAATCACGAACACCACCTTGCGCAGGGGGCCGGGAAGCACCTCGTAAACGAGCGTGACCGCCAGGTGCTCGCCCCGGCGGGCAGCGATGGCGGCACCGAAGATGGTCAGCACCAGGAAACCGTTGGTCAACAGTTCCTCGGTGGCGGCCAGGGAGTAGTTGGTCCCGTAGCGGACCACTACATTGGCGAAGCCCAGCAGGGTCATGCCCAGGAACAGGACCGCACAGAGGATCTTTTCCGCTTCTCGCAGGAAGAATGTCATGGTGACGCCCACCCTTGGCGGTTACCGATGGAACGCAGCCCGCGGCAGGCCCGATGGCCTGCCGCGGTCCGGTACGCAGGAGCGGCAATCAGTTGGCGTTGGCCTCGATCGCCTCGATGAAGGCCGAGACGATCTCGGGCCCGACCTTCTCGGCCCACTCGTCGAAGGCGGGACGCGTTGCCTCGCGGAAGGCCGCAATCTCCTCCTCGGAGAGCTCCGTGATCTCCATGCCCTGCTCACGCAGGAAGTCGAGCCCCTCGGCGGTGCTCTCGCGGGTGATCTCCACCTGGTAGGCCAAGGCTTCCTCGGCGGCCTGGCGAATCGTCGCCTGAGTCTCGGCGTCGTAGCCGCTCCACTTCTTCCGGGAGATGCCCAGGAAGATGGGGTCATAGGAGTAGTGCCAGGCCGTCAGGTAGTCCTGCACCTCATAGATCTGCTGGGGGATGATCACCGCGCCGATGGGGTTCTCCTGGGCATCCACCACCCCCTGCTGCAGGGCCGTCATGGTCTCGGTCCACTGCATCTGCTGCGGGTTGGCGCCCAGGGAGTTCATCACGTCGACGTACATGGGGCCCGCCACGCGCACGTTCAGGCCCCGCATGTCCTCGGGGGTACGGATCGGGCGCTTGCTGTTGGTGAGCTCGCGGAAGCCGTTCTCACCCCAGGCCAGCACCACGATCCCCTTCTCCTCCAGGATCGCCTCCAGCAGCTCAACCGGCTTGCCCTGGGTCGTGGCGTCGACCTGGTCGTAAGTGGCATAGAGGTACGGCAGGGAGAAGACCGCCATCTCCGGTACCAGCGGAGTCACGTTGATGGCGGAGGTGACCAGCAGGTCCAGGGCGCCCCGCCCCACCATCTCGGCCTGGCGCATCTGGTCGCCGCCGGAAAGCTGGGCGTTGGGGAAGACACGCACGTCGATCTCGCCATCGGTGGCTTCCGACACCAGCTCGGCGAAGCGCTCCGCCCCCTGGTGCCAGGTGGTGGAATCGCCGGTGTTGTGGGACAGGCGCAGCGTCTCGGCGGAGGCGGCACCGGCCGCCATTGCCCCAGCCACGGTAACGGTCAGCGCAAGCTTGCGAAAATCGAGGCATTTCATTGTGTAGTACTCCTTCTGGCGCGCTCGTTCAATCGAGCCTGGTTCTTGTTGATCTACATCCGGCCCGCATCGCTCCACATAGTGGACCGTTTTTTATTCAGCCGACAAGGGGAACTTGCCAAACCCCCCTGTTAAAGTCAAAGTAAAGCGTAACGACTCATTATCAGCTCATGAAGCACCAGTGATTTATGGTCCATATTGTGGAACGCTCCAAGATCAGCGACAGCGCCAAGACATCTGGCGCCCAAAGCGTCGACCGGGCCCTGACCCTGCTGAGCCTCATCGGCCGCCACGCCGCGGAGGGGCTGTCGCTATCCGAGCTGACGGCGCTGAGCGGGCTCAACAAGCCGACCGTGAGGCGGCTGATGCTGGCCTTGATCAACAGTGGGATGGTTGATCAGTGCAACCCCACCCATCGCTACCAGTTGGGGCCCGAGGCCTACCTCCTCGGGCTGCGCGCCTCGGAACGCCCCGGGCTGGTCCAGACTGCCACCCGCAACGTCGCTCGCCTGGCCAAGGCCACCGAGGACGCCGCCTGCCTCTCCGTCCGGCGCGGGCTCTATTCGCTCTGCCTGCACCGGGAGGATGGCCCCTACCCGATCCGCACCCATGCCCTGATGCCGGGGGCCTATCACCCGCTCGGCGTGGGAGCCGGCTCGCTGGCCATGCTGGCGGCGCTGCCGGATGACGAGGTCGAGAACACCCTGGCGGCGAACCGCCAGACGCTGGCCGCGGAGTACCCCCTGCTGAGGCCCGAGCGGCTCCGCGAACTAATCGCCGAGACTCGTCGGCAGGGCCATGCCCTGAACCCGGGGCTGGTGTTCCGCGACTCCTGGGGGCTTGGCGTTGCCCTGCGCTGGCCCGATGGCAGCCTGGCCGGGGCGCTGTCGCTGGCGGCCATCGAGAGCCGCATGCAGGAACCGCGGCGCAGCCAGGAGCTACTGCCCCTGCTCGAGCGGGAGGCCCGGGAGATCGAGGCCCAGCTCGCCCGCGACTACGCGGCGCGCCATCCCGGCTAGCCAGTCGAGGGGCGCCGGGGGCAAGCCGGAGAGGAGGTCCTACGCCAGGGATGGCGTAGGTAGCGCCCGGAGAGGGGTTCACAGCGTCTCCTCGCAGGCTTGCCGCCGGAACAGCCCCGAGACGGGCACAAGAAACACACGGCAGGACAACCAGAGAAGGAGTGACGCACGTGACACAGGCACAGATCGTCGGCTGGGCGCACAGCCCCTTCGGCAAGCGCCCCGAACCCGACACCCAGGCCCTGATGCAGGGCGTGGTGGGCGACACCCTGCTCCACGCCGGCCTGGCCCCCGAGGACATCGACGGCATCTTCGTGGGCGTCTACAACAACGGCTTCTCGCGCCAGGACTTCCAGGCCGCCCTGGTGGCCATGGGCGACGAGCGCTTCGCCCACACCCCCGCCACCCGCTACGAGAACGCCTGCGCCACGGGCAGCGCCGCGCTGCACGGCGCACTGGACTTCATCGAGTCGGGACGCGGCCGCCTCGCCCTGGTGGTCGGCGCCGAGAAGATGAGCGCCACCCCCACCGCCGAGGTGGGCGACATCCTGCTCAGCGCCAGCTACCACCGCGAGGAGGCCGACATCCAGGGCGGCTTCGCCGGCCTGTTCGGCCGCATCGCCGAGCGCTACTTCCAGCGTTACGGCGACCGCTCCCGCGAGCTCGCCATGATCGCCGCCAAGAACCACGCCAACGGCGTCGCCAACCCCTGGGCACAGATACGCAAGGACCTGGGCGTCGACTTCTGCGCCAGCGTCTCCGAGCGCAACCCCAGCGTCGCCGGCCCGCTGCGGCGCACCGACTGCTCGCTGATCTCCGACGGCGCCGCCGCCCTGGTGGTCGCCGACGCCGAGACAGCGGCGCAGCTGAAACGTGCCATCGGCTTCCGCGCCCGCACCCAGGCCAACGACCTCATGGCACTGTCGCGCCGCGACGTGCTCGAGTTCCGCGGCGCCGCCCGTGCCTGGCGCCAGGCGCTCGAGGCCGCCGGCCTCGCCCTCGACGACCTCTCCCTGGTGGAGACCCACGACTGCTTCACCATCGCCGAGCTGCTCGAGTACGAGGCCATGGGACTGGCCGCCCCCGGCGAGGGCCATCGGGTGATTCGCGAGGGCATCACCCACAAGGACGGCCGGCTGCCGGTCAACCCCTCGGGCGGGCTCAAGTCCAAGGGCCATCCCATCGGCGCCACCGGGGTCTCCCTGCACGTCATGGCCGCCATGCAGCTCATGGAGGAGGCTGGCGACATGCAGATCCCCGAGGCCCGCCTCGCCGGCGTCTTCAACATGGGGGGCGCCGCCGTGACCAACTATGTGTCGATCCTGGAGCGAGTCAAATGAGCATGGACCTGGCCAACGGCATGACACCGGTCTCCACCCGGGTGATGAACCTCTCCCACCTGCTCACCGAGAGCGCCCGGCGTCACCCCGACGACATCGGCTTCGTGAGGGGCGACCGCAGCTGGCGCTGGGCCGAGATGGAGGCTCGTGCCGAGGCCTTCGCCCACGCCCTGGTGGAGGAGTTCGGCGTGCGCAAGGGCGACCGCCTGCTGGTGCAGTCGGCCAACTGCCACCAGATGTTCGAGGCGATGTTCGCCTGCTGGCGGGCCGGTGCCGTCTGGGTGCCCGCCAACTACCGCCAGTCGCCCGATGACATCGCCTGGCTGGCGGCGTCCTCCGGCGCCAAGGGGCTGCTGTGTGGCGCCGCCTTCGCCGAGCACGCCGCAGCCTGCCAGGCTCAGGTGGAATACACCGTGGCGATCGGCGAAAGCGATTTCGCCCCCGACTACGAGACCCTGGTCGCCCGCCATGCCGGCCGGCGCCTGCCGGCGGTGGCGGTGCAGCGCGACGATCCGGCCTGGTTCTTCTTCACCTCCGGCACCACCGGCCGGCCCAAGGCCGCGGTGCTGACCCACGGCCAGATGGCCTTCGTGGTCACCAACCACCTCTGCGACCTGATGCCCGGCACCGGCCCCGAGGACGCCTCCATCGTCGTCGCCCCCCTCTCCCACGGCGCCGGCATCCATCAGCTCGCCCAGGTGGCCCACGGCGTCAAGACGATCCTTCCGGCCGGCGAGAAGTTCGATCCCGCCGAGGTGTGGGCGCTGGTCGAGAAGTGGCGGGTCACCAACCTCTTCACCGTGCCGACCATCGTCAAGATGCTCGTCGAGCACGACAGCGTCGACGAGCACGACCACACCTCGCTGCGCTACGTCATCTACGCCGGCGCCCCCATGTACCGGGCCGACCAGGTGAAGGCACTGGAGACCCTGGGACCGGTACTGGTGCAGTACTTCGGCCTCGGCGAGGTCACCGGCAACATCACGGTGTTGCCGCCGGCCTTCCACCACGTCGACGATGCCCACATGAAGATCGGCAGCTGCGGCTTCGCGCGCACCGGCATGCAGGTGCAGATCCAGGACGCCGAGGGCAACGAGGTCGTCCCCGGCGAGACGGGCGAGATCGCGGTGATCGGCCCCGCCGTGTTCGCCGGCTACCACGACAACCCCGAGGCCAACCGCAAGAGCTTCCGCCACGGCTGGTTCCTGACCGGCGATCTGGGCCATATGGACGAGCAGGGCTTCGTCTACCTGACCGGCCGGGTGTCGGACATGTACATTTCCGGCGGCTCCAACATCTATCCCCGCGAGATCGAGGAGAAACTCCTGACCCACCCGGAGATCTCCGAGGTGGCGGTGCTCGGCGTGCCCGACCCTGTCTGGGGCGAGGTGGGCCTGGCCGTCTGCGTGCCCTACCCCGGCGCCGCGCTCGACACCGACGATCTGGCGGCCTGGCTCGATGGCAAGCTGGCCCGCTACAAGCTGCCCCGCCACTACGTGTTCTGGGACGAGATGCCCAAGTCGGCCTACGGCAAGATCACCAAGAAGCTCATCCGCGAGACCCTGGTGGAGCGCGGCGAGCTCGAGGAGGCGACATGACCCCGGACG
Organism: Halomonas sp. LMYGS-3; assembly: GCF_059509875.1. NCBI lineage: Bacteria > Pseudomonadati > Pseudomonadota > Gammaproteobacteria > Oceanospirillales > Halomonadaceae > Halomonas > Halomonas sp. LMYGS-3. Next base: position 66,099 of record NZ_JCAKFQ010000019.1, on the reverse strand, counting down.
ACCCACACCCCCCCGGCCTGCGCCGGATCGAGCACCCCGGGGCGCCGGCCGACCGGCGCTACCAGGCGGTGTCATGCCGGGTGACGCCGCAGCGCCTCACCCTTGGCGGCGGCATGACCCTGCATGACGCGGCTGTCGCTACCCTGGCGGCGATCGGCGAACGGGCCGCCTACCTCACCCTGGAGAACGTGGCGATGGAGAAGCTGCGCTACGTCATCCCGGCGGATGATGAAAGCGGCGAGCACGCCGCCTGGTACAGCGACACCCACCGCCTCGCTGTGCCGGCGCGCATCCACCGGGCCGGCCTGCACGTGGGCCGGCGTGACGGCCAGCCCTTCCTGCACTGCCACGGCATCTGGGAAGGCGCCGACGGCACCCTGGCCATGGGCCACCTGCTGCCCACCGAATCGGTGCTGGCGGAAGACACCAAGGCGAGCTGCCTGGTGCTGGAAGACGCCCTCCTCGAGGTGACCCCCGACGAGGAGACCCGCTTTTCGCTGTTCGCCCCCCGCCGCAAGGGCGAGGCGGCGCCGGCACCCAACGCCCTGCTGTTCACCCTGCGGCCCAACCAGGACCTGAGCGAGGCAGTGGAGACCCTGGCGGCCCGCCACGGCATCGACAGGGCCCGCCTGTCCGGCCTGGGCAGCCTGGTCGGTACCGCCTTCGTGGACGGCAGCGGCCTGGACAGCCACGCCACCGAGGTGCTGATCCTCGACGGCCACCTCGAGGACGGGCGGGTCACCATCGAGCTCGCCGCGGTGGGCTTCGACGGCGACTATCGACGGGGCCCCCTGGCCCCCGGCCGCAACGCCGTCTGTGTGACCACCGAGCTACTGCTCCACCCCTAGGCCGGTGGCGCCCCTTCCAGCACACGGATGATCTCGGGCACCGCCAGCGCCTGGTCCTCGATGCCGGCGTAGAGGTCGCGCACGGCGCAGGCCACGCCGCGCGCCACGCCGAGCTCGTCGGTCATGGCATGATAGTAGCCAAGATCCTTGCTGGCATTGGCCACGCTGAAGCGGAAGCCGGAAGCGTCGCCGGCCGCGATGAAGGGGCGCAACCGCTCGAACACCACGCCGCCGCCGCCGCCCTGGCCGAGCACCTCCAGCAGGGCAGCGTCGTCGATGCCGGCACGCCGCGAGGCCGCCGTCGCCTCGGCCAGCACCGCCGAGAAGCCCAGCGACACATAGTTGTGCAGCAGCTTCAGGGTATGCCCCGCCCCCACCTCCCCGGCACGGGTGATGGTCTCGGCGAAGCTCTCGAGCAGAGGCCGCACCTCGGCGAACAGCGCCTCGGGCGCCCCCACGATCAGATTGAGCCGCCCCTCGGCGGCCTCCTTGGGGGTGCGGGTCATGGCCGCGTCCATGAAGCGGCCGCCGGCCTCCTCCACCCGCGCGGCGACCCTCGCCGTGGAGCTCGGCAGCGCCGTGGAGCAGTCGACCACCACGCCCCCCGGGGCCAGGCCCTCCACCACGCCGCCGGGGTCGAACAGCACCGCCTCGACCTGGGGCGAGCCGGTCACACAGAGGATGATCACCTCGGCGGCCTCGGCCACCTCGCGCCCCGAGGCCTTCGCCACCGCACCGGCGGCCAGCAGGTCGTCGACCGGCTGATTGCCCGGGTGTTCCAGAAAGGCGAGACGGTGGCCGGCACGCAGCAGGTTACCGGCGATGCCGTGGCCCATCAGGCCCACGCCCACCATGCCGACACGTCGGGATTGGCTCATTGTACGTCTCCTCTGTCAGGTCAAGGTGTTACGGGATGGTGCCACCGGTCTCGATGGCACCAAGATAACGGTATAACTTCCGGTACGGAAAGGTGTCGGAACTCCGCCGATGGATCAACCATGGCGGATCGCCACCGTCTTGATGCGACTGTAACTCCTAAGCCCCTCGAAGCCCTTCTCGCGACCATGGCCGGAACGCCCCACGCCACCGAAGGGCAGCTCGATGCCGCCGCCGGCACCGTAGTTGTTGACGAACACCTGGCCGCTGCGGATGCCCTTGGCCAGGCGCAGCTGGCGGCCACCATCGCGGGTCCAGATCCCGGCACACAGGCCGAAGTCGGTGGCATTGGCCAGCTCGAGGGCCTCGGCCTCGTCGGTGAAGACCTGCACCGCCAGCACCGGGCCGAACAGCTCCTCGCGCAGCACCTCGTGCCCGGCGGGGACCTCGGTGAGCAGACGCGGCACCACGAAATGCCCACCGGCGGGCGCCCCCGGGGCCAGCTCGCCTCGGGCCGCCACCCGAATGCCGTCGGCCTCGGCCGCCGCCAGCCGGGCCTCGAGCTTCGCCTTCTGGCGGGCGTTGATCAAGGGGCCGCAATCCGCATCGGCCTCGCCGGCATCGCAGCGCAGCGCCGCGAAGCCCTCCGCCAGGCGACCGGTGAAGGCCTCGGCCACATCGCGCTGCACCAGCAGGCGGCTACCCGCGGAGCAGGTCTGGCCGGCGTTCTGGACGATACCGCGCACCACCGCCTCGAGCGCCGCCTCCATGTCGGCGTCGGCGAAGACGAGCTGCGGCGACTTGCCGCCCAGCTCCAGGGTCACCGGCACATGGCGCTCTGCCGCCGCCCGGGCGACCCGGGCGCCGGTCTCGGGCGATCCGGTGAAGGAGAGATGGTGAATTCCCGGGTGCGCCGCCAGCGCCGCCCCCGCCTCACCGCCCAGCCCCGGCACCACGTTGAGCACGCCGGGCGGCAGGCCGTGCGCCACGGCCAGCTCGGCGAGGCGCAGCACGCTCAGGCAGGCGTCCTCGGCGGGCTTGAGCACCACCGTATTGCCCGCCGCCAGCGCCGCCGCCACGCAGCGGCCGAAGATCTGCGCGGGGTAGTTCCAGGGGATGATCTGGGCGCAGACCCCGAAGGGTTCGCGCAGGGTCATCACCGCGAAATCGTTGTCGAAGGGAATCGTCTCGCCGTGGAGCTTGTCCGCCGCGCCGCCATAGAAACGGAAGTAGCGGGCGCAGGCGGCGATGTCGCCACGCGCCTGGGTCATGGGCTTGCCGGTGTCCAGGCACTCCAGCGCCGCCAGGCGGTCGTGGTCGGCCTCGATGGCCGCGGCGAAGGCCAGCAGCCACTCGCTGCGCCGCCGCGCACTCCAGCTCGACCACTCCCCCAGCCGGCCGGAGAACGCCAGGCCGGCGGCCCCGACGGCGGCGTCGACCTCCTCGGGCCGGCAGCGGGCGATGCGGGTGATGGGCTCCCCGCGGGCCGGCGCCTCCACTTCCAGGGTGGCCTGGGTCGCGACCCAGTCGCCACCGATCAAGGCACCGGCGGGGGGAAAGTCGGGGAGTGTGTAATGGCTCATGATGCGCTTGTCCTCGTCTCTCGTGGGTCTCGCTCGGCGATCCTCAGTACAATAGATCGACCAGCCCCAGGGAGATCCACGGCAGGTAGGTGATCGCCATCAGGCAGGCCAGCACCACCAGCACGAAGCGCACCAGCCAGGGCAGCATCTGGTCGATCGAGATCTTGGCCACGGCGCAGGCGGCGAACAGGTTCACCCCCAGTGGCGGCGTGATCATGCCCAGCGCCAGGTTGACCACCATGATCAGCCCGAAATGCACCGGGTGGACGCCGAACTGCATGGCGATCGGCGCCAGGATCGGCGCCAGCACCAGGATGGCCGCCGAGGTCTCGATGAACATCCCCACCACCAGCAGCAGCGCGTTGACCGCCAGCAGAAAGGCCCAGGGGCTGTCGAAGACCTGGGTCACCCAGGCGGCGATCTGCGTCGGCAGGCCCGAGCGGCTGATCAGGAAACTGAACAGCGACGCCGCGGCGATGATCAGCATCACCGCCGCGGTGGAGATCACGCTCTGGCGCAGGATCGGCCCCAGCTCGGCGAGTCGCAGTTCGCGATAGAGCAGTCCCCCCACCGCCAGCGCATAGAACACCGCCACCGCCGAGGCCTCGGTGGGCGTGAAAACCCCACCGTAGATGCCGCCGATCACCACCACCGGCATCAGCATGGCGGCCCAGGCGCGGCGGAAGGCGACCGTGAAGTCGCTGCGCTCCTCGCGGTCCTGGAGCCCGTAGCCGCGCAGCTTGCAGAAGAGGTAGAGGAATACCAGCAGCGCCCCGCCGATCAGCAGGCCCGGGCCGATGCCGGCGATGAACAGCTGGCCGATGGAAGTATCGGTGCTCACCCCGTAGAGGATCAGCGGGATCGACGGCGGGATCAGCACCCCGAGCTCCGCCGAGGAGGCCTGGATCGAGGCCGCCAGCGGCTTGGGATAACCGTGCCGGACCATCGCCGGGATCAGGATGGCGCCGATGGCGAAGGTGGTGGCCACGCTGGAGCCCGACACCGCGGCGAACATCATGCAGGTCAGCACGCAGGTCATCGCCAGGCCGCCCTGGACGCCACCGACGATCGACTTGGCCAGGTCGACCAGCCGCGCCGAGATGCCGCCGGCGGCCATCAGGTTGCCGGCCAGGATGAAGAACGGGATCGCCATCAGCGGAAAGTGGTCGATGCCGACGAACATCTGCTGCGGCACCATCAGCAGCGGCAGGCGCGAGAAGAACTCGATGCCGATGATCGAGGCGAGCAGGATCGAGACGGCGATCGGCACGCCGAGGGCGAACAGGATGACCAGCGAGAGGCCGATGGCGAGGTTCATGAGCGATCGCCTCCCCGGGTGTCGTGGTGCCCATCGGCAGTCGATGCGGAAGCCGCCCTGGGGTCTGCCCCCCGGGATGTCGAGATCACCGTGGGGTCCACGGGTTGCCGACTCCTGTCGGGCACGGGGGCAGACCCCTGAGCGGGGACGGCCTCGGCCTCGGGCGCCACGTCGCTGTTCTCGGGCCCGAGTTTCTCGAGCCCCACCGTCTGCGCCAGCAGGCGCGCCACCACGGCCACCATGGCGAAGCCGCTGCCGGTGGGAATCGCCGCGTAGGCCCAGGCGATCGACAGCTCCAGGCCCGAGAGCATCTGGTTGCGCACCCGCAGCGTCATCAGGATGCCGTAATACATCAGCACCCCCAGCACCAGCAGGCAGCAAGCGCCGATGGCCAGTTCGAGCCCCAGCAGGGTGCGCCGTGGCAGCAGCTTGTAGATCACCTCCACGGCCATCATGAAGCCACCGCGAAAGGTGGCGGCCGTGCCCATGAACACGCACCAGATCATCGCCGTGCGCGACAGCACCTCGCTCCAGGTGGAGGGGGCGTTGAAGATGAAGCGGGTCAGCACCTGATAGAAGCCCAGCGAAACCGAGACGATCAGCATCGCGATCGCGACCGCCATCGCCAGCCGGGTCAGCAGGCTTTCCGCACGAAGAAGCCAGGACACCATCGAGATCACCTTGTCCGGGGAAGGCCTCCGGCGCTGGCCGGAGGCCGGGTGGGGTCAGCAGCTGCTGGCGCGGATACGGTCGAGCATCTCGCTGCCGTACTGATCGGTGTAGATCTGGTAGGCCGGCTCGACGGCCTGCTGAAAGGGCGCCGGGTCGACGTCGGTCTTGACGGTCATGCCCTTCTCGCGCAGCAGCTCGACGCCTTCGCGCTCCAGCCGCGACACCTCCTCGCGGGTCGCCGCGGCGGACGCCCGGGCCGCCTCGTGGAACCACTCGCGCTCCTCGTCGCTCAGGCCGTCGAGCAGCAGCGGCGACCCCAGGATGGCGGCCGGCGAATAGACGTGCCCGGTCAGCGACAGGTGATCCTGTACCTCCCAGAAGTTGGTCGCCACGATCACCGTGATCGGGTTCTCCTGGCCATCGACGGTGCCCTGCTGCAGCGCGGTGAACAACTCCGGGAACGCCATCGGCGTCGGGCTGGCGCCCATCTGGCGGAAGGCCTCCTGGTGGACCCGGTTCTCCATGGTGCGCACCTTCAGGCCCCGGGCCTCCTCGGGGCCATTGACCTCACGCAGACTGTTGGTCAGGTGGCGGAAGCCGTTCTCCGACCAGGCCAGGCCGACCAGCTCGTGGCCGTTCATCCGCTCGAGCAGCGCCTGGCCGATCTCGCCGTCGAGCACGCAGCGGGCCTGGTCGTAGTCCTCGAACAGGAACGGCAGGTCGAGCACATAGGTCTCGGGCACGAAGTTGCCGAGCGGGCCGGTGGAGGTGATCACCACGTCCACGGTCCCGATCTGCAGCCCCTCGATCATGGCGCGCTCGCCCCCCAGCGCACCCGAAGAGTGCTCGGTGACGGTGAAGGCACCGTCGGAGAGACGCTCCAGGGTCTCCTTGAACGCCTGGGCGCCGACCCCGTAGTGTGACGTCGGCGACAGCGTATGCCCCAGGCTCACCTCGGTGGCCGCCTGGGCCTGAAGGGTGAGCGCGGTGGCGGTGAGACCGCCGATGGCGGCGGTGAGCGCGCGGCGTGCGAAACGCTTGGTCATGATCATGCCCTCTTTCGTTGTTGTTGGGTCATGCCACCACACGGTGGCTGCAACCCCGTTCAAGCTCCTGCCGGGAGTGGCAGGGTGACGGCTCATGTGCGTTCGGCGAGGAACGCATCGATGATCTCTCCGAAGTCGGCGTCGCCGTGGAACCCCAGCCGCTCGGCCTTGGCCGTGTCGAAGCGCACCGGCCAGGCGGACACGATGGTGCGGATGCTCGCGTCCGGCACATGGCGCACCCGCGCCACCGCCTCGTCACCGGCGACCTCGCGCAGCACCCCGAGCATCTCGGCCACGCTGACCGTGATGCCGGGCAGCATGAAGGCCCGAAACGCCCCCAGCGCATCGCCCGGCACCTCGGCGCCATGCACCAGCGCCTCGACCACCCGGCCCGGCGACATCACGAACAGCTCCTGGTCGACCGGCACCGGGCAGATCGCCTCCTCGCCGTTAAGCGGCTCGCGCAGGATGCTCGAGGCGAAGCTCGACGCTGCGGCGTTGGGCCGCCCCGGGCGAATCACGATGGTCGGCAGGCGCAGCACGCGGCCGTCCACCAGGCCGCGGCGGCTGTAGTCGTTGATCAGCAGCTCGCACATCGCCTTCTGGGTGCCGTAGGAGTTCTGCGGCTGCAGGGCGGTCATGTCGTCGAGCACCACGGGCAGCTCGCCGCCGTAGGCCGCCACCGAGCTCGCCATCACCAGCCGTGTCCCGCCGAGCCCGTGGGCGCGACAGCCCTCGACCAGCGCCCGGGTGGCGTCGAAGTTGACGGCCATGCCGAGGTCGAGGTCCTCCTCGGCGGCCGAGCTGACCACCGCCGCCAGGTGATAGATGGCCTCCGGCCGCTCGGCGAGCACGCCGTCGAAGGCGCCCGGGGCGGTGATGTCCAGTGCCCGGGAGACGACCTCGATGGCGCCGGCGTCGGGTTCGGGTGGCGCGACTTGGTCGATCAGCGTCAGGCGCCGGATCGGCCGCCCGTCGAGTTCGCCGCGCGCCAGCAGCTGGCCGACGAGTCGCTGGCCGAGAAAACCGGCGGCGCCGGTGATGACGATATGCATGGTGGTCTCGCCTCCTGTTGTCCTTGTTGCCTTGGGGTCTGACCCCATTCCCGACCGAAGCCGGCGACACCGGCTAACTCGCCGATCTCGACATCCCCGGGGGTCTCCTTGGGGTCTGACCCCGATCCCGACCGAAGCCGTCGACACCGGCTCTCTCGCCGGCCTCGACAACCCGGGGGTCAGACCCCCGTGGGGGAACGACTCCACCCCGGCGGCGGCCGCCCTGGGTGACTCGACTCGCATCCCGGGGGTCAGATCCCCGTGGGGGAATGGCTCAGCCCGTACTCCTTTCCCCACCCCAGCCCCTCGCGGGTGCCGCCGGCCGGGCGGTACTCGCACCCCACCCAGCCGCCGTAGCCCAGCGACTCGAGCCGCTCGAACACCGCCGGGTAGTGCACCTCGCCGACATCCGGCTCGTGACGCCCCGGCACCCCGGCGATCTGCACATGGCCGATGCGGTCGAACTGCCGCTCCAGGTGGCGGATCAGGTCGCCCTCCATCACCTGGCAATGGTAGAGGTCGAACTGCAGCCGCAGGTTGTCGGCGCCCACCGCCTCCAGCGCCGCCAGGGCCTGAATCTGGCGGGAGAGGAAATAGCGCGGCATGTCGCGGGTGTTGATCGGTTCGATCAGCACCTCGCGCCCCGCCTTCGCCGCCTCGCCGGCGGCGAAGCGCAGGTTGTCCAGGTAGGTCGCCTGGTGCGCCGCCCGGGTCTCGGCATCGGCGTCCGCCGGCAGCAGTCCCGCCATGGCGTGGACCCGCGGGCAGTCGAGCGCCTCGGCATAGCGCAGCGCCTCCACCACCGAGTCGCGAAACTCCGCCTCACGGCCCGGCAGGCTGGCCAGCCCGCGCTCGCCCGCCGCCCAGTCCCCCGGGGGCAGGTTGAACAGCACCTGCTCGAGCCCGGCGTCGCGCAGGGCCGCGCCGATCGCCTCGGGCGAATGGGCATAGGGGAAGAGGTACTCGACGCCGCGGAAACCGGCATCGGCCGCGGCCGCGAAGCGGTCGAGGAAGTCGTGTTCGGTGAACAGCATGCTGAGATTGGCGGCCAGTCGGATCATGATCGTGTCCTGTTGGAGTCGGAGTCAGTCGCGCGGAAAGCGCGCCTCGAGCTCGGCGACCTGCTCGGGGGTCAGGGCCCGCGGATTCTGGCCGCGCAGCAGCAGGTAGAGCCGCGCGGTCTCCTCGAGCTCCTCGGTGGCATAGACCGCCGCCTCGAGCGACTTGCCGGCCACCACCGGGCCGTGGTTGGCCAGCAGCACGGCGCTGTGCCGGCCCGCCAGGCCGCGCACCGCATCGCCGAGGCTCGGGTCGCCGGGCATGTGATAGGGCACCAGCGGCAGCCGGCCCACCCGCATCACATAGTAGGCGGTCAACGGCGGGATGCAGTCGCAGGGGTCGACCTCGGGCAGGCAGGAGACGGCCACCGAATGGGTGGAGTGCAGGTGGACGATCGCCCCGGACTGTGGCCGCTCCCCGTACATCGCCATGTGCAGGAAGCTCTCCTTGGTCGGCTTGTCGCCGCCGAGCAGCCGCCCGTCGCAATCGAGGCGCGAGATCCGCGCCGGGTCGAGCCGCCCCAGGCAGGCGTTGGTCGGCGTCATCAGCCAGCCGCCGTCCTCCAGCCGCACGCTGATATTGCCGCTCGAGCCCAGGGTCAGCCCACGCTCGAACAGCGACTTGCCCAGGGTGGAAATCTGCTCGCGCAGGCCGTTCTCGTCGTGTGCGCTCATGGCGTCTCCTCCGTTGGCAGCACCGCGAAGGCCCGGGTGAAGAAGTCCTCGCCGCCGAAGTTGCCGGACTTGAGCGCCAGCGACAGCGGCGTCTCGCGCCCCGCCAGCGGCGCCTGGGTCCAGGGCACGCCGGGGTCGATCTGCTCGCCGATGCGCAGCTGGCGAATCCCCAGCGCCGAGACCACCGCCCCCGAGCTCTCGCCGCCGGCCACCACCAGCCGCCCCACCCCCTCGTCGACCAGGGTCGCGGCCAACCGCCCCAGGGCGTCCTCGACCAGTTGCCCAGCGCGCTCGACGCCCAGCGCCGCCTGGGCCGCCCTCACCCGCTCGGGGTCGGCGGAGGCGTAGACCAGCACCGGCCCGCCCCCCGCCAGGTGGCCACGGGCGAAGGCCAGCGCCGCCGCCAGGTGATCGTCACCCTCGGCCAGCGCAAGGGGATCCAGGGCGAACCCCGGATGACGCGCGAGGAAATGCGCCACCTGGCCGAGGGTGGCCCGGGAACAGCTGCCCGACAGCACCAGGGCGCCACCGGCGGCGGGCTCGAGCCGGCCGGGCTCGGTCACCTCGCCCAGCCAGCCATGACGCCGATACTGCCCGGGCAGCGCCTGCCCCAGCCCCGAGCCGCCGGTGACCAGCGGGAAGTCCACCACCGCCTCGGCCAGCACCTCGAGGTCGTGCTCGTCGAGGGTGTCGCAGACCACGTGCCGCACCCCCTGCCCCGCCAGGGCGTCGAGGTGCCGGCGCGTCGCCTCGCCGCCGCCGGCCAGCACCGCGTACGGCGCCAGCCCGACCGGGTGTGGCGTCTGGCGCGCCAGCACCCGCACCAGATCGGCATCGGTCATGGGGTTGAGCGGGTGGTCCTGCATGCCGCTGTCGTTGAGCAGCCGGTCGCCGACGAACAGGTGCCCCTGGTAGACGGTGCGGCCGTTGACCGGAAAGGCCGGCACCATCACCGTCTGGCTTGCCCCCAGCCGCTCCGTTTCTGTCGCCCGCAACCGCTCCAGCAGCGCATCGCTGACCGGGCCGATATTGCCGGCGTCGGTGGAATCGAAGGTCGAGCAGTACTTGAAGAAGATCTGGCGGGCGCCACGAGCCTGCAGCCAGTCGAGCGCCGCCAGCGAATCGGCCACCGCCTCGTCGGCCGGGCAGGAGCGGGACTTCAGCGCCACCACCACCGCATCGACATCGTCCAGCGCCAGCGGCTGCTCCGGCACGCCGATCGTCTGCACGCAGCGCATGCCGCCGCGCACCAGGTTGTTCGCCAGGTCGGTGGCGCCGGTGAAGTCATCGGCGATGGCGCCGAGCACGATGGCCATGGTCATGCCCCTCCGTCGTCGTTGGCCGCCCGCGGCAGGTCGATGCCGGAGAGCCGCTGGTAGACCTTGATCACCGCGGCGTCGTCCTCGCGCCCGAAGCCGGCGCCCCGAGCCGCGGTGAACTGCTGCAGGGCGCTGGCCGCCACCGGCGTCGGCATGGCCAGCTCGCGCCCCGTCTCGTGCACGATGTTGAGGTCCTTGACGAAGATGTCGACGGCGGAGAGCGGGGTATAGTCACCGGCGAGGATGTGCGGCACGCGGTTCTCGAACATCCAGGAGTTGCCGGCCGAGTGGGTGATCACCTCATAGACGGTCTCGGGGTCGAGCCCCATGCGGATCCCCAGCGCGATGGCCTCGGCGGCACTCGCGATATGCACGCCGGCGAGCAGCTGATTGACCAGCTTCATGCTCGAGCCGACGCCCGGCGCCTCGCCCAGGCGGTAGACGGTGCCGGCCATGGCGTCGAGCACCGGTGCCGCCCGCTCGAACGCCGCCTCGGCACCGGAGGCCATCACCGACAGCTCACCGGCCCGGGCCTTGGCCGCGCCGCCGCTGATCGGCGCATCGAGCATCAGCAGATCACTGGCGGCCAGGCGCTCACCCAGCCGCCGCGCGAAACTCGGCGCCACGGTGGCGCACTGCATCACCAGCCCGCCGGGAGGCATCCGCCCGGCCAGGCCCTGCTCGCCGAACAGCACCGCCTCGACCTGGTCGGCGCTCACCACCACCAGCAGGACCACCTCGCACCGCCCGGCCAATGCCTCGGGGGCCGCGACGCAACGGCCGCCACGCGCCTCGAAGGCCTGCCGGGCCTCGGCCGAGATGTCGCAGCCGACCACCTCCAGCCCCGCCTCCCGTAGTACGGTGGCCGTTCCCAGCCCCATGGCGCCCAGGCCGATCACCCCCACCCGGGGCTTGCCTGCCGTCGCATCGCTCATTCGCTCGCCTCCCGCTGGTTGCCGTCCGCCCGCGCTGCGCACCGGCTGGTAAACCTGACTGGTAGCGCTAACATGTTAGCGCTATCATCTGTCCTGGAACTGTTTGTAGATGATCCCCTCGCGGGCGGCAAGCATCAGACAGGGAGCTGCGACCAATGTCTAACCGGACACCGACGGAGCCACGACGGCGCCGCGGCTCGGCCCAGCCCACGCTCAAGGAGGTCGCCGAGGCGGCCGGCGTCTCGGCGATCACCGCCTCGCGTGCCCTCAACGCTCCGGAGCGGGTCAACGCGGCCACCCGCACCCGGGTGCTGCAGGCCGTGGAGCGGCTCGGCTATGTGCCCAACCTGGTGGCCGGCAGCCTCGCCTCCGCCCGCTCGCGGTTCATCGCGGTGATCGTGCCGTCGCTGGCCAACGCGGTCTTCATCGAGGTGATCCACGGGCTGCAGGAGACCTTCGAGGCCCAGGGCTACCAGATCCTGCTCGGCAACACCGACTACGACCTGCAGCGCGAGTACCAGCTGATTCGCACCTTCTTCGGCTGGTCGTGCTCGGCGCTGGTGACCGCCGGGCTGCGCCACAGCGACGCCTGCCGCACCATGCTCGAGGGCTGGGACCAGCCGATCATGGAGGTGATGGAACTGGGCGAGGCGCTCGATCTCAACGTCGGCCTCGACCACCGCGACGCCGGCCGCTGCATGGCCCGCCACCTGCACGCACGCGGCCACCGCGCCATCGCCTATGTCGGCGCCGGCATGGCCGCCGACTATCGCGCCGGGCTGCGCTACGAGGGCCACCGCGAGGTGCTCGCCAGCCATGACCTCGATGCCCCCTGCCTCGACATCGGCCGGCCCGGCGGACTCGACGCCGGCGCCCGGGGGCTGGATCTCGCCCTGGAACGCCACCCCGACCTCACCGCCATCCATTTCGCCAACGACGACCTCGCCGCCGGCGCCCTGCTCCACGCCCAGCGCCGGGGCCTGGGCGTGCCCGGCCAGATCGCCATCGCCGGCTTCAACGGCCTGCCGCTCGGGCGACACGTCACCCCGCGGCTGACCACCATCCTCTCCCCGCGCCACACCATCGGCCGCCTGGCCGCCGAGGAAGTGCTTCGGCGCCTGGCCGGCAAGGCGGTGCGACGGCGCCAGCACGACGTCGGCTTCACCCTGGTCGAGGGCGAGAGCACCTAGCCGTCGTCACCCCGGGCCATAAAACGCACGACGCCGCGGCAATGCCGCGGCGTCGTGTGCATCCGGGATCGTGAGGGCGCCGTCTCAGCTCGTCGGTAAACGAGCCACCCGCCCCATCTACCCAAGGCAGACTAACAGCGGTGACGCCTCTTTCCACCGCCAGGGAAGCAGGGCCTCGAGGTTGTCATCCTCACTGAGTGTCGGCAACGTCTCGAACACGAACTGCGAGTACGCGTAGGGCTCTATCTGTTAACGTAGTTATTCCCGCTCAACGCACACCCGGCTCTTTGAGAAGCAGGAACTCCCCAATACCCGAGTGTTCGTCCCGCTGGTCGAAAACCAGCAGGAAGTGTTGGAGAAAAGGAGCCAAGAGAAAATTAGTCGTTAGCCTCGGTCACTTCCTTCAGCAAGCCGACCAACTCAGTGGCCACAAAGGGATCATCAATCTTTACGCCTTGCATAGAGGTTCCTGGGGCCCAGGTCTGGGGGTCGGTCAGGAAGGCTTCAAGGTTATCAGCAGTCCATCTCCCGCGCTTGCCCTTTAATGCGGCCGAGTAGTCGCGATAATCACTCGAGGCAATGGACTGACCATATACGTTTCCTATACTTGGCGCATTGAGTTCGGCTCCAGCAATGTCCTGGGGCTCGAAGGAGTGACATTGCATGCACATGTCCAGGGCTTCTCGCACCTTACGAGACTGCACGGCATCATAGTCCTTCTTTTCGAAATAGTTGTCGACGATATCACTGAAGAAGGTATTATCCGAGACCGTCAGGAAAATCAGAAAATTGTCATCCGTCCACAGGACCAGGCGGCCATCACTGTGTTGATGCACATGCCGTAGTCGCTTACCAACCTCGATGGGCTCTACAAACTTGACGCGATTATCGCGTATGCGTATCCGATGTAGGCTCCGACCTTTCAAGCTCCCCATCAGCAAGTCACCATTCCAGCTATCATCGAATCCCTCGACGCGTGTCATGCCAGAGATCGCCACCGAAGGAAGCCAGGCAAAGGTGGGAGGGGCAAAGGTGTCGTGATGGCCGTATGAGATCGCCAGCGGCCACGGGGTACCGTCATAGGCAGTACCCAGAGTTTCCGATGGCCAACCATAGTCGTTACCCTCCACGATACGATTCAGCTCATCCCCGCCTCGCGGACCATGCTCGACAGCCCATAGCTGGCCCTCACGATCCAGAGTGATGCCCTGGATATTACGATGCCCCGATGAGATGTTGCGGGCAATCCCCGTTTCCAGATCGATGGCCACCATCTTGCCGTAATCCATGTCGGGCCGCTGGGCCACCGCCTCAGGTCCGTAAACGCCATCCCAGTGATAATCACCATTGGCGGTGTAGATCGTAGAAGGGGGCGAGAACACCATGCGTCCACCGGCTACCTGAGGCTCAATAGCCCGGCGCTGTCGCTTCAGGGGCAGGCATGGTTCTGAGCGGTACAGGATATCCCAGTCCTGGGGCCTTGCCTCGAGCTGATCGATATTTGAAACGCCTTCCTCAATGGCCAGTGTGGCAATGGTATTGCGATAGCAGACCGCCTCATCATCAAACTCAGTGTATGATACAGCCAGCCCTCTCCCCGCCGAGGTGTCGAAGAACAGGAGGTCATTGTAACGGTAGCGACCCAATCCAACAGCATGATCGTAATCCTCGTATTCCACCATCCTTGAAATCTTGGTGTATTTATCAAAGCCATTTCCCGGTGACTCAATGCGTGTTTCTCGCACATCATCGACCGAACTAGCGGCAAAAATCCTTCCCTTATGAGTAACTAACAGAACCACATCGCCGAATGAGGTCATCCCCCCTCCCGAACCATCACGGTCGACGGGGATGCGAACTCCATCTCCACGGATTCTCAAGAATATGGTCGGGAATTCGTTAGAATAATGGCTTACCAAGTGTGAATCCAGCTTAACTCTCACTGGCCGTACAAACTGGGCCAGCTCTCGGCTCCGCTCCTGCAGGAACTGATGGGTTGGCAGTCCATATGCAGTGATCACATGCCCGGTGAAGACTCCCCCTGCCAGCATGGTCCCCACCACAAGCGACAAGACGATGACGATTAGGCTCCTGCTCATCTCGTTACCCTCATACCCGCGGATTACATTATTAACAATAACCATACACATTGAAACACTTCACAGCCATCAGTCATTCTTCCTAAATGCTGGTCAGCCTACTCATCAGACCGCCATAGAACAGCGCCAGGGAAATGCTCAGGTGGCAAGCAGCAGTACCGGACGCTCGAAGCCACCGACGCATATCAGCGCCTGGAGAGCCAGCTCGTTGCCTCCTGAAGGGTCGCCTCCACGGCGTCGGCCACGCGATGCATCGTGTCGGACGACAGGGTGTGATCGACCAGGAACATCAGGCTGGTCTCGCCGAGCCGGCGCGCCACCGGCAGCCGCTCGGCGGGCCGGTAGCCGGTCCCGTCGAAGGCGCTCTCCCGGTAGATCTCGCTGCAGCCACCGTGGAGACAGATCGCCCCCCGGGCCTGGATCGCCGTCACGATGGCATCACGATCCCAGCCCGGCCCCAGCGCCTCGGGCTCGACAAAGGCGTAGAACTTGTAGCAGGCGGGCTCCGCCTCGGGCGGCGGCAGGGGTACCCGCAGCCCCGGCAGGCGGCCGAGCCGCTCGGCCAGCACGGTGGCGTTCGCGCGCCGCTGCACCAACCAGGCCGGCAGCTTGCGCAACTGCACCCGGCCGATGGCGGACTGCATCTCGGTGAGCCGCCAGTTGGTGCCGAAACTCTCGTGCAGCCAGCGGAAACCCGGCGGGTGCTCGGCATGCACCGCGTCCCAGCTCTTGCCATGGTCCTTGTAGCTCCAGGCCCGGCGCCAGTGTTCCTCATCGCGCAGCAGCAGCATGCCCCCCTCGCCGCCGGTAGAGAGGATCTTGTCGGTACAGAAGGAGAAGGCCGCGGCATCGCCGATGCTGCCCACCAGGCGACCGCGCCAGGTGGCGCCATGAGCCTGGGCACAGTCCTCGACCAACCACAGGCCATGTTCGTCGGCCAGCGCCCTCAGGCCAACCAGGTCGCAGGGCCAACCGGCCAGGTGCACCGCGATGATCGCCCGGGTGCGCGGGGTGAGCACCTCACGCACGCCCTCGGCGGTCAGGTTGCCGGAATCCGGGGCGACATCGGCGAACACCGGCCGCGCGCCCCGGGCCACCACGCAGGAGACCGAGGCCATGAAGCTGCGCGGCGTCACCACCACCTCGTCGCCGGGACCGACGCCCAGGGCGTGAAGCGCCAGCTCCAGGGCCACGGTGCCGTTGGCCAGGGCGATGGCATGGGGCACGTCATGGAAGGCGGCGAACTCCCGCTCGAAGGAGATCCCCTCCTCGCCGCTCCAGTAGTTGACCCACCCGGAACGCAGCACCCGGCTCACCGCCTCCAGTTCGTCCTCCTCGAAACGTGGCCAGCCTTCCATTCCCGCCTCCCGGCGCCTGGGGCGCCCTTCCAGTCGCGACGCCTCAGGCATCCGTCTTCTGGCGATACGGCGCCGGGAAAACCGTGCGCCACAAGTAGACCAGGTCCATGGTGAAGTGGTCCAATTGGAGCGAACACACCGATAAGCCTCATAATAGAGGCAATGGAGGTGTTCATGACCAAGAAGACTCGACGTCGGTTTTCCGATGAATTCAAGGCGGATGCGGTGAGCCTGGTGATCGATCAGGGGTATTCCGTATCCGAGGCCGCCCGGCGCTGGCGTTTCAGGGGCAGGCATGGTTCTGAGCGGTACAGGATATCCCAGTCCTGGGACCGTGCCACGAGCTGATCGATATCTGAAACGCCTTCCTCAATGACCAGTGTGGCAATGGCATTGCGATAGCAGACTGCGTGGCTATCAAACTCACTGTAGGAGACAGCCAACCCTCGCCCCGCCGGGCTAACGAAAAATAGGAGGTCATTGTAATGATAGCGGCCCAATTGAACAGCATGATCATAATCCTCGTATTCCACCATCACCGCAATACGATGACAATTAGGATCCTGCTCATCTCGTCACTCTCACACCAGATGTTTATATTATTAATAATAAACATACAAATAGAATCACTGCAGATTCATCAGCCATTCCTCCTAAATGCTGATCATCCTCCTCATCAGGACGCTACCCCTACCTGTCAGCGTAGTTGTCAACTAACCCAGCTTAGAGATGGCGATAGCAATGGGTCATGGCAACACGATACCTGATTGGTCAGGTGTTGCACTTGGTCATTGCGACCGCCCCCTTGGCTAGCATTTAAATACACCTCATGAGCTCATGAAATGATTACTTAACCCTTTGCTAGAAAAGGGCGAATTGCTAGCATCGGAGTGGCGACCTCAATGGGTATTTGCAACCATATTCATATATTTATCCAGCTCGGATCTCAATCCTTTTCTGACCGGGAGCTGCCACAACAATTTTCCCCAGTTGTGATTTCCTTCTACGAGATAGACCCCCGAATCCGTTACTGCAACATCCCAACCCACGATACTTGCCCTCGGCTCGACCAAGGCCGCACTCATCGCCAACTCAATCACCCTGTCCCAATGGGGTATTTCTATGCCGTCGAACCCGATCCCCGAGATGGGGTGTTTCTCGTAGTATTCGGCCACACCAGATCTTGTGCTGACTGCTGCTCCACTGACTTTACCTGTGACCGAATCAACTGCTGCTGCATAACCGCCTGAACCAAGATTATCGACATCCCCGCCATTACCAAATCTGACTCTAGAAAAAAGTACCTCGACGTCTCTACCATCGGTATAAGTAACGACTCGCACAGTATTCAGACAGGATGGATTTACAGCCCTCAGTGCCTCATGATTGACGAGAGTTCTCTCCACAATATATTTCTGACCATGCCTCAATTTCTTGCTTATCTTTTTATGAAGTTCATCGTCAGTTAGGCCACTTGCGTCAAGGATGAATCCTCCGGCACCGCACTGACCGTCTTCCGGTTTGAAAAACCAGCTACTGACGTCTTGGTCAATCAACCGTCTCACGATGGAGCCGTCAACATCCGGCCAAGAAAGAATGCCTACATGCTCCGCCATCAAATTATCGAATTTATTACGAAACTTTTCTTTTGATGAAAAGGTGGATATGACTTCTCTTGGCACAAATCTTCTTTGAGCCATCCACATCGCTGTCGTCCCTGCCCAGCCTGACCGCTCTTTCTTTCCCATCCCCGGGAAACGAAAATAGAAATATTCGGAAGGTGAAACCTTGTAATATAGAGTTGACATCATCAGATCGGCCAGCACGCTCACCCAGGAAGAGCCATTATTCCCTTTGACATCATGAGCCAACCTCCATATTTCACGCCAATCGGTCTTGAGCAAACAATATCCCCACCCAATTATAGCCTTCATCGCCGCACCTCAAGACACGAAATGACGAAGCACTCAAGTCAGTTACCTTGCTTTATGGAAAGCAGTACTAACCTTTGGCTGCCCGGGGTCACCTACGCTGCGACCCTGCCAGGTGAGGCCATGGCCTGGGTAAGATCAGTTGCCAATCAGCCCAAGCGCCGCATTGGCCGTGCCGGCACCCCCACCATGGTGGCACCATCCTCCACGTCGCGTACCACCGCGGCGCCCGCCCCTACCATCACGCCTTCGCCCAGACACACCCCCTGGCGAACGGCAGCGCCCACCCCCACCCAGGTGAAGCGCCCCACCGAGACGCCGCCAGCAAGGTTGGCGCCGGGTGCCACATGCACGCCGCACGCCAACCGGCAATCGTGCCCCACCGTGGCCGCGGTGTTGATGATGCCCCCCCTGGCCACCAGGGCGTAAGCGTTGATCACGGCACCGGCCACCACCACGCAGCCGGGCGCCACGGTGGCGAAGGGACTGACGATGGCCCGGGGGTGGATCAGGGTCGCCAGGTTCCCGCCATGCTCGAGCAGGCACACCAACCGCTCGTCGCGGACGCGGTTGTCGCCGATGGCGACCGCCACCTCGTCGAAGCAGGCCAGGTCACGCAACAACGCCTCGAAGGTTCCCGCTACCGGCCACTGCTCCACCATGTCACGATCCGGGAAGGCATCGTCATAGAAGCAGACCTCTTCCCAACCACTCTGCAAGGCGATGTCGGCCATCACCTTGCCGTGGCCACTCGCCCCCAGGATGGCCAGTCGTCCAGGATTACTCATGGGTGCCCCCCCGGAAACGCGGCATGGCGACGTCCCCAGCGTGGGCGATTCCCTCGCGCCGCAAGACCTTACGCAAGGTCAGCAGGAGGATGCGGAGGTCGACCCGCAACGAGCGGTGGTCCACGTACCACACGTCCAGCACGAACTTCTCCTCCCAGCTGATGGCATTGCGCCCATTGACCTGGGCCCAACCGGTCAGCCCCGGCTTGACCTCGTGGCGCCGGGCCTGGCAGGGGGTATAGAGCGACAGGTACTCCATCAGCAGTGGACGGGGGCCCACCAGGCTCATGTCTCCCTTGAGCACATTCCACAGCTCGGGTAATTCGTCCAGGCTGGAGGCCCGCAACCATCGGCCGAAGGAGGTCAGCCGTCGATGGTTGGGCAGGGGCTCCCCGTTCGCATCGCAGTCGTCGCGCATGCTGCGGAACTTCAACATCTCGAAGGGGCGCCCATGCAGACCGGGCCGGAGCTGGCGGAACAGCACCGGCGAGCCAAGTTGCCAGCGAACCAGCAGCGCCACCACCAGTAGCAATGGCGACAGCAGCAACAGGGCCACTCCCGCCACCAGGAGGTCTAGGCAACGTTTGCTCATGTTGGACATACCTTCTCCCGAGCCGGAACCTGTGCCGATTTGAGTCCGAGGAACGTCAGCAGTCGTTCGGTCACCTTGTCGGCGTCGAAGCGTTGCTCGGCAAGGAGCCGCGACATCCTGCCCATTTCGGCTGCTCTCGGCCTGTCGGCGATCAGCGTCCCTATGGCCTGAGCCAGGACCCCGGCATCGTGGGGCGGGATCAACAAGCCATTCACGCCAGGTACGACGGTATCGCGATAGCCAGTGCTGTCGTTGGTAATCACCGCACGCCCCACCGCCATGGCTTCCTGGGTACTCCATGGAACTCCCTCGCGATAGAAGGAAAGCAACACGAAGACGCTGGCCCGCCTTAGATGATCGGGCACGTTGCTGACCACACCGTGATAGTGGATGACCCCCAGAATCGATGAGCCTTGAGTACCGATCAATGCAATCTTCATGACGCCTCCTGATCCACGAGCATGGCGTGACGACTGGCAGCGTAGGCAGCAGCAGCCAGGAACATCCAGAACACCGGCTGATGGGTCAGGTGTTGCACTTGGTCATTGAGACCACCCATACTACCAATATCAGAATGAAAATTAATGCACTTCTTATGACACTCCATTTCACCTCACTCGCCAAACATCCACACAACATCTAAAGACCGATAATAGTCAAAACACTGTGATCTACACGCTCTGAATCATAGTATCGCTTAGCCAGTTCAAGACTCTCCTTTGCCATTTTCTGTATCTCGCCATCGTCCGACTGAAGCACATTCATCATTGCCTTCACCAACGAAGAAACACAACGGGGAGTCACAAGGTAGCCATTTACACCGTGTTTTACGGTCTCACGGCACCCAGGAGAGTCTGTCGTAATGATCGGCCGCCCTGTCGCCAATGCCTCCAGAACTGAACGTGGAGTTCCTTCTCTATAGTAGGAGGGAAGGACGTAGTATCTGCAAGCAGCCAAGGATTTTTGAACACTATCTAATTTTCCAAGGTATTCAATTACTCCTTCACTTTTCCAAGCATCCAACTCATCATATGTAATAGCACCTGGCCCCGACTGAAGAGCACCTGCCAGCTGAAATCTGGCATCATGAAAGCGTTTTTTTATTTGTCTAGCTGCTTGTACATACTCTCTTACTCCTTTGTCAGCAACCAATCTTGCCAACATAAGGAAAACGGGATCCGAAGGTAATTCATTGTACGGAAAGCTCCGAAGGTCTACTCCCGAACCATAAACACGAGCAGAAGCCCCGTTAACCAACCCCAACCTCTTAAAAAGAGATTGGTCATCTGGATTCTGAAATATAGTAACATCGGCATTGTGCAATGAGCGACGATAGAGATTTAACTGAGCGAAATGAGATAAAGTCCGTCGCCAACCACCACTTTCTGAAAACGCATAGCCAAGCCCGGTGATCATTGGAAAGAAACGGATACCCCCTACGGCCCGGACCGCCATGCCACCATATATAACTGGCTTCGCTGTATAAGCAATCAATACTTCTGGCCGATGTTGTCTCAGCAGAGCAACTATCTGACGCTCAAGTCTCCAGTCAGAGACTGGGTTTAGCCCCCCTCTTGAAAGAGAGAGAGGAACGAAAGAAATTCCTAATTTTTCTAATTTTCGGCGTACTTCATCTACCGCACTATCGGATGCAGCAGCAGTCAACACCTCATGTCCACGCTGACGTAGCCGTTTCAACAATGATCCACGAAAGTTGACCAGGGAGCGAGACGCTCCACCAATCATCATCACTTTCTTAGGCTGTACAGTTCTATCAATGTTATTTATCAATGCCGTATTAATCATCTAAAATCCTCTGCTTGCCGGATCCCTGAACCGTCCCGGGATTCCCGGAGGCTCCAAACCTTGAGAGGATGGAGCCCTCGCGCATGAACAGGCCCTGCTCGGCCAGACTGGCGTTGATCTCCTAGGCTATGTCTGAAAAGTCGACGAGCGATGGTCAGACAAGGCAAAAATCGGCGAAAAGACGGAGTTTACGGGGTGTAAATAAGGTCTTTGAGCTGATT
This sequence comes from Halomonas sp. LMYGS-3, assembly GCF_059509875.1. Taxonomy (NCBI): domain Bacteria; kingdom Pseudomonadati; phylum Pseudomonadota; class Gammaproteobacteria; order Oceanospirillales; family Halomonadaceae; genus Halomonas; species Halomonas sp. LMYGS-3. The sequence continues at coordinate 44,729 of NZ_JCAKFQ010000019.1, read as the reverse complement.
TTTAACGCCGTATGGCCGAGCGCAGACACTTTTCGGACAAAGCCTAGAAGATGCGCTGGGTCAGCGCATGCTTCTCCAGCAGATGGCGGAAACGCAGCAGCGTGGTGGCGTCTGGCACGCTCTCGATGGCCAGATCGATTCCGATGAAGTCACGCATGGCCTGACTGTCGTAGATGGCGTCTTCAAGCGCCTCGTCGGCGAGCACATACCACTGCTGCAGGAAGTAGATCCGCAGCATGCGCTCCAGGCCGATCGGCGGGCGCCCCCGCATACCCGCCGCACTCGGGAAATACGATAGCGATAGTGCGTCTATCAGGCGTTGCCATGGCACCAGGGCATCCATTTGGGCCAGGAACCGCTCGCGGCAGGTGACCTTTTTCTTGTTCTGGTGCTCGGCTTGGGCGAACGAGATCTGCTTCATCGGGTGGCTCTGATCAGGCAGTGGCAGGAGGACTGAATTCTACCCCGCCGATAGCTGCCAGGCAGCTATCGGCGGTATTTATGCAGCGTTTCCCTAAAGCATCCTTCATTAACCACCTATTATAAATGGCTTCTAACCAGCGTGACAGGAAAAGGTCAACGGCAATTCCTAGGGTAAACCTCACCGTCAACCGCCGCCTCCATGGATCCCATGAATTCAAGATATTTCATCGCCACACTCGGCGTATAAAAGTCTTTCCATCGATCATTATAATTTTTTATATCATCTGCGAGAGCATAGTCGATCGACTCCGCCAGTTTCACGGTATCCCCGCATTCCACGACCCTTCCCCACTTGCCATGCTCCAGTATCTCTGCCGGGCCATGGGGGCAATCGAAACTCACAATCTTCACCTGCGCATACAACGCCTCTACCACGACATTGCCAAGGCCTTCCCAGCGTGAAGACAACACAAAGCAATCTGCCACCTTCAGCAACGACATCACGTTGGGCTGATAACCAAGAAATCTTATCCGTTGATCGACCCCCAGGTGAACGGAAAGCCTTTTCAGCGCTTCCATCTCCTCTCCATCACCTACGATAAGCAGAACGGCATCCGTCGTTACTTTGCTGAATGCCTTGATCAACAGGTCAAATCCCTTCTGCCGGTGCAATCGCCCGACGGCGATCACGATTTTCTCTTCCGGTCGGGCATACCGCCTTCTCTCCACCGGTTCCAAGGCCTTGCCCATGTCCTCATCGATCACCGGGTTGTAAAGAACCTGCACATCACCACAACCAGAAGGCAGAAACTTCTTCATCTGGGCAGCCAGTCCGATCGACACTCCGGCGAATCGCCTAGTCCTCATTGCCGACATACGAAGCTCGAGACGTGCCAAGGAAGCAACCAGCACCTGTTTCACCCCACCTGCATAATCTAGGGCAACATGCACAGTTCCGTAAAGTGGTGATGAATTTCTCGACATCAGCAGAGCAATGCTCGTCAGAAAAATATGAGGAGAGGTACTCGCGACCACAGCATCGAACTCCCCTTCCCTTCTGAAGAACCTCGTCAACGGCAAAGCACAGAAAAGTTTGTGATAGCGCAGCTTGTCGGGCCAGTTCCCCAGATATACCACACGGGCTTCACTCGAAAGACGCGCTATCACCTCCTTCGGAGGTACAGGACAGACAATGGTCACGTCATGTCCACACCGGAGCCACTCATTGGCAAGCGCCACTCGCCTCTCCTGTATACCACCTCCGGCATTCATGGAATGAACCGAGATGCATATTCTCATCTTTCTGCCCTCACCACATGGTACACTTGGCCAACGCCGGTGTCTTTCACCAAACTCACAGAAGTACTCAAGTTTTCGATGGAAGAGTCAACGTCTTCAATGCTCGGAAAGAATGTCATTCCCTCGACAATCCCGCGGACCACGATTCCCAACTTTCTGAACTGCCTCATTCTGGCGAGCTTGAAAAGAATTCTGGCATTGAACCTGACAAGAGCCAATATTCGTCTTGGTGAGCGATATCGCCGAGCGATGAAAATATTGTTACGGATCAAGTAACGGTGGAATCGTAATCGAACGGGATCACTTTCCGAGAGCACGCTCGGGCGCCCCCCCATCTGCCTGAGATGCAACACCTTACTGGCACCAACAACGAATCCTGGCGAGTCTCGGGTAATCCTCAAAGTAAACTCGGTATCTTCCCCCCAGATGAACATCGAGGCAATCGGCAACCCGTACTGCTCGAGAATATAACGAGGTACCAGGATCGAAACAAAAGTCGCCCTTTCGACAGGCATCATCCCATACTGCACCATCGCCGGCCACTCGCCGTAACCAATTGAATTCTTTCTCTTGCTGGACGTGGGAGTATTCGTAATCAGGCCACTTTCCGTATAGGCCGCAGAAAGGAGAAATGCCCGACCAATGCCCTTCTCGTCCAGCAATGCATTTGCCTCCAGCAATCGCTGCAGGGCATCCGGCTCCGGAATCACGTCATCATCCATCATCCAGACGTGGTCGGCCCCAGCCTGATAGGCAAGTCGAAATCCCGCGTTGAAACCACCTGCAGCACCAATGTTCCTGGACAGTGTATAGACCTTCAACCCCGAATAGTCAGCGTCCAGCAGCATCTCCTGGGTACCATCGTTACTCGCATTGTCGATGACGATTACACAGTCGCAGGCACGAGTCTGTGCATAAATGGCGTCAAGGCAGCGACTGAGAAGGTCCTGTCGATTATAGGTCAGTATTACGGCGACAACCTTGTCCATAGTACCCCCCGCTTATGGCTCAGGCGAACCAGGCATGGATTATTAAACGCTCAGAAGAGAGGCGTGCGACGTTCCAATAGCAAGGGCCAGCTCATGTCCTTTTCTGAAATCACAGCAATCGGGATTGGCCAACTGATGCCCAACTCTTTATCATCATACCTCAGGCCATCCTCGGCCTCAGGCGTATAAGGAGCCGTCACCAGATAACTTACCTCCACATTGTCGCAGAGTGTAAGAAAGGAATGGGCAAAGCCTGGCGGCACATAGAGTTGATTCTGGTTGGCAGCACTAAGTTCGAACGCCTGGTGTTTTAGATAAGTCGGAGAGTCTTCTCTCACATCCACGATGACATCGGATATTGCCCCTCTGACACAACGCACCAGCTTTGCTTCGGCATAAGGATTTCTTTGATAATGCAAGCCTCGAAGGGTTCCTTTTCTCGCCGAGAATGACGTATTCTGCTGAACGAAGTCACTGACCAACCCATGCTTTGAGAAATCATCTTTACACATCGTGCGTGCAAAGAAGCCTCGCTCATCCCCGTGCGGCTCCAGTGCGATCAGGCAAGCATCCTGAAGATGTGTTTTCTGAAATATCATGTCCCTTCCCCTTGAAATCAAGCCACGACAAGTTCTGCCTACCTTTATCTAGAGAACATCTTTTCTTGTTCCGCATAGAGTCGATCCACTAGACGCCCGGACGGAACAATGACATCATCGAAGGTAAGTGGGGTATCCTTTTTCACGACTCTCGCCATCGTACATCCCAGCGCCAAGCCGATAGGCAACAGGTTATCTTTCCGAATATCCTCGATGTTCTCGGCCACGCCATAGACCTCGAAGCCTCCGAAGTCATTGATCGTGTCTCCCGCATAGAGATCCTTCTTGGCCATCGCGATGACACCAACACGTGGCCCTTGAAGCGGTGCCAGCACCGGATCACTGAACAAGACGGCTCGTGCGACGGAAGTGGGGACTTCGAAATGACAGAGGTGATAGGGAGTGTAGAAGCAGTAGTAAGGCCCCTTACCCAGCTTGTATAGCTCTAGATAATGCTGTTTCCTGGGCTCGTCCATGTGGCCAATAACGAAGACGCCTGGCCCGGGACGTGCCCCGACCACATAATCCACCAGCCCGGGTTCATCCGGGTTCAGGTAGGGTTCGAATGACTTAGCCGCCTCCTCGATCGGCATGAGGGGGGCATTGGGGTCTCCCCCCGAAAAATCAGGGCCGATCATGCCCCGGCGTGCGATCCGCATGCCGGTGCCGTTGGCCACGATAGCCTGCTCGAAGGAAATCTTGGTGCCATCGGCAAAGGAGGCAACCATGGCGGGCTTCTGACCCCACCGCTGTGCAAAATCCCGCTGGGTGGCCGGATTCCGGTACGGGTCGTGCAGTCCCTTGATGTTTCCGCAGAGAACCGGGGTAATGCCCAACCCTGCCACAAAGCGATAGAGGTTCATCTGCACGCCAGGCTGGTCACCATCGGAGAAGGAATAGATGACACCTGCCGCATCGGCCTTCCGCTTCAAGATGGGCCCGATGGTGCCATCCAGCTCGGCATTCATCTGGATGACGTGCTTGCCACTTTCCAGTGCCGCCAGCACGGCGCCTGCCGCAAACTCCACGGAACCGGTCACCTCGATGATGGCGTCCAGCCCTTCGGCGCCGGCGAGAGCGATCGCATCCTCGGTCACGGCCGGCCGGCCGGCATCGATGGCCGCTTCCAGCTGCCCTCGGGTATCGCAACGGACCGGCTTGCCTCCGCATTGCTCGAAGATGGCACTGGCCGTGGCTACATTACGGTTGGCAATGGCGCACAGCTGCATTCCCGGTGTCGCGGTCATGATCTGGAACCCGAGTCCACTAGCTTGGAAACCGGCACCAATCATTCCCACCCTGATGGAATTGCCAGCGGCCTGGCGCTTGGCAAGAGCAGTATCGACAATGATCATAAGTGTTACGCGAGTCATCCCGAACTTGATTCGGGAAAGGAGAGTGTGTCGATGACAGCACCTGCCCTTGCCTCGCGCCCTCCTTAGCGTTGGTGTTTACGAATGAACCATCAGTGCGATGGGTGCATGCTAGTCCTCAGAACAGTGTAAGGAGACAATCACAAGTCGTTTACTAGCCTCTACTGTTAATGTCTAACCAGAAACTTGATTCGGTCATTGATAAAAATGCATTTAATCATTTTAACATTCTACTCTTTGACCTTATCCTGGAACGATATACTTCTTTAGCTAAGTTAAAAAAACTTCTCTCACGGATGGAATAATAACTAACCAGCTTCCCTCCCCACTCCTCTCTCATCTCGGCAACTGGCGGAGTATCATTTCCGACGTAGTCAAATATCTTGCATTCTTTGTCTGAGAAGAACTTGAAGGCAAAATCTCCCAGCAGGCTATTCACTCCATCCGCAAGCACATGCTCTTTTATCCCTGACAGCCAGGCCAAGGCTAGGCCTCCAGGCGTATATAATCGTATCCACGCTCCCACAGGATAACCTTGAGAATCTTTGCAAAGAAATACAGCAAAGCCTTCATCACCCAAATTATCACAAATCGATGCCAGCGCAGAATAACTTACGAAATCTTTTAAATCACCTTTCCCTGAAATCTCTTCGAAACATGACTCTATCGCACAAAAGTCTTTGCTGACTTCACATGTATAACCTAGTCTTGAGGCCTTTCTTGACTTATTCAATATATTTTTATCGAAATTTTTCGCATAGCAGCTCATGTCAATATGATACGTATATTTGGGGTTGGCTTGCATCCCCTGCCAAAGAAAGGGTCTGACATCTTGAACTACTGGAGAAAGATTGATCGCGCCTCTTACCCCATTATTTTTATAAATCTCAGCAAGTTTTTCGACAGCTACTCTCAGGCGGCGATTACACGCCCCTTCCCGTAAACTGGAAGAATAAAACTCAACTGGCAAATGTGGGTTATAAGGGGGATTAATCAACTCTCCTTTCTTGTTTCGGTATACTACCGTCCTGAGCTGCCATGCCGTTCCTTTTTTGGGACCCAGGTCCAACACTTCAGCGGTCCCACAACATTTCTGAAGATTGAATTCTATCCACCCTGGATGAAAAAGTGGATCGCCATCCCCCTTGACATAATTCATCCAATCCTCCAGAGCATTTTTAAATACGCCTTTAAGCTGAAATTAACACCCAAATATATCACCCCATCCTTACAGGCAACAATACTCACTCCTTGATCACACTTGTAAACTTTCCCCGGAATCATATAGGAACTATTACCTGTCTTATAGGAACCGATGTACCAGCGTTGTCCAGAGAGGATCCCCGATGGCGGATCTAATGCATCCAACCATGACTGAGTTCCTCGAAGAAAGTGCCAGACTCTCTCAACAGGCCATTTCTGCCATGGAATAATATCCTTGTACTCATCGCGACTGATGTTTCTCGCCCTGCCTGTAGGTGAAGCGATATTATTTTGAGGTATACGTTTTACACAGCTTTTCTCTATATCATCCAATGCAGAGAGAAGCATTTTCGAGCCTACTTTACCGATCAGTATCTCATTAACCTCCTTTTCTGTAGAACCAATACCAACCTGAACCTTCCTTCTTTCAATGATGTCACCGGTATCCTCTCCCTCGTCAATGAAGTGAAGCGAAATTCCAAAGTCAACCCTGCCATCATAGTATTGCCAAAATAAAGGATTAGGACCTCTATACTCCGGAAGATAGGATCGGTGCAGATTGATAACCCCATACCGAGGAATGCGTATAACATCGTCCTTCAGCAACATCGACATGCCCTGGACAACTATTATATCGGGCTCTCTTTCCGTAACCCACACCTCAAAATCTTTACTCCCGGGGAGAATTCGACAATAGGGTATCTCAGCTTTCCTGGAGACTTTTGACAAAACTTCTCTTCCGCAGAACAATCTGGCGAACTTCATCATAAGGCTCGCCCCTCTGCTTCTTCCCTTATAGCCACGAGGCACACACTCGGCTATACCGACCACTTCATGACGAGAAGCAAAGACGTGAGGAAGTATTTTAGAAACGCCCATCGTAATTATTAAAACACGCATTCAGGTTTACATCCCGATGAACAATACTTACCAACTCATTTGACAGAAGAGAACAGCCATTCCTGTTCGCAATTTAGGTTATCCACCAGACATCTCCCTGGCAGACACACATTGTCAAAGGTCAACGCATGGTCACGGCCATGATATCTTGTCGCTCTATCGGCGGTTAACAGATAGCGGCAAAGCACGATGGTGGCTTTGGGCACGGCGATGTAGAAGGTGAATCACATTAACATCGTCTATCGTGTAAAATTTCGGCGTAAAACCACCTGATGCTGCGTTTATGGCCGGTCTTCACAGAGGGTATCTACTCACTCCATAGCTTCCATGGCGCCCCCTGTGACCATGCAGCCTCGAGCACCATCTTGTCGCGCAACGAGTCCATGCTCTGCCAATAGCCCGTATGGTGGTAATAGCCGAGCTTTCCCATACCCACCATGCGTTCCATCGGCTCGTTCTCCCATGTTGTCTGGCTATCATCGATCAATTCGAACACCTCGGGCTCGCAAACGAAGAACCCACCGTTGATCAAACCACCATCCGTTGCCCCCTTCTCACGAAAGCCTTTCACATGATTCGTTCCCTGACTTACATTCAACGCGCCATAGCGTCCCGGTTGAGTAACGGCCGTCAACGTGCACCAGTTATTTGAGTTACGATGAGTATCGACGAGTTTCGTGATATCCACATCGCTGACTCCATCACCATAGGTGAGACAGAAAGGAGCATCAGACAAGATGTTCATGGCCTTCTTGAGTCGACCACCAGTCATCGAATCCAGACCAGTATCAAGAACCGTGACCCTCCAGTCCTCATTCACACTCTGCAACCAATCGACTTTTCCAGTATTCAGGTCAATCGTATAGTCAGTACGATTCCCTCTATAGTTGAGAAAGTAATCTCGAATATGGCCAACCTTGTAGCCACCAAGGATGACGAAATCCTTCAAGCCATGGTGCGCATACATCTTCATGATATGCCAAATGATGGGGCGCCCTCCGATCTCGACCATCGGTTTAGGGCAGATTGCCGTTTCTTCACTGAGACGAGTCCCGAAACCACCGGCGAAGATAGCTACTTTCATGGTAAACCTCCTGATAATTCAATCGGCAAAACCTTCGGCAACATCAATCGGCCTTCTAGTCCTGCTCGACTTTCCACTCCAACCGTTCGGTCAAACGGTCCTGTTCAATATGCCCTTGCAATACATGCAAGCGAATCAAGTTCGAGTTACGAAATTCCGGATCACTGAACCCCATGTCTTTCATTCCTTCTATCAGGCCTCCAATCGACTGGGTCAGTGTCATAACCGGCTGATGATCTGGGGCCAGATCGGAAAACAAGCCGAAATCCACTCGATAGGAGCGACTATCTGCAGGAGCATCCGTATTGATGCTCACGGTGGTTCCGGGAATCGCATCTGACACAGCCGAAGCGAGCTCGCTTACTTGGTAGTTCCTATCGTTAGAGCCAGTATTGACGCTCAATATGCGCCCTCCGTTCTCGGCATTACGCTGTACTGCCCAATCAACGGCTCTCGCCATATCGGTGACATCGATCAACGGGCGCCAGGGTGTCCCGTCGCTCAGCACCGTGATTTTTCCCTGGCTGAGGGCGCAAGCGACAAAGTCGTTGAGCACCAGATCCAACCGCAGACGGTCCGACATCCCGCATGCAGTGGCAAAGCGCAGGCTAGTGATGACCATGCCCCCCCCGACGTCTGCCAGCGCCTCCTCGGCGTGCACCTTTGATTTCGCGTAGTCAGTGATCGGCGCAACCGTATCGTCTTCTCGACGAGGCCCACCCAGTGCTACCCCATAGATACTGCAGCTCGAAGCGAATACGAAATTGCGCACACCGGCCCGGGACGCCGCATAAGCCATCTCTACGGTGGCCTGCTGGTTGATCTCGGCAGTCACCTCGGCAAAACGATGGCCCATGGGGTCATTGGAGACAGCGGCAAGCTGTACCACGGCCGTATACCCCTCAAGCATACCCGAGGGGATAGCGCGGATATCGCCAAAGAATTGCCTCTCCAGATACCGCTCGGGAAGACGCCGAGTCCCCGTCAGACAGTGGCCAAAGTACGCATTGTCATAACCATGGATGATGGCAGAAGGGTGCCGCAAAGCCAGCTCTCTGACGACCGCAGGCCCCACATAACCCATGTTCCCGACGATCAGTATTTTCATGGTCTTTATTCCTTATTTCTTTCATCTAATCCAGACTAATAAAACTTAACTTATTGCGTTACTTACAGCTCGACGGCACATGGATAGCCAAAACCAAATCCCATCTCAAGAATCACTTTCCTTCTTTTTAGCCAGTGAATAATTGGCTGTCACATCCAACCACCCGCTTTTGACAGCCTCACTTAACGCATAAGAGATGAGCATATTGGAACCGAAAGTGTTCAAGTGATTACTGTCGTAATAGAGAGGCTTTCCATCGATTTCGGCAATACAGCGTTCATACAACCGGGCATTACAGAAAATCAGTTCCGGCTTGATGCGCAAGAGATTCTCATGCGGTTCGATTAGTTCAAGCTGGCTGTAACTTGACTCTACCCTTTTAAGGAAAACGCCATAGCTTGTTGAAAGGGGCTCACTCCTCTCATAGCCATAGAGTACCTCCTTGGCCAAATAGTTGGGTACATCCCAACCTACCTCGGGAATCGGATAGACAAGAACAACCTTCTTTCCACTCTCGAGCAGCTGCCGGACGGTATCACGCATTGACGTGCCAACTTTATCCACCCGTTCCTTATCGCTATTGAAGTCATCCATCGGCAAGGCATACAAGTCAGAGCCAAGTTCGACCCCACCCTCTTCATTGTCAAACCTTTTTCCTTCAAACTGCAGTGGGTAACGCGCCACCATCATGATGATCTTTATGTCTTCTTCGGCAATCAGATACTCGATGACATCTTCATTATATCGGGTACAACCATCCTTACCATCGCTTCTTCGGTAACCCACGATAGGTAGGCAGTTGGTATGCACAAGCTGTTTGACACCATAGCCAAATGGCTCCAGTTGTCTTGCCATGGTTCCTACCAGAGGAGTCGCATGACTATCTCCCCAGATTGCAACCAGATCAGTGTATTGTTCGTTGAACTGACAGGAATCCTCGGGTTCTTTTTTCCCACCAGGAAAGACCTGACATTTACTGGCACGGGTATCCCAGTCACTCTTGAATGCCGCCAGCTCTACTACCCTCGGCTCCATTCTTGCTGGCATTCCTTGGGAAAGACTTCCAGACAAACCCAGGCTTATCAGCACAATTGAACCGCAAGCTGCACCGGAAAATATTCTTGAACGACTAATGAAGCTCTTGTTTCTGAACGGCTGTTCTACAAATCGCCAGGAGAAATATGATAGAATAAATGTGAGGGCAATAAAGGGAGCAAAATCAAGACCAGAAAGATCATTTAGACTTCTCTCCCTGGCAAATGCAAAAATGGGTTGATGCCAGAGATATACACTATAACTTATCAGCCCCACACCAACCATTGGTCTCCAGCTTAAAAGCCTTCCTACCAGCGTATCACCTTTGGCGAACATGATTACCATGCTTGCTCCAAGAACCGGGATGAGCGTCCATAAGCTTGGAAACGGAATTTCGTTATTAAAAGCGACAACTGAATAGATTATCAGCACCAAGCCCGCAGTCGACCCAGCTTGATTAACTAGTTTTTTACTACTCAACCCACGATCATAAAGAAATACCGCTATGATGGAACCGGCCATCAACTCCCATGCACGAGTAGGAAGAAGATAAAAATTTGCAGTCGGATAGTTTTCAGCGCCCCATTCGGCCAACGCCAAGCTGAAGGCAAATACAAACAGCATGGCTGAAATGAGATACTTTTTTTTGAGCCATCCAAAGAGCATGAGAAAAATCGGATAGAATAAGTAGAATTGTTCCTCGACCGCCAGGCTCCAGGTATGAAGCAGTGGCTTCAATTCGGCAGGCCCATCAAAGTAGTCCAATTGCTGCCAGAAATAAATATTGGATGAGAAAGTGTTGACAGCCACAACACTCTGACTGAACTCCTTAAAATCCTCGGGGAGCAGCCACAGCCAGGCGAAGGGAATACATGCAACAGTGATAAAAAAGAGAACAGGCAAGATCCTTCTCGCTCGCCTCTCGTAAAAATTAATAATGGAAAACGTTCCTCTCCGAATTTCGCCATATATTATTCCAGTTATCAAGTATCCACTCACAACGAAGAAAACATCTACGCCGACATATCCACCACTAAAACTCAAGAATCCAGCATGAAATAATATTACCGGAATCACGGCCACTGCCCTGAGTCCATCGACTTCAGGCCGATAGGTTATGCCCATGCTTACACTCCGCCTGCTTTGGTTTCATCACCGAAAATAATGTCTCTAGAATCATTTTTAATATCACGCAATTACGACATTTGAAACAAAAAAGGAGCATCCTATCATTAGAGCTATATAATTATCCAAGAGCTTCCGTTCGATACTATCCAGCCTTGACTTTACCGCTCTAGCAATATTCGCCATCATCATCAAGTCAATTTATTTTGGTGGCCATCAAAGCCTAATGCTAGGCATGATCGATCATGTTCTGGAAAACCAGACTGCTTTTGGCCAAGCTCTTGTAATTTCCGTAATCCACCACTTTCCCGCCCTCCATCAGGTAAATGCAATCGCACTTCTTTACTGTAGAAAGCCGGTGGGCGATCATGATTATCGTCTTTCTTCCCGAAAACGCATGGATGGCATCCATGACCCGCTTCTCGGTCAATCCATCAAGAGCACTGGTCGCCTCATCGAGCACCAGTACATTGGCATCGTGATAGATGGCGCGTGCGATGCCGATCCGCTGCCGTTGTCCTCCAGAAAGCTGGATACCACGCTCTCCGACAAGTGTGTCCACCCCCTCAGGCAGTTGCTCGACCAGATCACCGAGTTGCGCCACATGAAGCGCCTCCAGCACTCGAGGCCGGTCGATATGCCCGTGCTCGATGCCAAAGGCAACATTCTCGAGAATGCTGGCAGAGGTGAGAAAGATGTGTTGCGGGACATAGCTGATGCTCATCTGCCAGTTGCGTACATTCGCCTCGCTAATCGGCTCGCCATCGACCAGCACAGCCCCTTGACGCGGAGTGATCAACCCCATCAGCAAATCGACAGCCGTGCTTTTCCCGCTTCCGGAGGTTCCTACCAATCCGACCACCCGATCGGCCGGAATGGACAGTGTCAACCCGCGGAGGGCCGCATCGTGTTTATCTGGGTACTGGAAGACTACATCCTGCATGACGATCGATTGCTGCGGTATCAGAGGGGTAACGTCTTGCTTGTCACCCTGCTCGATTCGGCTATCGATGTCGCGGCTTGCCAGGAGATCTTCTCGAACGGCCTGGTAAGCAGCCAAATTACTGCGAATATGCGAAATGGATGAGTAGATACGCTGTAACGCGGGCAGCATCTTGAAGCCGGCCAGGGCATAGATCGACAATGCGGGGAGGATTCCCCCCAGATCCCCTTCATGAAGGTTCAGCAAGTACAGCACCAGCACGATGACCGAGCCGAATGCCACCAGTTCGATGGCATAGCGAGGGGCGTCCCCTAGGCCCTGGGTGACCCCCAGCCCGCGCGCCCATTTGCGACTGGCCTTGTCGAAGCGTTTGGTGAAATTTGGCTGACGGTGAAGCAGCAACAGGTCCTTGATGCCCCCGAAGCCTTCCGACATCAACTTCAAGCGATCGCCTTGGGCGCGAGAAATGCGCAGCCCGTTGGTGATCAGTATTTGCCTTACCGTCTTGTAGAGTAAAAAATAGGAAGTAATGAAAAGCAGCATCCCACTGAAGGCCACTACCGGATTATAAATAAAGATAGCCAAGGTCATCATGATGACCATTACCACGCGTGCATTGAGTTGCATGCATGGGTTGATGATCCTCTGGGTGATACGTTGCACCTCCTGTGCAGACTTGTTGATCAGTTGGCTGCTGTTCTCGCCAGCATGGAACAACCAAGGCTGATACAGGTAGTAACGGTAGAGCCGGCTCGAGAGATCGGCCCCTACACCCGCGCTATAAAGGGCCAGGCGCCAGGTCGTGTAGATCGAGAACAGCGCCGCCAGTATCAATACCAGCAACACCCCTCCTCCCAGCAAGGTCAGGAATGCCTCTTTGCTCTCCAGGCCACTGTATTGGTAGGCCTGCGCCAGCCACCCCTCACCTTCCAGCTTCCCCATGTCCCCCACGACAGCCATGAAGGGCCCGATCGATATCACGCCGGCTATCTCGGCGAAGGCCATGATGACAATCAGTAACTGAAGTTTCAATAATCTCTTGCGTTGCTGCCGTGTCAATTGTGAATAGAGCTCTTTCAGATCCGCGAACATGGCATCACCGGTGGTTTGGTAGGTAAGCAAGCCCCTCCTCTTTACGAAGACTTGGGGGGTGAGAGCTCAAACTCCATCGAAGCAGGTGAGGGAGACAGATCCAGCTTCGACATGGTGGTTTCATAACTTGCCACCGGCTGAGTGGTCACTCGAACGCGCTGAGCCAGCCATATCAGGTCCACCATATTACCGTCAGGAGCATACAAGAGCGGCGCCTCTCTCAAGAGCTGCTGGATTCTCGGGTAGCAGGACTTCTTGAGGGCCGTATACAGCTCACCGAGAAAGGCTTCGAGTTGGTCTCGCTCCCAGAAGGTTTCGCGAGACGTCCTGATACGTGGATGGCGAGTCGCATGGATCTCACCACCGATGAGTAACTCCTCGTAGAGCTTTTCGCCAGGACGCAAGCCGGTGTAGATGATCTCGATGTCCCCATCGGGATGATCATCATCCCTCACTTCCAGCCCCGAAAGTCGGATCATGCTCGCGGCCAGATCGGCGATACGTACCGGTTCCCCCATGTCGAGAACGAACACCTCACCGCCACTGCTCATGGCACCAGCCTGGATGACAAGTTGTGCTGCCTCGGGAATCGTCATGAAGTAGCGTGTGATGTCGGGATGGGTGACCTCGACGGGCCCCCCTTGCTTAATCTGGCTCTGGAACCGCGGCACCACCGACCCACTCGATCCCAATACATTCCCGAAACGCACCATGCAGAAACGTGTTTTTCCCTCTTCCGAGGTCCGGGCGGCAAACGCTTGGCAAATCAGCTCGGTCAACCGTTTTGTGGCGCCCATCACATTCGTCGGGCGCACCGCCTTGTCGGTGGACACCATGACGAAGGTCTCCACCTCAGTTTCCGCCGCCGCCTGTACCAGGCCAAGTGTGCCGAACACGTTGTTACGGATGCCTTCCACCAGGTTGGTTTCCACCATCGGCACATGCTTGTAGGCAGCCGCATGATAGAGCGTCTGTACGCCAAAGCTGAGCATGATCTCCCGCATCTGTTCGCTTCGCTGGATGGAGGCCAGCAGCGCTTGGATACTCAACTGACTTCCGTGCTGTTCCGTCCAACTCGTCAGCTCCTGTTCGATGGCGTAAAGAGCGAACTCACAGTTGTCGACCAGCAACAATGACTCGGGGCCTTGCACCAGAATCTGGCGGCAGAGTTCAGAACCGATGGAGCCACCGGCGCCGGTGACCATCACCACCTTGCCACGAATGTCGGCTGACATGAGCTCGGGAAAGGGAGGTACTGGCTCCCGACCAAGCAGGTCTTCCACCGCCACATTGCAGGTATCGCTGACACGGGCACGCCCCGAGACGAGATCATCCGCCCCGGGAATCGTCTGTACCGGGATCGATAATCGAGAGAGCTGCTCGAGGATCTCGCGCCTTCGGCAGCGCGGCGCACTGGGGATGGCGAGAAGCACGAGCTCGAGCTGCAGGCGCCCGATGAGTATGTCAAGCTCAGCGGGACTGTACACCGGTAGCCCCTCGACAAGGGATCCCTGCAAGCCACGCCAGTCATCGACAAAGGCCCTGGGCCGATACAGCCCACCATGCATAAGGGAATGCGCTAACTCACACCCTGCCGCCCCCGCACCATAAATGACAACCGACTGTCGCTGTGGACGTCGGCTCAATTGATAGAGCTCGCGCAGTGCCAGCCGTAACCCTCCCACCCATGTCAAGGCGAGCAAAGCAAATACCAGCAATATCGAAGGGCCGAGAGGCTGCCCGAATAGCAGTCCCATGCCATACAGAGTCAGGGTCAACAACACGACACCACCCACCATGGTCAGAATCATCCGCTGATTCATATACCGCAGCACGATGCGATAGACCCCCATGAACGCGAAGATAAGGGGTGTCATTAATGACACCAACGCAAGCAGCAGGACGGCTTCGGGCCACATCAAGGCCTCCCCGCTTCCGACAAGGCGCACGGCCATCAGAAGACTGATGATCACCAGCAGCACATCCGCAAGTCTAAGCAGTGTCCGCTTGTAACAGCGTGGCAGCATCACCAGGACATTGATCCAACTCATGAGCACTTCTCCGCAATCACTGGTCACGGTTGCCTGCTGCACACAGCACATGCAACCAACAGGACGGCTGTATTGTCATCACTCTTGCTGGTTGAGCGTAAAGAATGGCTCCGGAAGCGAAGTCATTACTTGTCGATAGCAGTACCAGCAGAGTACCAGCATCAACCAGAACAGGGTCGACCGAAGCCCGTTATGGGTCACCGAATAAAACAGGGGGCCCGCCATACCTGCCCATACATATAGTGGAGCTCGCTGCAGTGCTGTGAATATGACCAACAGGAATAGCACGAAGCCAGGGACACCATAGGCAAACAGCATATTGACGTACGAAGAGTGGATCTCATTGCGGTGGTAGGGCTTGAAGCGTTGCCGCTCCCCTTCTCCGGCCCCCAGGATGGCGTACTCGGGGAAGTTCATCAGCCGGTCGAACTTGCGTTCCTCGTAGAGCCCCTCCACCTTGGCGGATGCCCGATCCAGGCGCGACTGCACGTTCTTGTGCATCTTGCCATCGGAACCAAGGTTGACCACCACCACCACGGCAAGCAGCAGTGGCACTACCAGGGTCAGGCGGGCGAAATGCTTCAGGTTGCTTGCATTGGCCAGAGCCCATCCCACGATCACCAGCGCCAAGCCTCCCAGCGCGGCGAGCGACGATGCTGCCAGTATGCCCACCACCCCGGCGGCCAGCCCCCCCAGGGCAATGGGGCGCAGCTTCGGATGGAAATCGTCGAGCAGCATCAATATCACGATGCCACAGAGCGAGAAGTACGCGAGCTGATTGGGATTGTTGAAGCTACCGGTCGTACGAACACCTCCCCCCATGGCCAGTTGCGCCAGAACCTGGCTGGCCGCCACCATCAGTGCAATGGAGATACCAGTGCGGACCAGGATCTTGGCTCGCTCGCCATACACCCTGAGGAAGCGCAACAATGCCATCCCGACCAGGAAGTTGAACAGGAAGAACGCTGCATGCATGAAGAAGGGGGTGCTCTCCATCACCAAAGACCACCCCAGGCAGACAAGGATGATCCACAACACCATCAACGCCCACCTCAGGGCAAAGACATTGCTGGTCAGACTCTTTTCATCACGCAATGCCAGCAGCAACATGAGGATGCTGAAGCCGAGCAAGAAAAAATCGGCAGGCTGGGGCTGCCCGCTGGGAAAAATATAGAGACTAGAGAGCGAAAGCCCTAGAAGCAACAGGAGTGCACCAACCAGATTCATGAGCTATCTCGTCCCGCAATCGAGCATGAGAGCAGCACCATCTCCATGGAACCGATAGCCTTCACCGAAGGCTCCCTACGATATCTTTCAACGATAGGCATAGAGATAGGTGCCGTAATAGCCACGGGACGCACTCGACTTTTCGATACCATTCAGAATGGCCCCCTTCAGGCGAACTCCGGCATTCTCCAGTCGCCGCTTGGCAACTCGAATTTCCTTGACCGGGTTATGGCCGAAGCGTACTACCATCAGACTGGTACCCACCATCTTGCCCACTACTGCCGCATCGGTTACCGCGAGTATGGGGGGAGTATCCAGAATGACCAGATCATAGAGTTCGCTCACCGCCTCGAGTAACTCGCGGAAGCCTTGTTGCATCAGCAGCTCCGACGGATTCGGAGGAACCATGCCTCGGGAGATGTAATCGAGCCCCTCGACGGACGTCTTGCGAATCCCTTGTTCCAACTCGATGCGAGAGATCAGCAGGTCGGAGAGCCCCTCGCCACTTGACTCGCTGAAGGCATGGTGTAGATGGCCACGACGCATATCGGCATCGATCAACAGCACCTTCTGCCCTGACTGGGCGCATACTGCAGCCAGATTGGCACTGACAAAACTTTTCCCTACCTCAGGGCTGGCTCCGGCAATCATCAGTCGATTGTTACCGGACTCGAGCATCGCAAAATGCAGGCTGGTACGCAGTGAACGCAGCGCCTCTATGGAGAGTTCGCCGGGGTCACACTCCGCCAGAAGTCCGCGGAAGATGGTCTGGGTCTTGTCGCTCTTGCGGGCCCTGATACGCCTTGCCAGCTTGGTCTGCTCGCTGGATTCAGGGATCATGGCATAGACTGGCAGCCCCAGATCCTCGAGTTGATCGGCATTCTCGACGGCGCGGCTCAATACGAGCTTCATGATCACGGCCAGTATTGCAAGCAGCACTCCCATCAAGCCACTGAGCAGAGTCGTCAATGGAATACGGGGAGAAATCGTCGCCTGTTGAAGCACCGCCGGGTCGAGAATCCTCACGTTACCCACGGTGCCGGCTTTCACCAGCCTCATCTCCTGACGCTTGTTGAGCAGTTGAACGTATACCTGCTGATTTACCTCCGTGTCTCGCGTAAAGCGCAGCACTTCCTGTTGGGTTTCGGGAAGCTTCTCGATCTGATTTTCCAGCCTCACTTTCGCACTTTCCAGTTGACTCTTCTGGCGCAGCAGTGATTGATAATTAGGGTGGCTAGGGCGAAATTTTTCGGCCAGTTCCGCTTCCGACAAGGACAGCTCGGTCAACTTGTTTTCGACTGATACTAATCCGTTAAGCAAGTTTCTCGTCTCGAAGTTGAGATCGACAGAATCTCTCTGCGATCGATACTCATTGAGACGATTTTCCGCTTCAGTGAGATTGACATTGATCTGTGGAATTTGTTCATTGAGAAATTCGATCTGCTTCTCTGCTTCTTCGGATTGCCGCTGTACATTTTGAGTAAGGAATACACCAGTGAGCGTATCCAGTATCAAGTCTATCTGTTTCGGATCCTGCCCGCTGAGTGTCAGTTGGAAGACACCGGAGTCAACACCCCGCGGGATGATCGTCAAACGACGCTGCAGTTGGCTTATGGCATTCAAGCGGGAGATTCGGCGAACCTGGAACTCGGCTCCAGGATGCGCTTCTAGTCGACTGACAAACAGACGATAGCCAGAGGCTTCATCATTCACCGTCTCGCCCATGTGTCCATCGAGCACAAGCTGGCCTTCGAATAGCAGCTGGTAGGTTCCGTTTTCTCCAACCCGCAGAATATGATACTTACCCTGACTCTCAGCGGGGACCTCGAAACGCGCTATCTGAAGAGTCTCCGTCGCCCAGGTGTAGGGGCTGCCTAGCTCTTCCTCTCCCCCCCCTGACGAGGTCCAGCGCTGAAGAACCGATGGCATCAGGCGATCGAACCACTCGTGAGTCATGCCATGATGTACCAGGAAGTTACCCACCAATGGCAGACGACGCGGTTCAACCTGAATGGCCAGGTCCAGGCGATCCACTGTTTCCCCCATCACCATGCGTGACTGAAGTATCTCCAGGTCGGCCGAGGTCGGATTATTAATCTGATTTCCTACCGATAGTGTATCCAGCATATTCATCGTGGATCCGCGGCTCTCGATCTGTACCAATGAATCCGCCTGGTAGACTCTTGGTTGTGAACTCGAATAGAAATAGCCTCCCACCAGGAATAACAGCGCGGTCAGTAGGATGAACCACTTGTGATCGGCAAGCACCAACAAGAGTTTGGTGAGGCTCACATCATCACTTTCCACGGGCCCGCGCGGTGGAGGCGGTTGATTTGGAAAAATGGTCATTGTAATGAGCCTCTCAACTCACAGTGACGAAACAATATTATATTAGAGATCGCCGAGGTTATCGGCAGATCTCGCTACGTCACCCGGCAGGGTTACGGACGGGATCAACAGAGAGATCACGTTGTTCCAGCGTGCCAGCGGTGCTGAGGTGACATAGACGACGTCCTGGGGCTGGAGCGGGAATCGTGTACCCAGCATCAGGCGCGTCGCATCGCTGATATCGAGTTGGTAGACCGTGGCCAGTTTTTCGCTTTCCGGAGGATTTCCCCGCACGATGAAGATACCGGAAGGCTGGGCTCGACTCTCGTTGACGCCACCGGCGCGTGCCAAAGCATCAGTCAAGCTGAGTCGCTCATTGCCCAGCGGAATGGCACCCGGCTTCAAGACCTGCCCCAGCACCACCACGTTCTGATTCTCGGTGGTCGGTACGTGCAGAAGGTCGCCATCGCGCAGGAGGCGATTCTGGGTCATGTCTCCCTGACGCAGCATGGCATAGAGGGAGATTCTCTCCTCTCGGCCCTCGCGGGTGAGAATAATATTGTGCCAATTGGCCTTGTCCGTGGCACCGCCCGCCTGGCTTACGGCATCCAGTACCGTCATGGGTACGATGGTCAACGGATAGGTACCGGGAGACTTCACCGCCCCGCTGACATGAACTTTCTGGGAGTGGAAAGCCCCCATACCGATTTCCACTTGAGGGTCGGTGATCACATTCGACAGCCGACGAGTCAATAGACCACGCACCTCTTCAAGTGTCATGCCAGCGACTCGCACCCTGCCAACATAGGGATAGAAGATCGTGCCATCGGGACGCACCCTGTTGCCGGTCTCCGAAGCGGGTCGATCGCTTCCGGCAGGAATGGTCAATTCCGGATGGTCATAGACAATCACGCTGAGAATATCTCCCGGGCCGATGCGATATTCGTAATCCCGCAGTTGGCTGCGCAGTGGCTCCGGTGTCGGTCGTGCGAGCGACGCCTCTTCCATACGCATTCCCATCACCATCTCCGGCGTTATCTCCATGATATCGACCTGAGAGTCCAGGGATTCCTCGAGCTTTTTTTCATTGATATGCCCACCCGGTGCCATCGCACAACCGGCGGTGACCGACATCACCAATACCAGCGAGAGCAACATCACCAGGCGCAACGGCCTTGCGACACTGTCGACATGGCCATCAGTCCCAGTATCGGCTCTGTAGGCCTGAGTATCTGTTAGCGGCACCATCTCGTTTCTCCCACAGATTGTTCCCTTGACACGCTACCGCCCCGGATTTCACTGGCAGCTATCCGAGGCCCTTATCATCTTTCTCTGTACGACTCCATCGACCAATAGCGACGACTTCTCGTGAGGTGCAGAGCTCCCCCCCCTTTGCCTCCACGAGAAGATCAACATTTTTCAGGTCATAGGGATCTGGTCGATACATTCAGCTTACATAGTTACAGAAAATACACATTCCTATTTTGCTGGCCGTACCACGCTGAGATATAGAGTTAAAGAACAATGTTTTTTAATGGCCATTACCTGAATCTCCAAGCTGAGGAATCTCATCTCCTTGGCTGATACATGACCAAACGACAGCGCCGCGGCCTTGGCCTCGGCGCTGTCGTTTGATCATCGGATTCGGTAATCAACGGACGCTAATGGAAGAGCGGCATGCCCCAGGCAGGGAGAAATGCTCATTTCCCCAGCGCCTGGAACAGCATCCCGTTGGCCGGCACGAGGGGCTCTCCCCCGAGCGACGCCTCGACAGGAACGTCATAGAAGGCCCGGTACCACTCCACGAAGCGCCCCACCCCCACCTCGATGGAGGTCGAGGGGCGGTACCCCACCGCCTGCTGCAGGGCCGAGACATCGGCGTGGGTATCCAGGGCGTCGCCGGGCTGACGGGGCAGCATGCGCTTCTCGGCCTGGCGGCCCAGGCACTGCTCGAGCACTTCGATATAGCGGATCAGCGGCACCGGGGTCTGGTTGCCGATGTTGTAGAGCCGCCACGGCGCCGAGCTGCTGGCCGCCGGGGTGTCGCCCTCCGCCGCCCTCGCCTGCCATGCCGGGTCGCTCATCGGCGATTGATCATGCACCCGCAGCACGCCCTCGACGATATCGTCGATATAGGTGAAGTCACGCCGATGGTGGCCGTGGTTGAACACCTCGATGGGCTCGCCGGCGAGGATCTTGCGGGTAAAGGTGAACAGCGCCATGTCCGGTCGCCCCCAGGGCCCGTAGACAGTGAAGAAGCGCAGCCCGGTGGTCGGCAGCTCGTAGAGGTGGCTGTAGGCATGCGCCATCAGCTCGTTGGCCTTCTTGGTTGCCGCATAGAGGCTCAACGGATGGTCGACCCGGTCCTCCACCGCGAAGGGGGTGCGCACGTTACCGCCATATACCGAACTCGACGAGGCGTAGGTCAGGTGCGCCACCCCATGGGTACGACACCCCTCCAGCACATGCAGAAACCCCACCAGGTTGCTGTCGACATAGGCGTGGGGATTCTCCAGCGAATACCGCACACCGGCCTGGGCCGCCAGGTGGATGACCCGCTTCGGCCGCCAGGCAGCAAACAGCGCCTCCATGCCCGCGCGATCGGCCAGGTCCAGCCGCTCGAAATGGAAGCCCGGCTGGTCGGTCAGCAC
The DNA here is from genome assembly GCF_059509875.1 of Halomonas sp. LMYGS-3. Classification (NCBI taxonomy): domain Bacteria; kingdom Pseudomonadati; phylum Pseudomonadota; class Gammaproteobacteria; order Oceanospirillales; family Halomonadaceae; genus Halomonas; species Halomonas sp. LMYGS-3. The sequence goes on along the minus strand of NZ_JCAKFQ010000019.1, from coordinate 23,299 downwards.
CGCCAGCCGCGCCTCCTTCAAGGCCGGGTCGTAGTAGTCGTTGAGATTATCGAGGCCCACCACCGTCTCGCCACGCCGGCAGAGCGCGCGCGACACATGGAAGCCGATGAAGCCGGCGGCACCGGTCACGAGAGTGATCATCGCATACACTCCATTTGCAATGGAATGTATTCGAAGGTAACGCTCGTGGCACCGGGACGTGGCACCAAAAGCCCTCAAGCCGGTAGGTGATTTGCATCATGCCCCGCGTGCAGAAAAGGCATCGAGTATCACGTCTTACGGCAAGCGCCTTCGAGCAGGCGCTCTAACCGCGCCGCGGTCTCGCTGTCGATGCCGCCTCGCTTCTCAGCCATGGGGATGGTGCGTCGACAGAGTTCACTGTATAGGCCGAGAATCTCCTCATCCAGCTCCCGCAGCCCAGCCACATGTTTTGCGACCGACTCGACATCCCCTCGAGAGACTGGGCCGGGCATTCCAGCAACCACACCCGAGCGCTCGATGGACATTAGCGTACCCTGGATCATGGGGATAAGCGCCTTCACCGCATCCTCCTCCTCACCTCCCCAAGACTGCCAGATCTTCGTGGCCTCACTCAGCAGCACATTGATGAACTGTGATCCATAGCCAGCCGCCGCATGATAACGGCCTCGGGCACCAACCGGGAGCCTGTTGACGCGACATTCGAGACACTCGGCAAGCGAAACAAGCAGCGCGTTCAGCGGTTCTTCCGCTTCTATCGTTATGGTGCACCCCGGCAGAGACGTTACCGCCGCCTCTGGATCACCGAAGGTCTGCATCGGGTGGAACCCTCCGATCATCGCTCCCTGTGTTGCCGCACTGCCCAGTGCCATGACTTCCGTCGCCCCGCTACAATGGACGACCGCCATGCCCGGTCGCCATCGCCCCTGCTCGACCGTGGACTCGATCGCCCCATCCGGCGTCGTGATAAAGACGAGATCACAGGTATCCGCCACCTCCTGGGCACAACGCACTGCCCGGCAGCCCGGAATCGGTTCTGCAAGCGTCTCGGCCGCTATGAATGAGCGGGACGCCACGGCGGTCACCCGACACCCTCGCCGTGCGAAGCTCCAGGCCAAAGCGGACCCGAGTCGCCCTGCGCCAATGAACCCAATACGACACGCTTCGAGTCGCGATGAAGTGTCACTCATTGTGCCCCTCACGCCCGTTGTCTGCGGGCATATGCTTCACAGCCTGAAATCGCATCATCACATCGTAACCTCTGGCCATAGCATTCGATGCTCTTCCGTAACCAGAGGATCAATACTCTCGACGAAGTTCGGAAGATCGGCCAATAGAGTCCGTCCCTCCGGACTTTCGAGAGCTGCTTGAAGGGCCTGCTCAGAGTCAAACCAAAGTTCCGAAAAGCCGTCATAGCCAAACCCGGGAAATCGTTCACGGTCGATCAAATTTACGGAATAGTTCCGTAGGCCGGGCAATCGCATGCACAGGTCCGCGTGAACGCTCAACCAGTGCTCGACGAATTGCTCATGGGTGAGGCTTTCCTTCCTGCGAACGAGACCAATGCGCTTGGTGTAGGTCTTCTGCATATTCTTCATTCCTGTTTACAAAGAGATGATAAGGAACTCGGTCCATCCATTTCCGTCACGGGCCCTGTCACGGCCCCCTGTGACGCATCGGCCACGAGTTGAATGTACTTTGCGAACACTCCAGTCCTGTAGAGTGGCTCCGAGGCCTTCCAGTTGGCGAGACGCTCACGCATTTCGCCGGGCTCCACATCGACATCGAGACGCCGGCTGTTCACGTCGATGGTCACGACATCGCCATCGACAATGGCGGCGAGCGGTCCCCCCTGTGCCGCCTCGGGCACGACATGACCGATCACGAAGCCATGGGTCGCGCCGGAGAAGCGTCCATCCGTGACCAGAGCGACGGTCTCACCCAGACCGGAGCCCTGCAGAGCTGCCGTGACGTGGAGCATCTCGGGCATGCCGGGTGCTCCCTTCGGCCCGGCATTACGGATGATGATCACATCATTGGGCTCGATCGCCCCGGCCTTTATGTCGAGGAAGGCACTCTCACCGTTCTCGAAGACACGTGCCGGCCCCTGGTGGAATCCCTTTTCCTGGCCCGACAGCTTGATCACACACCCACCAGGCGCCAGGTTGCCACGCAGGATCGCAATCCCACCCTCCTGCTTGAGTGGCCGAGCGAGCGGCTTGATGACATCCTGCTCCGCGGGCTCCACGGCTTCCTCGACCTGCTGGCCAATGGTAAGGCCGCTGACGGTCCGCTCCTCGGCATGCAGCAGTCCGGCCTCCTGCAGTCGCTTGCCGACCACCGCCATGCCCCCGGCCCGGTACATGTCCGGGGCGGTATAGGTCCCCCACGGCTTGAGATCTGCAACGACAGGGGTTCTGCGTGAGATCGCGTCGAAATCGTCCACCGTCAAGGGAACACCGAAATCCCGCGCCGTGGCCAACAGGTGCAGGACGGCGTTGGTCGACCCTCCAGTGGCCATCACCCCCGTAATGGCATTCTCGAAGCTCCGGCGCGTAACCAGAGAGCGTGGCGTCGTCCCCTGGCGAACCAGCTCCATGACCAGCTTTCCGCACTCCACGGCCACCGTCTCCTTGCGAGGGTCCATCGCAGGGATACCATTCCAGTTGACTGGCGACAGGCCCAACATCTCGTAGGCCCCCGCCATGGTGTTGGCAGTGAACTGTCCACCGCAGGCGCCGGCACCCGGACAGGCATGGTCCTCGACATCCTTGAGTTCCTCATGAGAAATCCTGCCGGCGTTGTAGGCGCCGACAGCTTCGAAGACGTCCTGAATGGTCAGGCGACGGTCACGAAACACTCCCGTCTTGCCGGTGCAATGGCCAGACAGGATCGAGCCGCTATAGAGTGTCAGGCCAGGAAGATTCAATCGTCCCAGCACCATGGCCATCGCCGGGATAGTCTTGTCACAGCCCGAAATGGTGACGAGGCCATCGAACATGTGTCCCCGTGCCACCAGCTCCACGGAATCCGCAATCACCTCGCGGCTGACGAGCGAGGCTCTCATGCCATCAGTACCCGTGGTGATGGCATCGTTGATCGCGATGGTATTTACCTCGATCGGCGTGCCGCCTGCGGCGCGTATGCCCGCCATCACCTTCTCGGCAAGCGCCCGGTGGTTCCCGTTGCAGGGCATGGTGCCGATCCAGCAGTGCGCAACACCGATCTGAGGCCGTGCCAAGTCCTCATCAGTGAACCCCGCTCCCTTCATCATCGCCCGTGCCGGCGCCCTGTCGGGTCCCTCGAGCAGCACACGGCTCTTGTGTCGCATGTCGAACGTCATGGTCACTCTCCGCCTGGTATCGCCACTCCCGTGACATCTAGCGGCGATCACGACCCATCACGCAGTCGCATCATCGAGTTCCACCTGGGGCAGTGAACGCCTGGTGGCATCGCCGCGGAAACATCGCTATAGTTAGTTCTGCAACAGGTATGATGAGCTGATGTATAATCATTATCTATCATGGCGAAGCTAACGCGTCAACACCCGTGAGGGCGATTCGTTGGCCGAGCGGCTGACAGGCAGGAGGAACGAATGTTCGATGGTTTTCACCTGAGCATGATTGATACCGGCGAGGCGACCATCAGGGTCCGCCATGGTGGCAGCGGCCCCCCCTTGCTGCTCTTGCACGGCAACCCCCAGACGCAGGCCATGTGGCACCGGATTGCACCACGGCTCGCCGAGGAGTTCAGTGTTGTCGTCACCGACCTCCGCGGCTACGGCGAGAGTTCGAAGCCCCCTTCCGATGCCGAGCACGCACCCTACTCCAAGCGCGCCATGGCTCGCGACCAGGTCGAGGTCATGCGTCAGCTCGGCTTCGAGTCATTCTTCGTCGCCGGGCACGATCGCGGCGGGCGATGCGGGTACCGCATGGCACTCGATTACCCGGAGCGCGTACTCAAGCTCGCCGTGCTGGACATCGTGCCGACTTCCGAGGCGTTCTGGCGTGCGGACATGCAATTCGGCCTCGGTTACTACCACTGGTTCTTCCTGGCACAACCCCATGACCTCCCGGAGCGGCTCATCGGTGGCGCCCCCGAGTATTACTGGCGGTGGCACACGGCGGGCGGTACCGGCTCGCCCGATCCCTTCGCGCCGGAAGCGGTAGAGGAATATTTACGCTGCTTCTGCGATCCACACACCCTGCATGCCATCTGCGAGGACTATCGCGCCGGCGCCTCCATCGATATCGAGCACGACGCCGAGGACCGCAGGCAGGGCCATCGCCTGAGCTGTCCTTTGCTGGTCCTCTGGGGCGCCAAAGGTGCTCTCGAAGGCTGGTACGACGTACTCGCTGTGTGGCGCGACTGGGCTACCGATGTGCAGGGTCGAGCACTGGATTGCGGTCACTACCTGCCGGAGGAATGCCCCGACGAGACCCTGGCTGAGCTGCGCACCTTCTTTAAGGCGTGACAGGCTAGAACCTCGCCCCGATGCGGTACACGACATCGGGTGACACACGCGCCTGACCACGTACCTCAGGCAATGCCAACATCATCGAGGAAGTATTCCGTGAGCGACCGAATTTACGCCGATTACTGGATAGAAACCGCCTTTCCCCTGGAAGACGCCGCAGCGGCCATGGCAGGCGAGCAGTCCTCGGGGACCTTCCTTCCCGTACCCGGTGAAAGCGAGGCGCTGAAGACCAGCACCGCGGCAGTCGTGGAGCAAGTGACCGAACTGGATAGCGTGACGCAACCGGCGCTGCCTGGCGCAGGTGTGCCCAAGGGCGACCCCACCCCCAGGTGGCGCAGGGCTGCCGTCAAGCTCTCCTGGCCGCTGGCCAACATGGGGCCGTCGCTACCCAACCTGCTGGCCACTGTTGCCGGCAACCTCTTCGAACTGCGGCAGTTCTCGGGCCTTCGCCTCCTCGACGTGTCGATGCCGGACGCCTTCGCCAGAGCCTATCCCGGTCCGGCCTTTGGTATCGAGGGCACGCGCGGGCTGACCAAGGTCCATGCCCGCCCCTTGATCGGCACCATCATCAAGCCCTCGGTCGGACTGTCACCCGCCCAGACTGCTGACACCGTCCGCGAACTCGTGGAGGCCGGGATCGACTTCATCAAGGACGACGAACTCCAGGCAGATGGCCCGCACTGCCCGTTTGCCGAACGCGCCCATGCCGTGATGCAGGTGATCAACGCTCACGCCGAAAGAACCGGCAAGAAAGTCATGTACGCGTTCAACGTCACCGGAGAAATCGATGAGATGCGCGCTCGGCACGACCTGGTCAGGGACCTGGGCGGCACCTGCATCATGGTGAGCCTGCATAGCATCGGGCTGGCCGGTCTGTGCGCCCTGCGTCGTACCTCGGAGCTGCCCATCCATGGCCATCGCAATGGCTGGGGGCTCTATTCGCGCTCTCCCGCCATCGGGGTGAGCTATATTGCCTGGCAAAAGTTCTGGCGACTGGCAGGTGCAGACCACATGCACGTGAATGGACTCGCCAATAAATTCTGCGAGCCCGATGACAGCGTGATCGCCTCGGCCAAAGAGTGCCTCACCCCGATGTTCGACATGGACGACAGGACCTGTGTCGTGATGCCGGTATTCTCGTCCGGTCAATCGGCACGCCAGGCCCCGGCAACCTACCAGGCACTCGGCAGTACCGACCTCATCTATACGTGCGGCGGGGGCATTCTCGCGCATCCCGATGGCATCGGTGCCGGCGTCAGGAGTGTCCGCGAAGGGTGGGAAGCCGCCGTGGCGGGTGAGTCACTCGAGCAGTATGCCAACACCCATCCGGCGCTTTCCCGGGCGCTGGAGACCTTCGGGCGCTGATCTGTTCGACATCATATCCTGGGTGTCAGCGAGGCCGTTGGGGCGGCCTCGACAAAGGTGACTGCGCTACGCCGCACAACCGGCAAGGATTCCGCCCGTGGGAATCTCACGGACGGAGTCACACAGGGACCGGTCTTAGCGCGAAATCAACTCGGTCAGGGCGGCCCGCAGCTTGAAGCCAGGCTCGAGACCCAGGGCACGAGCGGCCGCGTTGACATGGGAAATCTCGCCGTTCACCCACATGTCGTTGGCATCGCCAATACGACCGCTGGTGTGTGCAATGGTCCCCGCAGCCACGCCTTTCTCCTGGAGCATGTCGAGCGAGACGATACCGGCATTATCCTTACCAACTCCGGCATCATTGAAGAATACGACCTTCAGCGGAACTTCGAGCGCAAATTCTCCCGAACTCGCCCCGCCGTGTGACGCCGAGACAACGATGGCGCCTGCATCTTCGGGTGCCACCTTCGTGATCGAATCCATCAGGATAACGCGACCACCCTTACCCTCTTGAACCTGTGTCTTGAGCATATTTCACCTCATTACGTGCTGAACGGCTGGCATGCGATGCCAACAGAATGTGTGCGGCCTCGGTTTACCTGTACTCACTCTCGCTACCGGCTTTAGCTCTCAGAAAGAAATCATCTCCAGCCACCTGCCCACCCTTGAGTACGACTTCGAGACCGTTTAGTGACGGATCCGTCGAGATCAAGCGGCAGATGTGTCCGCTACGTTGCCCGTCGAACACGGCGATCTCCAGAGCATCGGCCTCGATCTGGCGCATGGAATAACTTGAAGTATCTCCGCCGGCGAACACGATGCGCTGCAGGCCCAGCTCAACCCGGACCGCCCGGGCAACGCGCGCGAAGACCGCCCCGATAGCACGAGCGAGCCCATCACCACTGAGACTCCCGGTGATCTCCTCGGCCCGCCGAGTGGTAGCGACGGCAACGTCCCGGCCTTCGGAGAGAGCCGATCGCACCTCGACGAGAATTTCCTCTGCCGCCAGCTCGGGATCGGCAACCGCCGCTTCGGGTACCAGTTGTATGATCGTGGCACCGGCCGCCTCCATGGCATTGAGCTGCCCCTGCGTCTGGGGCGCACAGCTTCCGGAGAGCACGAGCAACCGGTCGACCCCCTGAAAGCTCTCCTGCACGCTATCGGCGGCACGATCCTCGGGTGCCTCGGTCCAGAGACGGCCCAACCCATCGGCTAACCCCTGCGCCGCAATGGCCACCGTCGGATGGGTTTCCGACAGGTTTTCGACCAGGCGAGCAACATGCAGCACTTGAGCATCATCCACGGCATCCAAAATGGCAAAGCCGCCTCGATCGAGCTCATCCTGCAAGCGTTGTCGCCCTCCGTCCCCAGCCAGATAATCCGTCAGCATGACAGCACCTGCCTGCAGATCGGTCTGCTCGGCCAGATGACGACGCAAGTCGGACTCATGCATCGGTGTGGAGGGGTGGTTCGCCATGGCGGGGTTCCGATCCAGTCGGCAGATATCGCCGTTGACCCGAGTGAAATGAGTGGCAAAGGCCGTGTAACGACCGAAAGCGGGCGTCGCGGGGAAGACCGGCAGGGTACAGTCAGGCCACTGCCGTCGCGCAAGCGCCATGACCCGCCCCAGGCTACCTACCGTAGGCGAAGAATCGAATGTCGAGCAGATCTTGTATTGTAGCACAAGGGGATCGAGACGTTTCATGAGTGAAAACGCAGGTTCCACTTCCGCCGTCATGTCGTCGGGCGAAAGTGCCCGGGCGGTCCCGGCGATACCCACGACATCGAGCTCGTTGGCCACGCTATCGACGACATCCATCAGACCATCCACAGAGAAGTAGAGCCGGCAACGCAAACCATGCCTACGAAACTGTGCCAGATTTTCCGCAGAACCCGTAAAATCGTCCCCATAGAATGCCGCGAGCAGTCGAGTCATAACTCCAGTCTCCGTTTTTCCGCCGCGCCGCCAGCCTACCTGCCAACACGGGGCCAACTCAGGTATTAAATATTTTACATCCTCGAGGAAGAAAAGGATTAGACCTCGAGAAATCTGGTTTAAACTATGTTAATATTAATGTCAGCTGCGGAAAGTAAAGCACAAGGCCGAGCACCAACAATTGAATCGTAATAAAAGGCAAGAAGCTCCGAAAAATCTCTACGATCGTAATATCCGGCGGGGCTACGCTTTTCAAGTAAAATGCCGCTGGCCCGAAGGGAGGGGACAAATAAGATGTCTGCATCGTCAAGCAAAACAGGATACCGAACCAGATAGGATCATACCCCAATTGCGTTACCACTGGAACCAGCACTGGCATGGCCAGCAGCAATATCCCTATCCAGTCAATGAACATCCCAAGAACCAGAAAGAGAAGCAGCATCACCATGATAGTGACAATCGGAGAAACACCGAGATCAATGATAGAATGCGCAATAAATGACGGCCCACCTGCCAGGTTGTAAATCCCGGTCAACATTGTGGCACCGAAACTCACCCATACGATGACCCCCAACGAGAGAAAAGTCTGTTCAAGAGCCCCTTTCAACCGAACCCATTTCAGCTCACGCCGCAATGCCATGATCATGAGGATACCCAGCACCCCCATCGACGCTGCCTCGGTAATGGAGGTGACACCACCGTAGATCGAGCCCAGAATAATCGTAATAAGAATAACTGGTGCAACCAGCCCCTTTGAAGCCCTGATTTTATCATGAAAGCTGAGCCGGTGTTGAGTGTTGTCGGGTGCCAACTCCGGCCGAAAATGGCAACTGAGCGTTATGTAGAGAATATAGCAGGACGCCAAAATCAGGCCCGGAATGATGGCAGCAATGAAAAGTTTGCTGATCGATGTCCCGGCCACCAGACCATAAATGATGAGAACGATCGATGGCGGCAGCATGGTGCCCAGCGAACCGGCAGCGCAGGTCGTGCCCACGGCCAACCGCTTGTCATAGCCGAGCCTTAGCATCTGCGGTAGTGCTACTAGGCCCAGCAGTACAATCTCTCCGCCTATGATACCGCTCATCGCGGCCATCACCGTGCCCATCACCGCAGTGACAATGAGTACACCGCCACGAAAACCACCCAGCCACGCCTCAATGGCATCATATATCTCTCGCGCTATTCCGCTTTTTTCAACCAAGGCAGCCATAAACAAGAACAACGGAACAGATAACAGCAAATACTCAATACTGAACCCGTACATTCTCTGCATCATCAGGTTCAGCCCGGGTGCTCCAAACATATAGTACCCGAGCACCACCCCGACGATACCGGCAGAAAATACCAGCGGAACACCTACTGCCAGAAGAACGAGGATACTGAGAACAATAATAACGGAAAGAGTGCCTATATCCATAGAGAGTCAATCCACCTTGGTGATCTTTTCATCGGCCCGTCTCGACGGCCCATTTCTGATATCAGACACGGTATTAGCTATCGCCTGAACCGCAATCAGAGCAACCGTCAAAATTATCAAGGGCTTTATCGTTGCGGGAACTGGAGCTCCCCATGTCGTACCAGTAGTTTCCCAGCGCATGAGTGATGCCCAGGCAAAGGGTCCAGCCCCGACTATAATGCTGTATGCAAATACGAGAATAACAGCCAGCTTTACGAGATCGAGCACAAACTTCACTCTTGGCGGCATTATATCGTGCAGTAGTGTAATGGCGATATGCGCACGCTTTTGCATGGCATACAGCCCCGCAAGGACATAACTGATGGCACCCAGCCAAACGGAAATCTCTTTCGTCCATATCATGGTTGTCGAAAAAACATAACGCATGATGATTTCATAGCCAGTGATAGCAACGATCACGAGCACAAGGAACATCGCCACACGAGAGACGGCTATCGAAAATCGATCGATTGGATTGAGGGTAACTCCGTCATCATTATTTCCCTCATTTTCAACACTACCGTTCATGACGGTGCTCCTATGGTATACGAAACTCAATGTCACCACGCCAACATGACACGAATACATCACAAATCGTTTGCCTGACCATGCGGGTCAGGCAAACGACCTTCGGATTGGTCAGGCAATCAACCCAAGTTTCTTCATGAACGCCATATGACTATCGTAGACTTTCCGCGATGCGTTGGACCTATCCGCCCACGCCTCCCAAGCCGGGCGCGCCAAATCACGCAGCTTTATGACATCTTCCTGGGACCACTGATAGAACGTCACGCCCTCATTCGCTGTCAAGTCAGCAACGGCGATTTCATCAAGCGTTCGATCCTCGACGACACGCTCGTGAGCGGCCCGCCGAAGTGCAAGCTCAACGATACGCTTCAAATCTGCCGGCAACTCTTCCCAGCGCCTTCTGTTAACGGCGAGCTGAACGAACGGCATGGCATGCCAGCCAGGATAAGTGGCATGCTTCGCTACCTCATACAGTCCAATGCTCTGGTTGACTCGGAGTTCGGTTGCATCGGCAGCCGTCACTATCCCAGTGTCCAGTGCAGTGAATACCTCACCGAAGTCCATCACCACCGGCTCCATATCCCACGCCGTCATGACATCACTCTGCAGGCCAGGCGGACAGCGCAGCTTGATCCCTTTGAGTGAAGCGGGATCGGGGATGGGAACGGTTGAAACCAGGGACTCGGGCAAGGTCCCCCAGAAACCCACCAGGTGCATGTCATGAGCATGATATATCTCGTCTGCCAGCTCGCGACCCCCTCCGTAATCCAGCCAGTATTGCACGTGCTCCGGCTGATCATATCCTCCATTCACGTCACCGAACCATTGAAAGGCCGGGTCTATACCGGCCGCGTAACCGGCCCATGACATGTCGGCATCAATAATCCCGTCTCTCGCCGAACTTAACGTTTCTTGAATATTTACGACCGATGAGCTTGTGAAGCCTTGAATCTTTAGACGCCCACCAGACATGGCCTCCACATTGCTGATGAAACGCTCGAAGGCTTGCCCCGCTGGTGAACCCGCGGGGTAGTGCGTCTGCATTCTCCACGAAAATGTCTGGTCGGCTCGTGCCACCATCGGTGCACCGATGCCAGTGGCGGTGGCCGCAACCCCTCCGGCGGCTGCCAGGCCACCAAGTAGTACCTGGCGCCGTTTCACGTTGCGATCCATAACCATGGTTTTGTTGTCGTTGCATGACATAATGTCACCTCTTATCATGGATAATGTCTATCTTGATTATTCTAATATTACATCATGGTTTCATCACATACCCGTCATGTGAAGAACGTCATCCATAAAACACTTTCCATTATATTACCTCCAGATCTTTTCGTAACAGACGACATCATTTAGCTACACTGTCGTTGGTGGATTGCATATTTCATGCACGGTCTTCCTGACTTCGTCAGGTGAAAAAACCTCGCCTAGCCATCCATCACGGAATATCTTTGATTTAGCTTGGGATATGGCATAAAGCGCACCATCAGAGAACCGTCCTTCTGGGAATATTTCGAAGGCAATGGCCAACTCAACGTTGAGATGACCAAGGATAAAGTCCGTTGCAGCCTGCTCTGGAACTCCCCTCCGAACGGCCTCATCTCTGGCATCTCGAAGTGCCAGGCACAGTGTTGCTCCGACGGTTTCGGATAGTGCCGGCTCCAGGTAGGCCAAGTTCTCCAAGGTACATCGATGGGAGCGCATGACAGGCTTGAAGATGGTTCTTGCAATATCCTCACAAAGGGCATAGTGCTCCTCAGGTCCCTGCATCAGCGCACACACGATGTGCTGTTTTGCCTTTATACCACCGAAGAAATCATTCCGAGCCTCTTCCTCTGTCTCATCGTTGAATATCGGTGGATGGCACGGATGCGTGATGAAGTAAGTAATATCGGAACGCTGTGGAAGCTCGCCTGCATAAGGGGCGGCTGCATCGAGCATGATGACGGCCGTATTGGGTCGCAGGTGGTCAACGAAAGTGTGAGCGATCTTGCCGATGAGGCTATCCGGGACAGCCATGATGACTACATCGGAATTGGCGAGCGCCTCGGCCTGCTCAACGCAATGGAGGCCCATGGTTTCGGCCAGGCGTTGACGCCCCTCTTCCGATATCTCGACATGATCGACGCTGTAGCTCGTCCCCCGAAGGTTCCGGGCAAGTCGCATCCCCATCTTTCCGCCGGCGCCGAGTAGCGCAATCTTGGTCATCGTGAGTCCTACTCCTTGTGTTGTGCCCTGATTCGGTGCGCTCTGAGCCGAGCCAGACGGCCTTCGCCCCTTGAGCGTCATGTTGCAGTGGCGTTGCCATACGTTCTGGTGTAGAGGTATAATGAGTGCACGTGTGATGAGATTGGCACATCATCTCTCGCACGTCAAGGGGCGCTTGGCAGGCGGAGCCGACCAAGGGCACGACAAGGTGGGCACTACCAGGCTCAACTGATGGATAACCACCGAAAGCGAAGAGGAGAACAAAGATGAACAACACAGCCGTCTGGTTGGAGATCGCGCTCAACGGGCCTTGGTCACGGGAACGGCAGCCCAAGATCCCGATCACGGCCGACGAGATCGTGGAAGACGCCATCGCCTGTGCCGATGCGGGCGCCTCGATTGTGCATTTTCACGCCTATGACCCTGTAAGTGGCCGGCAACGGGACGATTACGAGATTTACGCGCCTATCATCGAACGCATCCGCTCGCTGAGGGATGTGATCTGTTACCCAACGTTACCCTTCGCAGGCAGCGTTGATGCTCCATCCATGCTATCTCCCGCCCAGCGCTTCGAGGCCGTGGAGAAGCTGGCACGGGCGGGACTCATTGAGTGGGCGACCGTGGATCCTGGCTCCACGAACATCACACACTATGCTGACATTCCTGATGGCAAGTTGGGGTTCGTATACACCAACCCGGAATCCCATGTGCGATACGGCCTGGAGCTGGCCGAGAAATACGGGATCGTCCCCTCGTACGCCATTTACGAACCCGGCTTCGCGCGACTCGGGGCGGCCTTGCACTCGGCCTATCCCGGCTCACCGACACCAGTCTACCGCTTGATGTTCTCGGATCAGATCACCTTCGGTTTTCCGCCGACTGACTGGGCCATGGACGCCTACCTCAGGCTCCTGGAACAGGTGGCGCCCCAAGCCCACTGGATGATTGCGGGGCTGGCTGTCGATATTGAGCCTCTGATCGAGGCTGCCGTGGCACGGCGTGGTCATATCAGGGTTGGACTGGAAGACGCTCCGTTCGGTTGCTCGTACGGAAACACCACCCTGACTGATAGAGCCGTCAGACACATCGAACATGCCGGTAGCCACGTCGCCAGCACCGCAGAAATTCGGGCTGCACTCCAGGGAAACTGAGCAACTTGGGAGCTTCAATATGCAATACGTCAACCTGGGCCGCACCGGTCTTAAAGTATCTCGCTTATGCCTTGGTTGCATGAGCTACGGGCAGGCGCCGGCCTCGGACTATCGCCATGGTAGCTGGACGCTGGATGAAGAGGCGAGCCGGCTGTTCATCAAGCGAGCTCTCGAGGGCGGCATCAATTTCTTCGATACTGCCGACAGCTACGCGTTTGGTAACAGCGAGGAGGTGCTGGGACGAGCCATTCGCGATTTTGCTCGTCGCGACGAGGTGGTGATCGCCACCAAGGTCTACTTCCCGACGGGGGAGGCTCCCAACAGCGGTGGACTATCGCGCAAGCACATCATGGCCTCCATCGATGCCAGCCTGAAACGCCTGGGCACCGACCACGTAGACCTCTATCAGCTTCACCGCTGGGATTATCAGACACCCATAGAGGAAACACTGGAGGCCCTGAACGACGTCGTCCGCGCCGGCAAGGCCCTCTACACCGGAGCCTCCTCGATGCATACCTGGCAGTTCGCCAAGGCCCTTTACACTGCCGAGCACCACGGCTGGACAAGCTTTGTTTCCATGCAACCGCAATACAACCTGATCTACCGCGAGGAAGAGCGTGAAATGCTGCCCTTCTGTCAGGACAGGGGAATCGGTGTCATTCCCTGGTCACCGCTGGCACGTGGTTTTCTCGCAGGCAACCGCCACCGCGAGGGCGGCGGAGCAACGGCTCGCGCCAAGGGGGACCCCATATCGCAACAGATGTATTACCAACCCGAGGATTTCGCAGTGGCCGATCGCCTCGCCGAAGTGGCTCGGGAACTGGGCAAACCCACGATGCAGGTGGCCTTGGCCTGGGTGCTGGCCAAGAGCGCGGTCACCTCACCCATCATCGGTGCCACCCAGACTCACCACCTCGAAGAAGCATTTCAGACCCTTGAGCTGGAACTTTCCGAGGAGGTAATCCAGCGACTCGAAGACCCCTACCAACCTCATCGCGTATTGGACCACCAGTAGTAAATAAGATTGTCAACACCCACGACCAGATGCCCACAAGTTCTGTCCCGTTAAATGACCGGCTCCAGATCACAGAGCAGCTACCGACAACATTCGGGTAGCAGCCAGAGCAGGGAAAAGCCGTGGGAAAGATCGCCCGATCACTCCATGCCAGAGAGCTTGGTGTGCGTTAGAGGCACCATATCGCTCTACTGCATGAATCACTAATCACCAGGAGTCTCTAATGATTGATAAAGCATCTTCTCAGCGACCCTTGGATGGCATCACAATAATTAGTCTTGAGCATGCCATCGCTGCTCCATTCTGTACTCGGCAATTGGCTGACCTAGGTGCCAGAGTCATCAAGATAGAGCGCCCTTACGTGGGTGATTTCGCGCGTGGCTATGATGAGAGAGTCAATGGATTGTCTTCGCACTTCGTTTGGACAAACCGTTCAAAGGAGAGTCTAACGCTGAATCTCAAGACCCCCGAGGCCTGCGATATTCTTGACAAGCTTTTGTTGGAAGCCGATGTATTGGTGCAAAACTTGGCACCAGGAGCTGCCGAACGAATTGGTCTCTCATTTGAGGCCCTCCACAAACATTTTCCTAAACTCATCGTCTGTAACATCTCGGGGTATGGTGAAGGGGGACCGTACTGGAAGAAGAAGGCTTATGACCTGCTGATACAGAGCGAAAGTGGGTTCCTTTCGGTAACCGGGTCTCCCGAAGAAGGGGGAATGGCTAAGGCCGGAGCATCAATTGCCGATATTTCTGCGGGCATGTATGCTTACAGCAGCATCCTTTCAGCCTTACTCTTTCGTGAGCGTACAGGCGAGGGCAGCAATATCGATATTTCGATGTTCGAAAGCCTTGTGGAGTGGATGGGTTACCCTATGTACTACTCCTATCAAGGGGCTGAGCAGCCACCTCGTGCTGGTGCATCGCATGCCACCATCTATCCTTACGGGCCTTTCACAACAGGAGACGGCCGCTCCGTGATGTTGGGCCTGCAGAACGAACGTGAATGGAAGGTTTTCTGCGAACGAATACTCATGCAACCTGAACTGATCCAAGATGCACGGTTCTCGACGAATTCCAATCGCTCGGCCAATCGCAATGCTCTTGGTGACCTGATCCACCAAGCATTCTCCAATCTCACCGCCGATGAAGTGATCCTGCGCCTGGATGAGGCACAAATTGCCAACGCTCATGTCAACGATATGCATAGTGTGTGGAAACACCCTCAGCTCGAGGCCCGCGGTCGCTGGGCAAGGGTTAAGAGTCCGGTTGGCGAAATTCCCGCCCTGCTCCCACCAGGAAACAATAACTCCTATACACCCCAGATGAAAGCTGTGCCGTCGCTCGGCCAGCACAATGCGTCAATCCTCGCCGGGTTAGGTTACAGCGACCACGACATTCAACGGTTGCAGGACATCGGTGCCATTTGATCATGGAGCTTATCATGACACCCTCCCTTACAAGATCCCTGTTATTTGTGCCAGCATCGCGCCCGGACCGTATACCCAAAGCTCTGAAAAGCAAGGCTGATACAGTGATCATCGATCTCGAGGATGCCGTTGCAGAGGAAGAAAAGGACTCAGCGCGTGAATGCCTGAACGTTTTCTTGGCACAGAACCCGGAAGCCAGAGTGATCGTCAGAGTCAATGCTCATGGCTCTTCACATTTCAAAGAGGACTTGTCACTTTGCATGAAACATAATGGTATTTCAGCCATTATGGTTCCCAAGGCAGAAAGTTGCCAAGCACTGGAACTTTTAGCAAGATGCAAAAAACCTGTTTGGCCCCTGATTGAAACTGCTCGCGGCCTGACCTCTTTATCAACCATAGTATACGTTTCTGGTGTGGAACGCCTGGTCTTTGGAGCGCTTGACATGTGTGCAGATCTAGGCCTTGTTACCGGAACTCCCGGAGCGCAGCTGATCCTTGATCATTGTCGCTATCAGCTACTCATCCAGAGTCGCGTGTCTGGCCTTAAACCACCAATAGACAGTGTTCATCCAAGTATTGAGGATACAGACGCAGTAAGATTAGCAGCCACTCATGCTCGTGAAATGGGATTTGCTGGCATGCTGTGTATACACCCAAAGCAACTGGCACCGATTCATCATGCTTTCATGCCCGATGAAACTGAGCTTTGCTGGGCTAGACGAGTCATGGATAGCTCCAGAAAAGAGAAAGGTGTTTTTTATCTTGATGGCGAGATGATTGATGCCCCAGTTATTGCACGGGCTCGACACATTCTTTCTCTGGCAGCTGATATATCTTGCTTTTCCCAAACTACAACAGGAGAAAACTAGAAACCCTGGAAGACATCGTTGCAACCACCAGTATTATCGACAACCATTACACATACTTCGCCGATTACATTTTTCGCCATTACAACTCGTAAAAGAACATTCTCGACAACTTCTCGTGATGCAACATGGCCGGGGCGGATAGACCGGGCGGGCGATCGCTCGGCCCGCCTCCCCACAGATCTGGACATGCGCGACTGACGCATCCGGCTCCTCAATCATCAGGTTCGCTGAAAAACAATCACTAGTAGTTGACGTCGTATAAGGAGCTTGATTATTGCGTGTCAATGACGACCAACCTGGTCGATGCGTTGGATATGGTATCAGGAATTTTCAGAGTGCTAGGATACATGACCTTCGGATGTATCCCAATCCACAGTCCCAAACTCGCCCGCAGCCAAGCAGATGCGGATGACCGTCAATCTTTACGGTATCTTAATGGGTAAGACTGCATCATGGTGACTCGAAATTTTCTTACTCTATGTTATAGCGCTGGTTGGCTCGCGTTAAGTGTTGGATTATTTTCTCTTCGGCTCCATCGGGGTCATGAGCCGCAATACGCTCTACGATTTCTTCATGCTCTGCGAGCACCATTTCTTCAGCACCTGGGTTCCACACCAAATCAGCGTGAAAACTCTCAAGCCACTCCAACATCGCCTGAGATACGGCTGAGTAAATACGATTGTGAGATATCGCCGCTATGGCACGATGTAATGCCATATCCGTCTCGTGGAATTTTTCCGGACTGTCTATGCTGGCACGGTGCTGTTCCAGCGTGTCTCTCAGCACAGCAATCTCTTCATCCGATGCCTGTTCAGCCGCAATACGCACCATACCGACTTCAAAGAATACTCGTGCCTCCTTGAGATCTTCGAGCAGGGGCTTCGAACTCGACAGCATATACATGGCAGCATCCGAGATTTGCCCCAGAACGGTAGCTGCCGACATCGGTGTCACAAGTGCCCCTTCACCATGTACGATCTTGATGAATCCCATGCGCTCCAAGGCCTGCAACGCCTCCCGGACAGCGGGCCGCCCGACGGCGAACTGCTCCATCAGCTCGCGCTCAGAGGGCAGGGTAGTGCCAACGGGAAAGTCGCCGTTGCGCAGCCTCGCAAGCAACCTGTCCAGCACCTCGTGTGACAGCTTTCGTCTTCGTATTGGTTCTTTATCCATCGTTCCTAGGGGCCTCGTGATCACCGGGATCGAACAGCGAGGAAAGGAGATTCAGTGAATCCTGTCACTCATGATGTCATCATACATCTTGATGACCTCCCGTATCAACCTGTATTCATGCCTATGGTCATTGAGGACAACCACTTGGGTATCGTGACATCCTCGCTGATTGGCTAACGGCGTCGTGGAACACCCTGGCACGGCGTCACCCCCACCAAACCATCAGCACACGGTAAGGGGTTTACCAGAGCCCCCTGCAGCTGCAGGCTCAGGTACTCTCGCGCACGGTCAACTCGAAACCGATGTCGATCCGCGGCGAGGGCGGCACCCGGCCTTCCAGACGCGCCAGCAGCAGCCTGGCCGCCTCGACCCCCATCTCGAAGCGCGGCACCGCCACCGTGGTCAGGCGCGGGGTCAGGTGTTCGCCGAGCGACAGCCCCAGATACCCGCCGATGGCGATCTCCTCCGGGACCCGAATGCCACGCCGGTTGGCTTCCAGGATCGCCCCGGCGGCCAGGTTGTCGTTGGCGAAATGGAGCGCCTCGAGATCGGGGCGCGCCGCCAGCGCCTCGCGGAAGACACGCCGCCCCGCCTCGTACGACGAGGGCTCCTCGCGATGGAACAGCACCTCGCTCTCCACCCCCGCCGCCGCCAGCGCCCGGCAATGCCCCTCGTAGCGCTGCCGGGCCCGGTAGTCGCGGGTCATCCCGGCGCCCAGGAAGGCGATCCGGCGATAGCCGCGCGCCAGCAGGTGCCGGGCCATGCAGGCGCCGGCCTCGGTGTTCTCCACGCCCACGTTCATGTCGATGCAGGCGTCGCCCAGCTCCATGATCTCGACCACCGGGCGCTGCCAGGCCTTGAGTCGCTTCACGGCGCTGTCGCGGTGTTGCAGGCCGGTCATGATCACCCCCGAGGGCGAATAGCCCAGCACCGAATCGATCAGCGCCGCCTCGCGGTCCAGGTCGTAGTCGGTCGAGCCCAGCAGCACCTGGTAGCCGGCCGCCTCCAGGGTCCGCTGGATACCGTGTATCACCTCGATGAACGTCAGGATCGACAGCGACGGCACCACCACCGGGATCATCCGCGTGCCCGCCGACGCCAGCCCTCCGGCGATCAGGTTCGGTACATAGCCCAGGGCGTTCACCGCGCGCTCGATGCGCTCGCGCAGCCTGGGCGACACCTTCTCGGGGGTATTCAAGGCCCGCGACACCGTGATCGGCGCCACTTCGGCCTGCCTCGCCACGTCCTCGATGGTCACCCGATCGTCGCCGCGATGACGGCGTCGCTCCCGGATGCCCGACTTCTCTGTCGTCATGCCCTGCTCCTCATCCGCTCCTCGCCGTGTCGCCGTCAGTCTACACGCCCTGGACATTATGGTAGCGCTACCAAACAACTCGTGCTAGCTTTCCTCAAACAACAACGTCGACCGGGTTCACCCCGGCAGGAGCACGCACATGGCCACCACCCGGCCCCCGCTGGGCATGTCCCGGTTCAGTGCCCGCTATCGCATCGAGACGCCACTCGCCCCCGACCAGACCGCCACGGCCAGTGGCGTGACGCTGGAAGAACACGCCAGACAGGAACCCGACCTCGCCGTCGCGCTGCGGGCCTTTCGAAGCCCGTTTTCAGGATGAAACACCGACACGCCACCCAATCTCGAACCGCACAGGGGTATTCAACATGAAGACAATAACCGCAAGCGGCATCGTCCTCGCCGGTCTCGCCTCCCTCGCCACCGCGGCAAATGCCTCGGCCGAGGAACTGGCCATCGCCATCCACGTCGAGCCCTCGCACGCCATGTTCAAGGTCGGCGAGCGTCTCAAGGAGAGTATCGAGGAACAGACCAACGGCGCCTTTTCCGTCACCCTGCTGGGCACCGAGGTCGGCGGGGAGCGCGACCACCTCGAAGGGGCCAGTTACGGCGAATATGCCATCGCCCTGGGGGGCTCGATGCCCATGACCCTCTATGCCGAGGAGTTCGCCGCTGCTGATCTGCCGTTCGTCTACGGCTCCAGCGGGGAGGCCAGGGAGGTCTACGAAGGGGAAACCGGCGAGTTGATCAACGAGCGGTTGGTTACCAATGGCAACATGCGCCTGGTCGGGCTTTCCGCGCGCAACCCGCGCAACCTGACCTCCAACTTCGCGGTCGAGGCACCGGCGGACGTCGAGGGCGTACGCATGCGTGTTCCCGAGATCGCGCCCTGGCTCCAGATCTGGGAAGAGATCGGCGCCCTGCCCAGCCCCATCGCCTGGCCCGAGGTCTACACCTCGCTGCAGACCGGGGTGATCGAGATGCAGGAAAACCCGGTCGACCTGATCCATGCCGGCAAGATCTACGAGGTCCAGAGCCACGTCAACCGCACCGAGCACGTCTACTCCTTCTTCCACTGGCTGATGAACGAAGACTTCTACCAGGGCCTTTCCGACGACGACCGCGAGATCATCCTCGGCGCCATCGAGGAGGCCACCACCTGGGGTAACAAGATGGTCGCCGATGGTCAGGCCGACCTCTACGCGCAGCTCCAGGAGCTCGGCATGACGGTCGTCGAGCCGGACGTGGACGCCTTCCGCAGCGCCGCCGAGCCCGCCATCCGCGAGATCGCCGAAAGCTACCACCCCGCGGTACGCGACTACGTCCTGTCATTGGTCGAATGAACGGCAGGGCGATCCGCCGGGCCACCGGCGGATCGCCCCCTCCTCACCACTGCTAACCACATCCCTCGGAGGCGCCCGTGAACACCGCGGAACGCATTACTCGTGCCCTCGACCTGTTCTGGCGATTGCTGACCGGTATCGTCATGACCGCCTTCGCCCTGATGCTGGTCATCATGGCCGTACAGGTCATCTCGCGCTACGCCCTGGGCATCGCGGTGTCCTGGACCGACGAGGCCTCACGCTACCTGTTCCTGGCCGAGATCTTCCTGGGCTCCGTGCTCGCGCTGCGCTATCAGGAGCATATCCGCATCACCATCGTCACCGACATCCTGAGTCCGTCGCTGCGCAACATCGCCGCCAGCGTAGCGGACGTGATCTGCGTGCTGGTGCTGCTGATGCTGGTGGTCGGCGCCTGGAACATGATGGACCGCACGGCCGGCATCATGGCCAGCACCTTCCGCCTGAGCTTTTCCTACATCTACCTCATCCAGTTGATTTCCGCGCTGCTGATGATCGGGTTGCTGCTCGGTGACCTCTACCGGCGAATCGCTGGCGGCCCCCCAACCACCGAAAACGGCAGGAGTGATTGACCATGGAAGTCTTCGTCATCATGTTCGTCGGCCTGATCGTCCTGCTGATGATCGGCGTTCCCGTGGCCTTCGCCATGATCGCCTCCTCGGCGCTGGTGCTGGGCTACACCCGGGGCTTCGATGCCATTCCCATGGAAATGATCTCCCAGCGCACCCTCTATGGGGTCAACAGTTTTACCCTGCTGGCCATTCCCGCCTTCTTGCTCATCGGACGGCTGATGAACAGCGCCGGCATCTCGGATCGCGTCTTCGATGTCGCGCGCACCATGGTCGGCCACTTCAAGGGGGGACTGGGGCACGTCAACGTCGTCGCCAGCATGCTGTTCGCCGGGATGTCGGGCTCGGCGGTCGCCGACGCCGGCGGGCTGGGGGCGCTCGAGATCAAGGCCATGGAAGACGACGGCTACCCGACCGGCTTCAGTGCCGCGGTCACTGCCAGCTCGGCGACCATCGGCCCGATCATTCCGCCCAGCATCCCCGCGGTCATCTACGGGGCGCTGGCCAATGCCTCGATCGCCGCGATCTTCCTGGCCTCGATCATCCCCGGGCTGTTCATGGGGCTGGGCCTGATGGTGATGGTCGCCATCATCTCCCATCGCCGCGGCTTCCCCACCCGAGCCAGGGCGCGCCTGAGCGACTTCACCCGCGCCATCACCCGCGGCCTGCTGCCGATGCTCACCCCCCTGATCATCATCGTCGGTATCCTGTCGGGCGTGTTCACCCCCACCGAGGCCTCGGTGGTCGCCCTGCTCTACTGCATGATCATCTCGTTCCTGGTCTATCGCTCGATCAGCTTCCGCGAGTTCCTCGACATCCTGCGCGCCACCGCCATCGACACCGCGGCCCTGCTGTTCATCATCGCCGGCAGTGCCCTCTACAGCTGGGTGCTGGCCCGCTACCAGGTCACCTCCCTGGTGGCCGACTTCCTGCTGGCCACGGTGACCGACCCGCTCGCCCTGCTGCTGCTGCTGGCCTTGTTCATCCTGCTGATCGGGCTGTTCATCGACTCGGTGCCGGCGCTGTTCCTGCTCACCCCGTTGCTGGTGCCCGTGGTCATCCAGTACGGCATCGACCCCGTGCACTTCGGGGTAGTGATGATCTTCACCCTGATGATCGGCCTGATCACGCCCCCGGTCGGCACCGTGCTGTTCACCATCCAGAAGATCACCGGCATGTCCTTCGCGGGCCTGGTACGGGAAACCATGCCGTTCTACATCCCGCTGGTCGTGGTACTGCTGATCATCATCTGTTTTCCGGCAATCGTCATGTTCCTGCCCGACCTGGTACTCAACTAGGACAGTCAACGCCTGTCCGAGACAACCGAGGAGATTCACATCATGTCCGTTCTGATCACGGGGGGGCTCGGCCACGTCGGCTCCTGGGTGGCCTACCAACTGGCCAAGCAAGGCAAGCAGGTCATCCTCTGCGACATGGCCGCTAACCATTTCGACCGGCTGGGGCTCGACTACCTGGAGGAGGTGCGCGACCGGCTGGTACTGGAAAGCGTCGACGTGCTCGACTATCACAGCATGTTCGAGCTCCTGCTGCGTCATCGCGACGACCTCGAAGGGGTGATCCACGGGGTCTCGGTCATCGCCGGCCCGCACTTCCAGCAACGCCCCTTCAAGCACATCTCGATCAACGCCACCGGCACCCTGAATGTGCTCGAGATCTGCCGGATCCTGGGCATCGACAAGGTCGTCAACATGAGCTCTGGCGCCGTCTACGGCGATGCCCCCGGCCCCCAGAGCGAAGCGACCCCCTACAAGGCAACCGACCTCTACGGTGCCACCAAGATCTCTGGTGAACTCTACGGCCTGCAGTACAGCGACACCTACAGCATGGACGTGCGCAACGCGCGGCTGTTCTTCGTCTACGGTCCCGGCAAGCGCCCCTCGCACATGCACCTGGTCTACCAGGCACTGTTCGGTCCGCTGGAAGGGCTCGACGACATCCAGGCCCCCAACGGCGCCGAGCAGGCCCTGGACTGGACCCATGTCCACGACACGGCGGCCGGGATCGTCAAGCTGTTCGAGAAGGAGAGCGTCACCCACCGCAACTTCAACATCTCCAGCGGCGTGACCGTCGACCATCTGCAGCTCGTCGACCACGTCGCCGACATCATCGGCCACCGCGCCAACGTCCAGCTCGGCCCGGGCCCGTTCGTGGTCAGGGGGGCACCGCTGGATATCTCGCTGGCCCAGCGGGAACTCGGCTTCACCCCCCGCTTCACGGATATCCGCGACGGCCTCCAGGACTACTGGCAATGGCTGAAAGCCGCCCCCCGATGACCGGAGGGGGGCACACCGACGCCTGCCAAGCCCGGCAAGCCCCGGGGGTCAGACCCGAATGGCACTTACTTAAGCTTTTTCGGATGTCCGTAGCGTTGGATTTCCTCACGCGCTTGGTGGCGATGCGTTTTCAATAACCGGTGGGGCCGGGGGCGCCGTTTGATGGCCCTTGGC
>NZ_JCAKFQ010000018.1:0-86879 GCF_059509875.1 Halomonas sp. LMYGS-3 | reverse complement strand
TGCCTGTCAAGCGAGAACTTTTTCGAAACCTCGAAAAACCTCAAGCAGAACAATCACTTCTGCCACTCATCACCGCTGGCCACGTTGCCCGTCGCCGGCAGCGGATGCGTACTTTACGGATTTCCGTAGGGACACGCAACCCCCTGCACCAGAAAACTATAGCCCAGGATGCGCGCGCCGGCCATGACCGGTATCAAGGTCGGTGCATGGCACACTCAGATCACGAAGAGGTCGAGGAATCGGTGCACCGGCGTGGCCTCGAGACGTCCCTGATCTCGACAGAGGTCGAGGATCTGTCGGCAGCGGCCCGGCGGGAAACGAGTGACGAGATTCCGACGGAACTTCTCCTCCAGCACAGGAATGCCCTCGGCACGACGGCGACGGTGACCGATCGGGTACTCGATCTCGACCTTGTCGGTACTGCTGCCGTCCCTGAAGAACACCTGGATGGCGTTGGCGATGGAGCGCTTGTCGGGATCCAGGTAGTCACGTGTGTAGCGTGGCTCCTCGACCACCTCCATCTTCTCCCGCAACTCGTCGATGATCGGGTGGGCAGCGTGGAAATCGTCCTCGTAGTGCTCGGCGACCAGATTGCCGAAGGCCAGCGGCACGGCGGTCATGTACTGCAGACAGTGGTCGCGGTCGGCGGGATTGGCCAGAGGGCCGGACTTGGAGATGATACGGATCGCCGATTCGTGGGTGGTCAGCACGATCCTGTCGATCTCGTTCAGGCGGCCCCTCACCTGCGGATGCAGGGTGACGGCCGCCTCGCAGGCGGTCTGGGCGTGAAATTCCGCCGGGAAGGAGAGCTTGAACAGCACGTGCTCCATCACGTAGCTGCCGAAGTCACGTTGAAAGGAGAAGGTTCGCTCGCCTTCGGGCTTGAGGGCCTGGTCCTTGTTGGTCTTCGCGAACAGCACGTCGTAGAAGCCCCACTGGGGGGCACTGAGGACTCCGGGGATCCCCATCTCGCCACGCAGGGCAATATCGGCCAGGCGCACGCCCCGCGACGTCGCATCCCCCGCCGCCCAGCTCTTGCGCGAGCCGGCGTTCGGCGCATGGCGATAGGTGCGCAGGCTCTGGCCATCGACCCAGGCATGGGACAGCGCCGAGAGCAGTTGCTCGCGATCGGCGCCCATCATCCTGGTGACCACGGCGGTGGAGGCCACCTTGACCAGCACCACGTGGTCGAGACCGACCCGGTTGAAGGAGTTGTCCAGCGCCAGCACGCCCTGGATCTCGTGGGCCCGGATCATGGCATCGAGGACATCGCGCATGGTCAGCGGCGTCTCGCCCTGTGCCACGCGCCTCTGGGAAAGGTGGTCGGCCACCGCCAGGATCGCTCCCAGGTTGTCGGAGGGGTGCCCCCACTCCGCCGCCAGCCAGGTGTCATTGTAGTCGAGCCAGCGCACGATGCAGCCGATGTCCCAGGCCGCCTTGACCGGGTCGAGACGAAACGAGGTACCGGGCACCCGGGCGCCATGGGGCACCACCGTGCCTTCGACCAGCGGCCCCAGGTGCTTGGTACACTCGGGAAAGCGCAGCGCCAGCAGGCCGCAGCCCAGGGTATCCATCAGGCAGTTGCGGGCGGTCTGCCACGCCTCCTCGCTGTCGACCCGGTAGTCGAGCACGTAGTCGGCGATCCTCTGCAACTCGGCATCGTAGTCCGGGCGCACGTTGGCTTCCACAGTGGCCATGATCCTCTCCTGTCGCTGCGTCGACTGATACCTCCACTATAGGCAACGTCCCGAGCCCTGCGACCCGGGGCCTCGGCTCAGAGGGTATCGCCTGGCACGCGCACATAGCCCTCCATCAGCACCCGGGCGCTGCGGCTCATCACCGCCTGGTCGATCACCCAGCGGCCGTCCACCAGGCTGGCCTCGGCGCCGACCCGCAGGGTGCCCGAGGGATGGCCGAAGCAGACCGAATTGCGCTTGCCACCGCCGGCAGCCAGGTTGACCAGGGTGCCCTCGATGGCCGCCGCCGAGGCGATGGCCACCGCCGCGGTGCCCATCATGGCATGGTGCAGCTTGCCCATGGAGAGCGCGCGCACCAGCAGGTCGATCTCCTCGGCCGCGACCGCCTTGCCGCTGGAGGCGATGTAACCGGCCGATGGCGCCACGAAGGCCACCTTGGGGGTGTGCTGGCGGTTCGCCGCCTCCTCGAGCGACTGGATCAGTCCCATCTTCAGGGCCCCATGGGCACGGATGGTCTCGAACCGCTCCAACGCCCGGGGATCGCCATTGATTGCTTCCTGCAGCTCGGTACCGGTGTAGCCGAGATCGACGGCATTGACGAAGACGGTGGGGATACCGGCATTGATCATCGTCGCCCTGAGGGTTCCTCCCGCCACCACCTCGGCCGGCACCTCCAGGTCATCCACCAGGTTGCCGGTGGGGAAGATGGCACCTTCGCCGTCCGCCGGATCCATGAAGGCCACCGGCACCTCGGCCGCCGGGAAGGTCACTCCATCCAGCTCGAAGTCGCCGGTCTCCTGCACCTGGCCGTCGGTGATCGGCACCCGGCAGACGATGGTCTTGCCGATGTTGGCCTGCCAGATACGCACCTCGGCCGCGCCGTCGTCGGGAATCCGGGACGGATCCACCAGCCCATTGGCGATGGCGAAGGGCCCCACGGCGGCGGAGAGGTTGCCGCAGTTGCCGCTCCAGTCGACGAATGGCTTGTCGATGGCGACCTGACCGAAGAGGTAGTCGACGTCGTGGTCGGGGCTCTCGCTCTTGCTCAGGATCACCGTCTTGCTGGTGCTCGAGGTCGCCCCGCCCATGCCATCGATCTGCTTCTGGTAGGGGTCGGGGCTGCCGATCACCCGCAGCAGCAGCCGGTCGCGGGCCTCACCCGGCACCCTGGCCGCTTCCGGGAGATCGGTGAGCTTGAAGAAGACCCCCTTGCTGGTACCGCCACGCATATAGGTGGCAGGGATCCTGAGTTGTGAAAGATGAGTCTGGGGAACCTGGCTCATGCGCCCGCCACCTCCTCGGACTCGAGGAAGTCCTGGGCGAAGCGCTGCAGCACGCCGCCGGCGGAGTAGATGGAGACCTCCTCGGCGGTATCCAGGCGGCAGGTCACGGGGATGCGCTCGGTGTCGCCGTTCCGGCGGTGGATCACCAGGATCAGGGTGGCGCGCGGCGAAGGCGTGCCTTCCACGTCATAGGTCTCGGTGCCGTCCAGCCCCAGGGTCTGGCGGGTGGTGCCGGCCTCGAACTGCAGGGGCATCACGCCCATGCCGATCAGGTTGGTGCGGTGGATGCGTTCGAAGCCCTCGGCAACGATTGCCTCCACCCCGGCCAGCGCCACCCCCTTGGCCGCCCAGTCGCGCGACGAGCCCTGGCCGTAGTCGGCGCCGGCGATGATGATCAGCGGCTGCTTGCGCGCCATGTAGGTCTCGATGGCTTCCCACATGCGGCTCACCTTGCCCTCCGGCTCGATGCGTGCCAGCGAGCCCTGCCTCACTTCACCGTTGCCGTCGCGCACCATCTCGTTGAACAGCTTGGGGTTGGCAAGCGTGGCACGCTGGGCCGTGAGGTGGTCGCCGCGGTGGGTGGCGTAGGAATTGAAGTCCTCCTCCGGCACGCCCATCTTGTCGAGATACTCCCCCGCCGCGCTGTCCAACAGGATGGCGTTGGACGGCGACAAGTGATCGGTGGTGATGTTGTCCGGCAGGATCGCCAGCGGCCGCATCCCCTTGAGGCCGCGCTCCTTGGCCATGTTGCCTTCCCAGTAGGGCGGCCGGCGGATGTAGGTACTCTGCGGGCGCCACTCGTAGAGCGGATTGACCCGGGCGCGGGCGCTCTTGTCGAGATCGAACATCGGTATATAGGTCTGGCGGAACTGCTCCGGCTTCACCGCCTGCTTGACGATGGCGTCGATCTCCTCGTCCGCTGGCCAGATGTCCTTGAGTGTGACCGGGTTGCCCTCCTGGTCGTGACCCAGTACGTCCTTCTCGATGTCGAAGCGGATGGTGCCGGCAATGGCGTAGGCCACCACCAGTGGCGGCGAGGCCAGGAAGGCCTGCTTGGCATAAGGGTGGATGCGGCCATCGAAGTTGCGATTGCCGGACAGCACCGCGGTGGCATAGAGGTCGCGGTCGATGATCTCCTGCTGGATCTTCGGTTCCAGCGCACCGGACATGCCGTTGCAGGTGGTGCAAGCGTAGGCCACCACACCGAAGCCGAGGGTTTCCAGCTCGGCCATCAAGTCGGCCTCTTCCAGGTACATCTTGACCGTCTTGGAACCTGGCGCCAGCGACGACTTCACCCACGGCTTGCGTGTCAGGCCCAGCTTGTTGGCGTTACGGGCGATCAGGCCGGCCGCCACCATGTTGCGCGGATTGGAGGTGTTGGTGCAGCTGGTAATGGCGGCGATGATCACCGCGCCATCTGGCATCTTGCCCAACCGCTCTTCCTCCAGCGCCTTGTCCAGGTTCACCGCGATACCGCGCTTGGCGAGCTCGGAGGTGGGCAGGTGCGCGTGAGGGTTGGACGGCCCTGCCAGGGTACGAGTCACCGAGGAGAGGTCGAAGGTCAGCACCCGCTCGTACTCGGCGCCCTTCAAGCTGTCCGCCCAGAGCCCCACTTCCTTGGCGTAGGTCTCGACCAGCGCCACCTGATCGTCATCGCGGCCGGTGAGCTTGAGGTAGTCGATGGTCTGGCCATCGATGTAGAACATCGCCGCAGTGGCACCGTACTCCGGTGTCATGTTGGAGATGGTGGCCCGGTCGCCTACGGTCAGGGCATCGGCCCCCTCGCCATGGAACTCGAGATAAGCTCCCACCACGCGCTCGCGGCGCAGGAACTCGGTCAACGCCAGCACCATATCCGTACTGGTGATCCCGGGCTGTAACCTGCCGGTCAGCTCCACGCCGACGATGTCGGGCAGACGCATCATGGAGGCACGGCCCAGCATCACGCTCTCGGCCTCGAGACCACCCACGCCGACGGATATGACGCCCAGGGCATCGACCATGGGGGTGTGACTGTCGGTGCCGACGCAGGTGTCGGGGAAGGCCACCCACCGTCCATTCTCAGCGGGTCGCTTCTGTACTACCGGCGACATCTTCTCCAGGTTGATCTGGTGCATGATGCCGTTGCCGGGCGGAATCACGTCGACGTTCTCGAACGCGGTCTTGGTCCAGTTGATGAAGTGGAAGCGATCGTCGTTGCGGCGGTCCTCGATGGCGCGGTTCTTCTCGAAGGCGTCCTTCTCGAAGCCAGCATGCTCGACGGCCAGGGAGTGGTCGACGATCAGCTGGGTCGGTACCACGGGGTTGACCTTGGCCGGATCACCGCCTTTCTCGGCGATGGCGTCGCGCAGGCCGGCGAGATCGACCAGCGCCGTCTGGCCGAGGATGTCGTGGCACACCACCCGGGCCGGATACCAGGGAAAGTCCAGGTCGCGCCGGCGCTCGATCAGCTGCTTGAGGGCATCGGTGAGCAACTCGGGGGCGCAGCGGCGTACCAACTGCTCGGCCAGCACCCGGGAGGTGTAGGGAAGGGTGTCATAGGCACCGGGTCGGATCGCCTCGACGGCCTCACGCACGTCGAAGTAGTCCAGCTCGGTGCCGGGAAGCGGTTTGCGATAGTCGGTATTCATGGCGTCGGGCGTCTTCCAGGTGGGATCGGGGCACGAGGCATCGAGGGAAGCGACCCCGTGGGGCCGCCTCCCGGGTGGGTCAGACGCGCTCCTCGAGCGGCACCCACTCGCTGTGCTCCGGACCGACGTAGTCGGCGCTGGGGCGGATGATGCGGTTGTTCTCGCGCTGCTCGAAGACGTGCGCGCACCAGCCGGTCACCCGCGAGCAGACGAAGATCGGCGTGAACAGCTTGGTGGGGATATCCATGAAGTGGTAGGCGCTGGCGTGGAAGAAGTCGGCGTTGCAGAACAGCTTCTTCTCGCGCCACATCACCGCCTCGACGCGCTCCGAGACCGGGTAGAGCACGCTGTCGCCCACGTCCTCGGCGAGCCGCTTCGACCACTGCTTGATGATGGCATTGCGCGGGTCGGACTCGCGGTAGATGGCGTGGCCGAAGCCCATGATCTTTTCCTTGCGCTCGAGCATGCCCAGGATCTCGCGCTCGGCCTCCTCGGGCGAGGTCCAGTTCTCGATCATCGCCATGGCTGCCTCGTTGGCCCCACCGTGCAGCGGGCCGCGTAGCGAACCGATGGCGCCGGTCACGCAGGAATGCATGTCGGAGAGCGTCGAGGCGCAGACGCGGGCGGTGAAGGTCGAGGCATTGAACTCGTGCTCGGCGTAGAGGATCAGCGAGACGTTCATCACCCGGGCATGCAGCTCGGAGGCCGGCTCATCGCGCAGCAGGTGCAGGAAGTGGGCGCCCACGGAGTCGTCGTCGGTCTCGGTCTCGATGCGCACGCCGTCGTGGGAGTAGCGATACCAGTAGCAGATGATCGAGGGCAGCACGGCGAGCAGGCGATCGGAGACGTCCTGCTGCTCGTCGAAGCTCTCCTCGGTCTCCAGGTTACCCAGCATGGAAGCGCCGGTGCGCATCACGTCCATGGGGTGGGCAGAGGCCGGGATCTGTTCGAGAACGGCCTTGAGCGCTGGCGGCAGGCCACGCAGGCCCTTGAGCTTGGTGATATAGGCGTCGAGTTCAGCCTGGTTGGGCAGCTTGCCCTTGAGCAGCAGGTAGGCCACTTCCTCGAAGCGCGCCTTCTCGGCCAGCTCCGCGATGTCGAAGCCGCGATAGGTCAGGCCGGCGCCGGTCTTGCCGACGGTGCACAGCGCCGTGGTTCCGGCACTCTGGCCACGCAGGCCGGTGCTGCTGACGGGTTTATCTGTCATGGCGTGTCTCCTTGTCTGGCGTGTTCTTGTCTTGGTTCTTGTCTTGGTTCTTGTCTTGGTTCTTGTCGAGGTCGCCAGTCGATCAGGCGTCGTCGCCCTTCTCGGCGAAGAGGGCATCGAGCTTCTGTTCGAAGGCGTGATAATTGAGGAAGTCGTAGAGCTCGTCGCGGGTTTGCATCAGCTCGACCACGTCGCGCTGATGCCCCTTGTCGTGGATGCTCTGGTAGACCCTGAGCGCCGCGGCATTCATGGCGCGGAAGGCCGACAGCGGATAGAGCACCATGCGGCAGCCCACCTCGCCGAGTTCGTGCTGGGTGAACAGCGGTGTGGCCCCGAACTCGGTGATGTTGGCCAGGATCGGCGCATCGACGCGCTCGCAGAAGGCGCGATAGTCGTCGAGGGTATGCACCGCCTCGGCGAAGATGGCGTCGGCACCCGCCTCGATGCAGGCGTTGGCGCGCTCGATGGCGGCATCCAGCCCCTCCTTCTGGAAGGCATCGGTGCGGGCGATCAAGTAAAAGTCGGGGTCGAGGCGCGCATCGGCGGCGGCCTTCACCCGATCAACCATCTCGGCCTGGGAGACGATCGCCTTGTTGGGCCGATGGCCGCAGCGCTTCTGAGCCACCTGGTCCTCCAGGTGCACGGCGGCCACGCCGGCACGCTGCATCTCCTTGACGGTGCGGGCGATGTTGAAGGCACCGCCCCAGCCGGTGTCGATATCCACCAGCAACGGCAGCTCCGTCGCACCACAGATGCGGTGGGCGTCCTCGACCACATCGTTCATGGTGGTCATGCCGAGGTCGGGTAGCCCGAAAGAGGCGTTGGCCACGCCACCACCCGACAGGTAGATCGCCCGGTGACCGACGCGCTCGGCCATCATGGCAGTGTAGGCATTGATGGTACCGACGATGGGCAGCGGTCGGCTGGCCTCGAGGGCGGCGCGGAAGCGCGCACCGGGTGTCTGTTGCGTCATGCGATCTCTCCTCGTGTTGTCCGGGCCGGCCTCAGGCGGTCGCCTCGGCTTCCTGGGTCAGAATGGCGGCATAGCGGTCGGCGACATTGGCCCGGGAGGCACTGACGTGTCGCCGCATCAGCAGCTCGGCCAGCTCGGCGTCGCCGGCCTCGATGGCATCGACGATGCGGTGGTGTTCGACGAAGGCACGCTGGGGGCGCGAACCGCTGGCGCTGAACTGGGTACGGTAGAGCCGCACCAGGTAATAGAGGTCATCACAGAGCATCGTCATCAGCATCTTGTTGTGGCTGCCCTGGACGATGCGATAGTGGAAGTCGAGGTCGCCCTCGCGCTGATAGTAGGCTTCACCGCGTTTGAGGTCGCTCTGACGCTCATGCAGTGCGAGCACCTCGCGCAGGCCGGCGATCTCCTCGGCGGTCATGTTTTCGGCGGCCAGCCGGGCCGCCATGCTCTCGAGTGCCTCGCGCACATCGAACAGCTCGAGCAGCTCCCTCATCGACAGCTTGACCACCCGAGCCCCCACATGCGGCACCCGCTCGATCAGTCGATGGGCTTCCAGGCGGCGCATCGCCTCGCGCAGCGGCCCCCGGGAGATACCGTAGGCCTTCGACAGCCCGGGCTCGGTGATCTTGCTGCCCGGCGCCAGCTCGCCCCTGACGATGGCATCCTGAAGCTGCTGGAAGACCCGTTCCGCCAGGGTGCGAACCTCGGGACTAGCCTGTTCTGGTACGATAGAGTTCATGGCAATTGTCGACAATCAAGTGATAGAAACACTTTAATCACTGGCCGAAAAGCGGTCAACCATGGACTCGACGCGGCAACCTACATCTTTGGTTGTAGACAACCCATCCAGCCCAGTCAACAATGTCGACAATTCTTGCCGCCTCGTTGACAGGGCGTCATCGCGGCGGCGGGGCAACGGGAGGGACAAACCGGGTCGGGGTGCCTAGAATGAGGCGCCTGTTCCGGGAAGGCGCTTTGATGACACCACGACTCGAGATCACCCCTCTGCCCCACCGCGAGGATCCGCTGGCCTACTTCGCGACACTTCGCCACCGCCCCGGTGCCGTACTGCTCGACAGTGGGCGTCCTACCGCTCCGGGAGGCCGCTACGACATCCTCAGCAGCGACCCACTGGGCCTGCTCGAGATCGATGCCGAAGGCGGTGTCCTCGGCGAGCCGGCGCTCGCCGGCCTCTCCCCCTTTGCCGCCCAGCAGGCACTGCTCGACCGCCTGCCGGCGACGGTGCCCGACAGCGACCTGCCGTTTCTCGGCGGACTGATCGGCTTCTGGAGCTACGACCTGGCGAGCCGGCTGGAGCCGGTCGCCGGCCGCGCACAGCGGGTGGTCGAGCTGCCGTCGAGTCGTGTCGGCCTGCATGACTGGGCGCTGATCCAGGATCACGCGCGCCAGGAAACCTGGCTCGTGGCCACGCCCGAGCGACGCCGCCAGGTCATCCGCTGGCTGGACGAGCCCCCCGAACCGACGGGCGGCTTCCACCTCACCGCCGCCTTCACGGGCGAAATGGATCGGGACGGCTACCTGCGGCGCTTCGACGCCGTCCAGCGCTATATCCGTGCCGGCGACTGCTACCAGATCAACCTGGCCCAGCGCTTCAGCGCCCCCTACGCCGGCGACCTCTGGGCCGCCTACCTGCGCCTGCGCCAGGCCACACCGACCCCATTCGCCGGCTACATGGCCTGGCACGACAAGGCGATCCTGTCGCTCTCGCCGGAGCGCTTCCTGCGCTGCCTCGGCGATCAGATCGAGGCACGCCCGATCAAGGGCACCCGCCCCCGCGGCGACACTCCCGAGGAAGACCGGCGTCTCGCCGTGGAGCTGGAAGCGAGCCTCAAGGACCGCGCCGAGAACGTGATGATCGTCGATCTGTTACGCAACGACCTGGGCCGGGTCTGTCGCCCGGGCAGCGTACGAGTGCCACAACTCTGCGGCCTCGAGAGCTACGCCAATGTCCACCACCTGGTCAGCGTGGTCACCGGCGAGCTGGCCACCGGGCAACGCCCGCTGGACCTGCTGGAGGCCGCGTTTCCCGGCGGTTCCATCACCGGCGCCCCCAAGGTGCGCGCCATGCAGATCATCGACGAACTCGAACCCTGCCGTCGCAGCGCCTACTGTGGCAGTCTCGGCTACGTGGACGTGCGCGGGCGGATGGATACGTCCATTGCCATCCGTACCGCCGTTGCCGACCGCGGGCGTCTGCACCTCTGGGGGGGAGGTGGCCTGGTGGCCGACTCCAGGGGGGAGGACGAGTATGCCGAGACCCTGGACAAGATCCGCCACCTGATGCGCGCCCTGACGGCCACCGGCATTCAGCACAATATGGAATAAGTAACGCTGCTTTTCTTCCGTTTGGATATATTCATCCAATGAAACGGTATTGGGGGGCGATCTCCAGGCTTTGGTAGGGTAAGGCCAATATCGTCAACGACCCGGAGCCCCCTCCCTATGGCATCACCCCTCGACGCTATCAACCATGAGCTTGGCAATGACCCCGAAGCCCTGATTCGCTGGGCCCTGGAGCAGGGCGAACGGCCGATCTGCACCACCAACTTCCGCCCTTTCGAAGCGGTCATCCTGCACATGGTGACGCGCCAGCGGCCTGACATCCCGGTGGTGTGGATGGACAACGGCTACAACACCGAGGCCACCTACCGGTTCGCCGACGAGCTGGCCCAGCGGCTCGACCTCAACCTGATCACCTACCTGCCGCGCCGTACCCGGGCCCATCGGGAAGCCGTGGAAGGCCCGATGCCGGGCATCGAGGATCCTCGCCACGACGCTTTCACCCGGGAAGTGAAGCTGGAGCCCTTCGAGCGGGCGCTACGGGAGATGGCTCCGGACATCTGGTTCACGGCGCTGCGTGCCGAGGACACCCCGGAGCGTGCACGCATGGCCCCCGTCAGCCGCAATGCCGATGGCCTGCTGAAGGTCTCGCCGCTGCTGCACTGGAGCGCCCGAGACATGTACCAGTACCTGCAGGCCCATGACCTGCCCAACAACTTCGACTACTTCGACCCCACCAAGGTCGAAGAGAAGCGTGAGTGCGGCCTGCACCTGCAGCACTGATCCGGTTCAACGCACCGGCAGCTCGATATCCTCGAACAGCTCCTGTTCGTGGCGCGGCCCCGCGATCATGGCGGCGTCGACCAGATCGCGCTCCAGGTGCGAGGCAAAGCGTTGCAGGAAGTCATACATGTAGCTGCGCATGAAGGTGCCGCGACGAATGCCGATCTTGGTGGTAGAACTCTCGAACAGGTGCCCGGCATCGAGTGCCACCAGGTCGGTATCCTGTTCCGGATCCACCGCCATGTGGGCGACGATCCCGACCCCCATGCCCAGTCGCACATAGGTCTTGATCACGTCGGCATCGGCGGCGGTCAGTACCACGTTGGGCGACAGGCCACGAGCCCTGAAGGCGTCATCGAGCTGTGAACGCCCCGTGAAGCCGAACACGTAGGTGACAATCGGATACGTGGCCAGCTCCTCGAGGCTCAGGGTCTCGAGCCGAGCCAGGGGATGCTCCCTGGGCACCAGCACGCAGCGATTCCAACGATAGCAGGGCAGCAGCACCAGGTCGTTGAACAACTCAAGCGACTCGGTGGCGATGGCGAAGTCGGCCTGGCCGTCGCTGACCATCTGGGCGATCTGCTTGGGCGTGCCCTGCTGCATGTGCAGGGCCACGTCCGGGTACTTGCGGGTGAAGTCGCGGATCACTGGCGGCAGCGCGTAACGCGCCTGGGTGTGGGTGGTAGCGATCGACAGGCTACCGCGACGCTCGTCACTGTGCTCCTGCGCCACCTCCTTGATGTTCTCGGTGAGACGCAGCACCTGGCCGGCCAGTTCGATGATCGACTGCCCCGCCGGCGTGACCCGGGTGAGGTGCTTGCCGCTGCGGGCGAAGATCTCCACGCCGAGTTCGTCTTCCAGCAGGCGAATCTGCTTGGAGATCCCCGGCTGTGAGGTATAGAGGCTCTGGGCCGTGGCCGACACATTGAGATTGTGGCGAGTGACTTCCCAGATATAGCGCAGCTGCTGCAGTTTCATGGTGGACTCGGCTCCCTCTACCGCCCGGCAATCCAATACACAATAGCGATTAAAGCGGCATCATGTAATCACTATATCGCATATAAAGAAAACCACCCAGGTCGGCCGCGCGCTCCATCCGTCCTCGGCCAGGAGCGATCGCTCGCCGTCGAAGCTGCTATTTGCCAGCGAACCGGTCGGCCGCTAACATCAGCCGACCAGACACGCCCCTGGTGTGTCACCCTGACCCGCTCGATGCAGCGCAACGTAACTGGAGAATCACATGGCCAACAACGTCGATGTCACCAATGCCAACTTCGAGCAGGAAGTCCTCAAGGCCGAGACGCCGGTCCTGCTCAAGTTCTGGGCCCCCTGGTGCGGTCCCTGCAAGGTGATGGCACCGGTGGTCGACGAGGTCGCCGAGGAGCGCACCGGCAACCTCAAGGTCGTCAGCATCAATGTGGACGACGCCCCGGAGATTGCCGCCGAGCAGGGGGTACGGGGCGTTCCCACCGTGATGCTGTTCAAGTCAGGCAGCAAGGTGGCCTCTCTCGTCGGTGCCCAGTCCAAGTCACAGCTGGCGCAATTCATCGACCAGAACGCCTGATCGACGCCCGCTGGCCTCCCCCCATCGCCCCGGTCGTGACCGGGGCGATGTCGTTTCCGACTCACCCCGTATCGTCGCGCCGAGAGGGCGGCTTGTCGGCGTCCTCGAGGCCGTCGTCGACGAAGCGTTCACCGGGTCCCAGCAAGTGGGCGATCCAACGGGTATCGGGGTGACTGTCGAGGGCGATCTTGAGCGTCATGGTGAGCACTACCGAAAGCAGCATGCCCACGGCCCCGAATACCCAGCCCCATACCACCAGGGAGAGGAAGGCCACGAAGGTCGACAGTCCCAGCGCCCGCCCCATCACCCGTGGCTCCACCATGTTGCCGAGCACGAAGTTGATCACCAGGTAGGCCATCGCCAGCGTCAGCGCCTGAAGCGGGCCACCATCCTGCGAGACCAGCAGCAACAGGACAGGCGGGATGGCGGCAATGGCCGAGCCGATGTTGGGGATGAAGTTGAGCGCGAAGGCGAGCACGGCCCACAGCAGGGGAAAGTCCACGCCCACCAGCAC
The DNA here is from genome assembly GCF_059509875.1 of Halomonas sp. LMYGS-3. NCBI lineage: Bacteria > Pseudomonadati > Pseudomonadota > Gammaproteobacteria > Oceanospirillales > Halomonadaceae > Halomonas > Halomonas sp. LMYGS-3. Next base: position 73,924 of record NZ_JCAKFQ010000018.1, on the reverse strand, counting down.
ACAGGCCAACCAGACCAGTGCCCCGGTCACCAGGCTGATCATCGTCTTGACCGCCAGGTAGCGCTTGAGCGTCAGGCTGAACTCGCTGAACCGGCGCAGGCTCGGCGCCGGATTGGCCAGGGCGCGGGAGACCTTGTCACGAAAGTTGAGCGTCTCGAAGAGCATGAACACCACCAGCAGGGCCACCACCACGCTCTGCACCAGCAGGTTGCCCAGCTCACCGAGCAGCGCCGTCACCCAGGCGCCATCGTCCTCGATCTCCAGCAGCCTCGCCAGGCGTTCCGGATCGATGGCGAGCCCCATGGTGGCGAGTCGATCGAGGAGGCTCAGATAGTACTCGTAGAGGCGTGTCTCGATGCCCGGCAGAGCCTCGACGAAGGTACCGAAGCTGTTCACGACCAGCAGTCCCAGCAGGGACAGGAAGGCCCCGATCACCAGCAGGGTGATCCAGACCGCCAGGCGCAGGCTGAGCCCCAGGCGATGGAGCCACTGCACCGGTGCCGTACAGACCACCGCGATGAACAGCGCCAGCAGCAGTGGCACGATCAGGTCCGACCCGGCCTTCAGGCCGGCAATAATGATCACCAGAGCGGCCAGAGCCAGGGTGAGGTTGAGGGGAACGGTCCGCAAGGACTCGTCGTCTGGGAGGCGCATGCCGGGGTCCCTACCAACCAGTGAACGCCCATGATGCCGCCTGCCGGGCGCGGGTACAAACCGTTTGCCCCCCATGGAGAAGGTGCAGATTCGATGGACGCCATCCCGACCGCGGAACCACGGCTGACGCCCGCGCTCGAAGCGAGCACTATCATGCCATCATGCCGCCGTTTTCCCCATCTGTCGCAAGGAGGCTTCCATGCCGCTCCCTCTCTTCCCGCGGCACCTGCTGTTAGGTGTCCTGCTCGTCGTCACGCCGCTGACGGCCACCACCACGCTGGCCGAGGAGACGAGCTCCCGGCTCGATGTCCAGGCCGAGGCACAACTCGACGTGATCCCCGACCGTGCCACCCTCAGCGCCCGCCTCTGGGAACGCACCCCGGCCATCACCCAGCGCGATGACGCCACGAGCGATCCCGACGCCCTGCGCGAGGCCCGCGACCGCCTGGAAGAGCGTGCCGCCATCCTCATTCGGACCCTGGAAGCGGCCGGCCTCGAGCACGACGCCATCAGTGCCGGATCCCTGAACGTGCAGCCGGAGTACCACCCCGGAGAGCGACGTACGGAGGGCGAGCGCGAGACGCTGGTACGCACCCGCCTAGAGCGCCCCTTCCGGGTCGAGGTCGAAGACCTGGAGCAGTTGCCCGTGCTGCTCGATGCCCTGACCGAGGCCGGCGTCAATGCCCTGGACGGCGTGACCTACGATCTTGCCGACCGCGATGCCGCCACCGACGAGGCCCTGGTCAAGGCACTCGAGAGGGCCCGCCACAAGGCCAGGCTGATGGCCGACACCCTGGGTGTATCGCTGGGCGTGGTGACCAGCATCAGCGAGACCCGCCCCCCGATCTACGCCCCGCGCATGATGGCCATGAACGCCGACGCCCGGGAAAGCGCTCCCCAGGCCGAGTACCGCCCCGGCACCATCACCATCGAGGCGGGGGTCAGCGTCAGCTGGGAGATCGAGCCGTAGCGCCGAGCGGGACGCTCGCGGATAAAGACTGGAGCAAGCGGCGCCGGAGACGGGTCGGAGCGGAGGTCATTCCTCAGGGAAGAGGAATGTAGCGCCCAGGGAAGGGTTCACAGCGCCTCCGCGCAGGCCTATCGCCGGGAAAGCCGCGACGACAGCCCCCTGATACTCAGACGTTGATGGTCTCGGTCCCGCCCATATAAGGCCGCAGCACCTCGGGGACGGTGATGGAACCGTCGGCGTTCTGGTGGTTCTCCATCACCGCGATCAGGCAACGGCCCACCGCCAGGCCGGAGCCATTCAGGGTATGCAGCAGCTGCGGCTTCTTCTGCTCGGGATGACGGAAGCGCGCCTGCATGCGCCGCGCCTGGAAGTCCTCGCAGTTGGAGACCGAGGAGATCTCACGGTAGGTGTGCTGGCTCGGCAGCCACACCTCGAGGTCATAGGTCTTGGCGGCGCCGAAGCCCATATCGCCGGTACAGAGCGTGACGACGCGATACGGCAGCTCCAGCGCCTGGAGAATCGCCTCGGCGTGGCCGCGCATCTCCTCCAGCGCCTCGTAGCTCCGCTCCGGCTCGACCAGCTGCACCATCTCGACCTTGTCGAACTGGTGCTGGCGGATCATGCCACGGGTGTCGCGGCCATGGGAGCCCGCCTCGCTGCGAAAACACGGCGTATGGGCGGTGAGCTTCACCGGCAACGCCTTGACGTCGAGGATCTCGTCGCGCACGAAGTTGGTCAGCGGCACCTCGGCGGTGGGGATCAGGTGGTAGCCGCGCTCGTCGTCGAGGCGGAACAGGTCCTCGCCGAACTTGGGCAGCTGCCCCGTACCGAAGAGCGAATCGCCATTGACCATGTAGGGGACATAGCACTCCTCGTAGCCATGCTCGAGGGTCTGCGTGTCGAGCATGAATTGGGTCAGGGCCCGGTGCAGTCGCGCTAGGGGGCCGCGCATCACCGCGAAGCGCGCTCCGGTCAACTTGGCCGCCAGGTCGAAGTCCAGGTCGCCCTTGAGCGCCCCCAGATCCACGTGATCCCTGACCTCGAAGTCGAACGCCCGGGGCATGCCCCAACGGTGCAACTCGACGTTTTCCTCCTCGCTGTCGCCCACCGGCACGCTCTCGTGGGGCAAGTTGGGCAGGCCGCTGGTCACCTCGTCCCACTCGGCCTGGACCTCGACCAGCCGCGCCTTGGCGGCATCGAGCCGATCGCCCAGGTCGCTCACCTCGTCGAGCAACGGCTGGATGTCCTCGCCCGCCGCCTTGGCCTGGCCAATCGCCTTGGAGCGGGTGTTGCGCTCGCTCTGCAAGGACTCGGTCTCGGCCTGTAACTCACGGCGCCGGGATTCCAGCGCCTCGAGTCGCTCGGTGTCGAGGACGAAGCCACGTTTGGCCAGTCGTTGGGCGACCATGTCGAGGTCGCCGCGCAGCAGTTTGGGATCGAGCATGGAATCCGGTCCGTCGCAGTCGGTGAAATCAGGCCGCTCATTGTAGGCAAAAGCCTGGCCGGGTGCTACGCGAGGCCGATGCACCGGGATGCGCGCGCCCCCCCACTCGGGGTAAAGTAGCGGCATCCCTTCTGCCCCTCCGGCCTCGCCGGGGCCGCGACCAAGACCGAACACGACACCATGATCGCACGACTGGACATCGCTCAATCGAGCACTATCGAAGGCCTCGACGCCCGCTATCTCCGCTTCCTCGAGGCCCTCGAGGCGGCAGGCTTCGAGGGCGAGATCGCCCCGGACTACGCCAACCGCACGGCGCTCGCCACCGACAACTCCATCTATCAGCGCCTGCCCCAGGCGGTGCTCTACCCCAGGGGAGCAGAGGATCTCGAGCGCATTGCGCACCTCGCCGGCCAGGTGGAACATCGCCGGGTGGTGCTCACGCCTCGCGGCGGCGGCACCGGCACCAACGGCCAGTCACTCACCGATGGCCTGGTAGTGGATGTGTCCAAGCACATGAACCGCATCCTCGAGATCGACGTGGAAAACCGTCGGGTGCGGGTCCAGGCCGGGGTCGTCAAGGATCAGCTCAACGCCGCGCTCAAGCCCCACGGCCTCTTCTTCGCCCCGGATCTCTCCACCTCCAATCGTGCGACGATCGGCGGCATGATCAGCACCGACGCCAGCGGCCAGGGCAGCTGCGAGTACGGCAAGACCCGCGATCACGTGCTCGAGCTCGACAGCGTGCTGCTCGGCGGCGAGCGGCTGACCGGTCGCCCGGTGGAGGACGCCGACCTCGAGGCGCTCTGCGCGCGCGACGACGTCACCGGCCGCGCCTACCGCACCGCCCGGGAGATTATCGACACCCAGGGCGAGCGAATCCGCACCACCTTCCCGCCGCTCAACCGCTGCCTGACCGGCTATGACCTGGCGCACCTGCGCGACGACCAGGGCCGGCTCGATATCAACAGCCTGCTGTGTGGCTCAGAGGGTTCGCTTGGCCTGCTCAACGAGGCGGTGCTCAAGGTGCTGCCGATCCCCAAGCACTCGACCCTGGTCAACGTGCGCTACACCGGCTTCATGGACGCCCTGCGTGACGCCAAGGCGCTGATGGCGAGCAGTGCGGCGCCCACCTCCATCGAGACGGTGGACGACACCGTGCTGCAGCTGGCGATGGAGGACTTCGTCTGGGACAGCGTGGCGGAGTTCTTTCCGGCGGGGCGGTCAACCGCCAGCGAACCCACTGAAGCCGAGAGCGGCGGCGATACCGCCACGGCCACCCGCCAGGCGGCGGCGATCCGCGGTATCAACCTGGTCGAATTCAACGACGAAGACCCCGCGCGGCTGGCCGCGCGGGTCGCGGCCTTCTGCCGCCACCTGGAGGCCGACGACAGCGTCGAGCGCCTCGGCTACACCTTGGCCTCCGGCCGCGAGGCCATCCAGCGCGTCTACGCCATGCGCAAGCGCGCCGTGGGCCTGCTCGGCAACGTCCAGGGCGAGAAGCGTCCCATCCCCTTCGTCGAGGACACCGCGGTGCCGCCCGAGCACCTCGCGGACTTCATCGCCGAGTTCCGCGCCGCCCTGGACGCCCGCGGCCTCGCCTACGGCATGTTCGGCCACGTCGATGCCGGGGTGCTCCACGTGCGCCCGGCCATCGACATGAAGGACCCCGCACAAGAACGGCTGATCCGCGAGGTCTCCGACGAGGTCGCCGCGCTGACGAAGAAGTACCACGGCCTGCTGTGGGGCGAGCACGGCAAGGGCGTGCGCTCGGAGTACGCCCCGAAGTTCTTCGGCGAGCTCTACCCCAGCCTGCAGCGGGTCAAGGCCGCCTTCGACCCCCACAATCAGTTGAACCCGGGCAAGATCGCGACTCCACTCTCTATCCCGCCCGAAGCCGCGGGAAAGGCGCTTGATACCCCGCCCGAAACCGCGGCGCTTTCCAACCCGCCCGACGCCGCGAGTGATGCTGGCTCCGCCGCGCGGGAGGAAGCCGTGAAATGGGTGGACCCGGGGCTGCTGACCATCGACGGCGTGCCCACCCGTGGCCAGCTCGACCGCCAGATCGACGAACGGGTATGGCAGGCCCACAGCGCCATCGTCTATTGCAATGGCAACGGCGCCTGCTACAACTACGACCCGAACGATGCCATGTGCCCGTCGTGGAAGGCCACCCGCGAGCGCATCCACTCGCCCAAGGGGCGTGCCAGCCTGATGCGCGAGTGGCTGCGCCTGCAGGGCGCCGCCGGCATCGACGTTGTCGAGGAGTCACGGAAGAAGCAGGCCGAGGGCGTGTGGGGCTTCGTACGCGACTTCCCGTGGCGGCTACGCAACACCCTGGCCAAGCGACGCGGCGAGGACGACTTCTCCCACGAGGTGTACGACGCCATGGCCGGCTGCCTGGCCTGCAAGTCCTGTGCCGGCCAGTGCCCGGTCAAGGTCAACGTGCCGGAATCCCGCTCGCAGTTCCTCGAGATCTACCACGGCCGCTACCTGCGCCCGCTGCGCGACTACCTCATCGGCGGACTGGAATTCTTCGTCCCCTACCTGGCTCCGGTGGCGCCACTCTACAACGCCGCCCTGGGCAACCGCCTGGTCGACCGGCTGCTGGCCGGCCCGATCGGCATGGTCGACAGCCCGCGGCTGTCCCGTTCCAGCCTCAAGAAGCAGCTGCGCGCCTGGGGCGTGGCCGAGGCGACGCCCACTTCGCTGGGCCTGCTCACCGAGGCCCAGAAGACCAGAAGCGTGGTGCTCGTCCAGGACGCCTTCACCAGCTACTTCGAGGCCCGGCTGGTGAGGGACATCGTCGAGCTGCTGTCGCGACTCGATATCCGGGTGTTCGTGGCGCCCTACGCGCCCAACGGCAAGCCGCTCAATGTCCAGGGCTTCCTCGGCGCCTTCGAACGCACCGCGGTGAAGCAGGCCGAGCGGCTGCGCGCACTGGCCGCCTTCGGCGTGCCGCTGGTGGGCATCGACCCGGCCATGACCCTGACCTACCGCCAGGAGTACGTGAAGGCGCTGGGCGAGGACGCCGTGCCCGAGGTGCTGATGCTCCAGGAGTGGTTGGTCGCTCAATCACAAACCCTGGCCTCGCACCTGGCGCCACGCCAGGGCTCACAAGACGGGGCCGCGGTGAAAGCCCCCGGCTACAAGCTGCTCTCCCACTGCACCGAGGCCACCAACGCTCCGGGCAGCCCCAAGGCCTGGCAGCAGGTGTTCGCCGCCTTCGGCCTGGAGCTCGAACCGGTCGCCATCGGCTGCTGCGGCATGTCCGGCACCTACGGCCACGAGGCACGCAACCGCGAAACCTCCCGGGCCGTCTACGGCCTCTCCTGGCAACCGGTGGTGGAAGACGCCGCCAACGCCGGCCGCCTGCTGGCCACCGGCTACTCCTGCCGCAGCCAGGTCAAACGGCTCTCCGAGCAGGCCCTGCCGCACCCGCTGCAGGCGCTGCTCACCGAGCTCAAGCGGCACGGCTGAGCCGGCGCAAAAAAGAAGCGCCCAGCGGTAAAACCACCGGCGGGCGCTTTGTCTAACGGGAGACCATCGAGTCTGAACTCAGGAAACAGGAGGCCCTGCATGAACCGCACCCTGATCCTGGTCGGCGTGCTCATCATCGCCATCGGCCTGCTCTGGCCCTGGCTCTCCAAGCTGCCTCTGGGTCAACTCCCCGGCGATATCACCATCCGCCGCGAGAACGTCTCCTTCTACTTCCCCATCACCACCATGATCCTGGTGAGCCTCGCACTGTCGGGATTGATATGGCTATTCAATCGTTGAGGAGAAAAGGACATTCTGGAGGGGCCAGCCAGCCTGACCGCGGGAGGGGCCATATACGGCCTTGTCAGGGCATCGTCGTTCATTCATGTCGCAATATATTGATGAGCCGTCCGAACGGATCGCGTACATAGAACCGCCGTACTCCCCAGGGCTCGCTCACCGGACCGTATTCTATGGGGATGTTTGCCTCTTTCATTCTTTTCAATGCCGTTTCCAAGTCGTCGACTTCTATTGACAAGTCCGGTACCGGCGTGCCGGAGCCACCCTCAGAGCCGAAGCTGACTTGAACCGTCATCTGTGCATCCGAGCCATACGTTTGGAACCACCCGTGGTTCATGATCAGCTCAAGACCCAATATGTCTCCATAAAAGGCAGCCGCCTTCTGGACATCCGGGGTCTCCATGTTCGACATTATTCGCTTCACTTTCATATTTCACCTCGCACGCTCAGGAGCTACCTGTCTCCTTTTCTTGCGCTGTCTCCGAATGAAGTCCCTCACAGCCAGTCAGAATCCACACGACTGACATCTCGCCGCCGCACGAAACAGAATCTCACCCCTCATCTTAATAGTGATTAGACTGCACGCCCTATGACGGAATCAACGTGCCGAGACGTTCATCCGGGAGGCACCCTGCAAGTGGAATCGGCCCCGCCGAGGGTCTGACCCAAAGACGTTCATCCGGGAGGCACCCTGCAAGTGGAATCGGCCCCGCCGAGGGTCTGACCCAAGGTTGGCAAGAGTGGTGCGGTGGCCCTCCCAGGTCCGAGCCGGTCGCCGATCACGAGAACGCTGCCGCGGCGACCGGAACGATCATGCCCGGGTGACGTAGCGCAGGATCTCGACGACCTGGTCGGTGGTGGTGGCCCAGGCCATGGCCGCGGCGTCGACTTCCTTGAGTGGATGGATGATCTCCTCGCCGTGGAGGGTGACATAGGGCTTGCCCAGAGCCGCGCAATAGCCGGCGTCGAAGGCCGCGTTCCACTGCTTGTACTTGTCGCCGAAGCGCACCACCACCAGGTCGCTCTGCTCGATCAGCGTCTTGGTGCGGATGGCGTTGACCTTGGACGACTTGTGGTCGCGCCAGAACGGCTGGCTCTCCTCGCCCAGATGGTCGCCGGCGGCGTCACTGGCGTCGTGGTCGGTCACCGCCGAGGTGAAGACGATGTCCAGGCCGGAGGCCTCGGCGCCGCGGCGGATCTCATCGCGCCAGTCGGTGTGGATCTCGCCGGAGAGATAGACGTAAAAGCTCATGGAGGGCTCCAGTTGATGAATCGAGAGCGTCATGATAGCTCATCGAGCCATGTTTACGGAAATTGCTTCCATGTTCATGGCCACACGGGGTTTCGCCGCAGCGCCATCGAAGAACGTCGAGCCGATCGTCACCCGGGCGGATCGGGCTCCGCCAGCAGGCGATAGCCGATCCCCGCCTCGGTCTGCAGCAGGTACGGCGAGCGCGGGTCGTCGCCGAGCTTGTGGCGCAGCTTGCTGACCACGATGCGCAGGTAGTGGGTGTCGTGGGCATGGGTCGGCCCCCACACCTCGCGCAGCAGCTGGGTCTGGGTCACCACACGCCCGGCGTGCCTCACCAGGCGCTCCAGCACGGCATACTCCTTCGGCGTCAGGTGTACCGGCTCGTCGTCGAGGCTGACCCGCCGGGCGCCGAGATCGATGACCAGGCCGGCGCGGCGATAGCGCAATGCCGCCGGGTCATCCCGGGCTGCCCCGTGGTGGCGCAGCAGCGAGCGCACCCGCGCCAGCAGCTCCTGGATGCCGAACGGCTTGGTGACATAGTCGTTGGCGCCGGTGTCCAGGGCCCGCACCTTCTCGGCCTCGTGCCCGCGCACCGAGACCACGATCACCGGGACCGCGCTGCGGGAGCGCAGCGAATCCAGCACCGTCTGGCCGTCCATGTCGGGAAGCCCCAGGTCCAGCAGCACCATATCGGGCGCCTCGTCCAGGGCACGCGACACCCCTTCGGCGCCGGTCGCGGCCTCGAGCACCTCGAACCCCTGGGAGACCAGGCTGATGCGCAGGAAGCGGCGGATCTGCGGTTCGTCGTCGACGATCAGCACCCGCCAGCGATCAGTCGTCATCGGGCCTCCCCTCTTCTGCTGCCGGCAGGGGCAGGTGCATCACGATGCTGGTACCGATGCCTCCGGGTCCGGGCCTGGCATCGATGTCGCCGCCATGGGCGCCGAGCATCCCACGGCAGATGGCCAGGCCGAGGCCGGTACCGGAGCGGCTGCGATCGCCCTCGCCGCCGGTGACGAACATGTCGAATACCGCTTCGCGCAGCTCGGGGGCGATGCCTGGTCCTTGGTCCGTCACCCTGATCTCGAGTCGCCGCTGGGCGGCGTCGAGTCTGGCGTGGAGACCGACCCGGCCGCCCGGTGGCGAGAAGCGCACGGCATTGTCGACCACGTTGACCAGGGCCTGCTCGATCAGTGCGGGATGCACGTGCAGCAGTGGCAGATCGTCGGGCCAGTCACGCTCGATCTCCAGGCCCTCCAGGGACGACCCCAGCCGCCGCAGGGCGGCCGCCACCAGATCATCCAGCGAGATCCAGTCGCGTTCGATCCGGAGGCTACCGTGCCCCAGGCGCGTCATGTCGAGCAGGTTCTGGATGTAGCGGTTGAGCCGCTCGCTCTCGGTGAGGATGCCGTCGAGCAGCTCGCGCCTGTCCTGCCGGCTCAGTTGAGGTTCGAGCTCACGCAACGAGCTGGCCGAGCCGATGATCGACGCCAGTGGCGTGCGCAGATCGTGGGACACCGAGGACAGCAGGGCCGAACGCAGCCGCTCGTTCTCCTCGGAGAGGCGCGCCGCGCCCAGCTCGCCGACCAGGCGGGTACGCTCCAGGGCCATGGTCAGTTGGCTGGACAGCGCCTCGATCAGCGCCTCCTGATCGGGTCCCGGGGGCGTCTCGCGCACCGCCAGCTTGAGGCCCACGATGCCCAGCACTCGCCCCTGCTCCACCAGGGGCAGCAGTCGCCACTGCTGGTCGGGCAGGTTCTCGGTGCCGCGGCCGCTGGGCTGTCGATGCTGCCAGCTCCAGCCCGCCGCCGTCAGCGCCCCCGCGTCCAGGGTCATGCCGGGCGGAGCCGCGTGGCGGATCGTCAGGTCGGCGTCCTCCTCATCCCGGTCGAGCAGCACCACGGGAACGCCCAGCCAGCGCTCCAGCGACGTGACCCCGATCTCGCCCACCTGGTCCCGGTCGGTGGCGGCCGAGAGGGCCCGGGCATAGGTCAGCAGTCGGTGAGTCTGCTCCCGACTGGCCCGCAGCGCCAACAGCCGACGGCGCCCGCTGCCGGCCAATTGGCCGACCACCACCGCCACCATCAGGAAGAAGACCACGGTGAGCAGCTGTCCGTGCTCGACGATGGCCAGGGAGAAACGTGGCTGGGTGAAGAAGAAGTTGAAGGCCAGGAAGCCGAGCCCGGCACTGAGCATCGCCGCCCGGGTGCCGGCCAGGGTGGCACTGGCCAGCACCGCGGCGAGGAACACCAGCGACAGGTTGGCCAGTTCCAGCCAGGACTCCAGCCCCCAGGCCACCACCAGGGCGCCCAGGATACTGAGCAGCACCACCACCGGCTCGCGCAAGCGCAGCGGCTGCCAGACGTGCCGCGGCCGGAAGCGCGGGCGCTGCCGGGCCTCCGCCACCACTATCAGGTCGAAGGTCCCACCGCGGCGCAGCAGCTGCTCGGCGAGGGTGCGGCGCCAGACACGCCAGCCGGAGGGACGCGAACAGCCCACCAGCAAGGTGGCAATGCGATGCTCGCGGGCGTAGTCGTGCAACTCCGCGGCCCGGTCCTGCCCCTGGAGCACACGGGTCTCGCCGCCCAGACGGTGCACCATGGCGAAGTCCTTTTCCAGCACCAGCCGGCGCTCGGAATCGTCGCGGCCGTTGTCCACGTGTATCGCTCGCCAGCGCACGCCATCACGCGCGGCCAGGCGATGGGCGGTGCGCACCAGGGCGGCATCCTCGCTGCCGCCGCTCAGCGCCACCAGCAGGCGCACGCGATTCGCCGGCGCCTGCCGGGACGATTCGGTCTCGGCGACCGCCTGCGCCGCATCGGGGTCGGCCGTCGGCCGCGGGCCGCTGGCGGGGCGTGGCTCGGGAGTGACGTTCATCGGTCCGGGCCTCCTCGAGGTCGGGTCATTTGTCAGCCTACTTGCGCCAGAACATCGGCGTCAGCAATACCAGTACGGTAAGGATCTCGAGCCGCCCCAGCAGCATGCCCACACACAGCAACCATTTGGCGGCATCCGGGAGTGGCGCGAAATTGCCGGCGGGGCCGATGGTGTCGCCAAGCCCGGGGCCGACGTTGGCCACGGCCGTGGCGGCACCGGAGAGCGCTGTGGTGAGGTCGAGTCCCATCAGGGCCAGGCCCAGCGCCAGCCCGGCGATGGTGAGGAAGAAGAAGAACGAGAAGGCGACCACGCCGCGGGTGATGTCGTCGGTCAGTGGCTGCTCGTTGTAGCGCGAGGCGAAGACGCCATGGGCATGGATCAGGAAGCGCAGCTGATTGCGCAGCAGGATCGCCGCCACCTGGAAACGGAAGATCTTCATGCCGCCGCTGGTCGAGCCGCTGCAGCCGCCGACGAAGGTCAGGTAGAAGAAGGCCACGAAGGCCAGTGCCCCCCAGGTGCTGTAGTCGTCCGAGGCATAGCCGGTGGTGGTGACAACCGAGATAACGTTGAAGGCGACATGGGTCAGCGCCTCGAAGGGCGGCGTTCCCAGCCACATTCGCCAGACGGTCAGCACCAGGATCACCACCGCGAGCAGCAGCAGCAGCCCCTGCACCTGCTGGTCGCGCCACAGGGCCAGGCGGGAACCTCGCAGGAAGCGAATATAGAGCACGAAAGGCAGGGCGCCGGCAAGCATGAAGAGACTGCCCATCCACAGCAGGTGGGGGCTATCGGCGTAGGCGCCGAAAGAGGCATCGGAGTTGGCGAAGCCGCCGGTCGCCAGCGAGGTCATGGCGTGCACCACGGCATCCAGCGGTGCCATGCCGCCGAGCCAGTAGGCGAGCATGGCCGTGAGGGTGAAGCCACAGTAGATACCCAGGGTCGCCTTGGCGATGCCGCCGGTACGCGGCATCACCTTGTCCGACCAGTCCGAGGACTCGGTATGGAACAGGCGCATGCCACCCACCTTGAGGAACGGCAGGATGGCGATGCCCATGACGATGATGCCGATGCCGCCGAGCCACTGCATGATGCCGCGCCACAGCTTGAGGCCGTCGGACAGGGAGTCGATGCCCTCGAGAATCGTCGAGCCGGTGGTGGTGATCGCCGACACCGACTCGAACACCGCATTGGTGAAGGAGAGCTGAGGCGCACCGAGCACCAGGGGCAGGCTGGCAAACCCGCTGATGGTGACCCAGCTCAGGGTGGTGAGCACGAACATCTGCCACGGCTTGAGTGCGACACGCACGTTCAGCGTGGCCAGCCAGGTCAGCGCCACCGCCGCCAGCACGATGGCAATCGACAGGCCGAATGCCATGGCATCGGGCTCCCCCTCGATCACCAGCACCACCCAGGGCAGTCCCATGAACAGCGCCAGCACCAGCCACAGTACCGACAACACCTTGAATACCGGGGCCCAGTCGTGGACACGGTCCCCCACACGCAAGATCAGCGAATTCATCGCAGGCCCGAGCGCTCCCTGTCGCAGTGATCACACCGACGGCGGCCCGCGCCACGCAATCTCACGCCTGACGGGGCACCATGGGAGCCATCGAACCACAGCCCGCTCTAAAAAATCCGTAAAACTGCTCTCACGAAGACACCGCCAACGAGCTCCGCTCGTCACGACATCAGACATCACCCACACCACAACGTAGGTAATGTCTTACAGGTTTCGACGATCTGAACTGACATACCATCCGATACCTGGCGGCTAGAGTAAGCGGGTAACTCACGCTGTCGCTCTGCATGGCTTCAGTGAGTTTCCCTAGTGAGTTTCCCTGCCTTGGCCTGCTCTCCCAGCGGGCCCTTTTCTTTCCGCCGCCCGTCGCGCGGCCACGGAATCCTCGCCTACCACCTGCGATCGCGCCGGTAACCCCGCGCCGATGGAGCCTGCGGTCGACGAACGGTGCCCTACAGCCGCCGGGTCTCGATGACATAGCCGACGATGGGGTAGCCCGCCCGCCTGGCGGCTTTCTCGGCTTCCAGTTGGGCCTCGAGCTTGGAGATACTGGACGAGACGTACTCGAAGACGGTGTCCATCTCGAGTTGCTTCTTGCGTACCGCCAGCCTGACGACGTGACCGGTCTTGAATTCCCCTGCCGACTGCCTGGCCTGACAGGTCTTCCTCGCCGGCTTGGCTGCCGGCGCCCGGGGACTGGAGTCGCCCCCTTTTCCGGGCTTCATGAAGGCGTCGATCTCGCGACGCATATTCTGCTCGAACACACTCAACTCTGTGGTCATTGTCTCTCCATCGGCCAACATCATGGTTTCGAAGATACCAGAGAAGCAGCTCGCACGGCCACACCGGGTCCGTCTAGAAGACACGTCAACTCATCTCGCCGCAAAATCACGACACCAATCACGATAATCGGGCGCCGGGAGGGCGGGTGAAAAATAGAATCCTTGAGCCTGATCACAACCTAGTTCGCGTAGACACTCATATTGCCCTGAAGTTTCAACCCCTTCGGCCGTTACCACCAAGCCCAGGGCATGGCCCACGTCGATCATGCAGGCCATCAGATCACGTGCTCGCGTGTCTTCCTCGAGGCCACTGACAAAGGAACGATCGATCTTGAGGCCCGTGATTGGCAGATGCCGCAGGTATTCGAAAGAAGCGAAGCCGGTGCCGAAGTCGTCGATACTCACCCCCACGCCAAAGTCGCGAATGCGTTGAATGGCCTGGCGCGCTTCCTCCAGGTCACCGATCAAGGCGCTTTCGGTGATCTCCACTTCCAGGGCGTGCATCCGAGTACCGAGCTGGCCGGCGAGTTCCTTTATGACGTTCAACAACGTCTCGTCATAAAGATTATGGACCGAGAGATTGATGCTGACCTCTCCCGGCCCCATTTCGTTTTCCGCGAACCGGCATGCCTCCTCGACAACGAAGCGAGTCACCGGCGAGATCAGAGTCGTGCTCTCGACCTTGGGCATGAACATCCCCGGCGGGATCAAGCCACCGTCGCTGCCACGCCAGCGAATCAGCCCTTCACAGCCACACACTCGACCGTCGGAAAGACGAATCTTGGGCTGGTAGTGCAACTCGAACTCCCCCGCCTCCAGGCCCTTTCGCACACGGGCGATCAACTGTATCGCATGCACCGTCCGCCGCTTGAAGGCAGGTGAGTAGTGGCTGTGGGAACGCCGCCTTTCGATGGCGGCGAACATGGCGATTCGCGCCTCACGGATCAGGTCCTCGGGGGAATCCTCCCCACTCCGCGACAGGCTGCTGCCCATCACCAGCTGAACGCGAATGGGTACCTGGTGAACCTGCAGGCTATCCTCCCCGACCTCCGTCAAGCGTTCCGCGATTCGCTGCATGTCATCCGGCACCACGTCGTCGACGATGAGTGCCAGTTCGGCATTGCTGAATCGATAGGCCGTCACGCCGCGTGCCGAGTGTCTTAGACGCTCCCCCATGGCGAGAACCAACTCATCGGAAGCATCCATGCCCATGGCTTCCATCACGTCGGTAATATCGGTAATCCTCACCAGTAGCAGTCCAACCGACTTCCCCGAGCCCTGATGGTGCAGGATCTCGAGCAGATCCTCTTCCAGGGCAACCGTATTGGGAAGCCCCGAACGTGGATCGATGCGAGCGACGGAGACCCGCTCTTCGGCCGATCGACGTAGCGACTGGAACAACCCGCCGGCAATGCCCCCGAGCAGCAGGTACATTCCCGCACGCATCAACCAGTTGGCCGGCGTCTGGAAGGTGCCCGCATCGACGTTCAGTGGCATGAGCGCCATCAGTCCCCCAGCCGCCAGCGCCACGATCAACCCGCCAGGCAGGTAGTACCAGGCCGCCCCGAGCAGTACCGGAATCAGCATCAAATAAGGGTAGGCATAGGTCGTTCCTCCCATGGAATAGACGATCAAGCTTCCCAGCCCCAACAGCAGCGTCAGCACCCCGATGTTGGTGACATGCTTTACGAGGGAAGGTGTCCTCTCGAGATATCGGTGCCTCATGTTCAGCATGCCCCTGACAACGGATTCCATGGGAGTCGTCCTTATTCTCCTTGATACTCAGATGGTACTCACGGTGACTCTCTCCGAGCATCATGCCCAACGCTCACATCACCCGCTTGCCGCCGACCGTTTCGGGGCCCTGCGAGGCGAGGCACCCGGTCTCACCCATCCATTCTCACTGCTTGCTGTAAGCATATGTCAACGAACCGATAGCGCCAGCGGCGATCTCAACGTAGCGTCGTCTTTAAGGCATCCCTGTAATGGATTACCGTATTCCATTTGTAACATCAAGTGTTCATCCTTATGCCACAAGCAGTGCCCTCTCGGCTTCCCATGCACTTGTTTCAGGCTTAACCTGCAGACTTCCGTTCTTCCACTCACTGCCCACCAGGACGCTGCATGTCGCCGGCCGATACCCTCCGCCTGATCCTGCTCTCCTCGCTGTGGGGCATGTCGTTCATCTTCATGCGGGTGGCGGTACCCGAGTTCGGCCCCGTGCCGCTGATCCTGGTGCGCATGGGCGTGGGCGCCCTGCTGCTGATCCCGCTGCTGCTGAGCCTGCGCTACCTGACGCTGGTGTGGCAGAACAAGGGCGGCCTGCTGCTGCTGGGCCTGGTCAATCATGTGTTGCCCTTCAGCCTGCTGGCCCTGGCCACCACGCGCCTGGAAGCCGGCTTCACCTCGCTGATCAACGCTACCACGCCGATCTTCACCGCACTGCTGGGGGCAGCGTTCTTCGCCACGCCGATCCAGCGCCAGCAGTACCTGGGCCTCGCGCTGGCCTTCTTCGGGGTCTATGTGCTCTCGGCCGATCGGCTGGACTTCGCCCTCGGCGGCGACGGCTGGTTCATCCTCGCCGTGCTGGGCGCCACCTTCTGCTACGGCGTGGCCACCAACTACTCCAAGACCTACCTGTCGCACCTGCCGGTGCGGGTGCTGGCCGCGGGCAGCACCGCCATGTCGGCGTTGATCCTGCTGGTACCGGGGCTGCTGCTGTGGCCGACGGAGCCGGTCAGCGGCATGGCCTGGGCCAACGGCCTGGGGCTTGCCGTGCTCAGCACCACCCTGGCCTTCCTGCTCTACTTCGGCCTGATCGCCAGCGCCGGGGCCACCGCCACCTCCACGGTTACCTTCCTGGTGCCGGTGAGTGCGCTGCTCTGGGGCTACCTGCTGCTGGGCGAGCGGCTCAGCCTGCAGGTCCTGGTCGGCATGCTGATCACCCTGCTCGGCACCGCCATCGCCACCCGCATGATCCGGCTGGGCCGTCGGGAAGTGGCGTAGGCTACTCTCAAGGCGACCAGTCAGCCGAGAGCCACCATGGCCGACGCCACCTTCCGTTTCCATGCCGAGTTGAACGACTTCCTGCCACGGGAGCGGCGCGGCGCCCCCTTCGGCTACGCCTTCGAGCGGCGGGCCGCCATCAAGGACGTGATCGAGGCGCTGGGCGTGCCGCACACCGAGGTCGACGTCATCCTGGTCGATGGGGCCTCGGTGGACTTCGATCACATCCTCGCCGACGGCGAGCAGGTGGAGGTCTACCCCTGGTCGCTGGCCGCCCCGGTGCCCTCGCCCCGCCACCTGCGCCCGCGACCGCCGGCCGTGCCGCGCTTCGTGCTGGATGCCCACCTCGGCAGGCTCGCCCGCTACCTGCGCCTGCTCGGCTTCGACTGCCGCTACCGCAACGACGCCACCGACGGCGAGCTGGCCGCCTGCGCCGACGAGGAGGACCGCGTCCTGCTCACCCGTGATCGTCCCCTGCTCAAGCGCAAGCGCATCCGGCTGGCCCACTTCGTGCGTGCCGACGATCCCTGGCGGCAGGTCGAGGAGGTCTGCGACACCCTCGACCTGCATGGGGCCTTCGCGCCCTTCACCCGCTGCACGCGCTGCAATGGCCAGCTGGTCGAGGTCGACAAGGCGGCGATCATCGAGCAGCTCGAACCGCTGACGAAGCGGTACGTAGACGACTTCCTGCAATGCGAGGCGTGCGGCCAGCTCTACTGGCACGGCAGCCACGTCGCGCATATGGAGGCCCTGGTGGCACGACTGCGGCAAGGGCGTTCGTCCCCATCGACCTGATCGGCCCCGCTCGGGCCAAGGGACTTGAACTCGCGCGCTCCCACCCCTAGGTCATCCACACGGACCGGGGCCCTCTTGATCGGGCTACCGGTCGAGTCCTTCGCCAGGGTGGAGGGACGGGAGTTGCCCCGACCACGAGCGAACCATCGGTGAATCCGTAAAAACATGCTGACTGGGTATTCAAGGGGGTGCATTCACAGACACGAGGAGGGTGTTCCCATGATCACTCACCATGACCCTTACCCGACTCGGGTGAAGGAGTACCGCGAGCCATTCAGAAGGCTGGACCCGATCGTGCATGCCCGCAACCAGCGGCGCTGGGAGGGACCTCTGGACGAAGTGGCGCTCTCGCGTTACGAGAGAGACGGCTTCCTATGGTTCGAGGGCTTCTTCTCCAAGGATCGCATCGACCCCTTCTTCGCGGAGCTCAGGGAAATGGCCAACGACGAGCAGCTGATGCGCTCCGAGCAGGTCATCCAGGACCCCAACAGCGGTGCCATCCGCTCCGTGTTTGGCATGCACGAAATCTCGGCGCTCTTCGACCGACTGACTCGGGACCCTCGCATCCTGGGGATGGTGCGGCAGTTGCTGGGTAGCGAGGTCTATATTCACCAGTCACGCATCAATGACAAGTACGGCTTCCAGGGTAGCGGTTTCGACTGGCATTCGGACTTCGAGACCTGGCACTCGGAAGACGGCATGCCACGGATGCGGGCCGTGAGTGCCTCGCTGATGCTGACCGACAACAATGAATTCAATGGTCCGCTGATGCTGATCCCCGGCTCTCACCGCCTGTTCGTCCCCTGCGTGGGGGAAACGCCGGAAATGAACTGGACGGAGTCCCTCAAGGCGCAGCGACTGGGAGTGCCGGACCAGGACGCCCTGGCCAGGCTTGCCGAAAATGGCGGTATTCAGGCCCCCAAGGGCCCGGCCGGGTCGCTGCTGTTGTTCGAGTGCAATACGCTGCACGCCTCGAACGAGAACATGTCCCCCTGGCCGCGCTCCAACCTGTTCTTCGTCTACAACAGCGTGGACAACATCCTGGTCGAACCCTATGCCGCGCCCTCCCCGCGGCCAGAGTTCCTCGGCGCGCGCAGCAATATCGAGCCGCTGACGATGCATGACGATTTCCCGGAGCTCGCCGGGCAGGGGGTCAGCCCGCTGCGCTGACGGCGAATTGCTCGCCGACGGGGAAATCGCCACCGGCATTCCCCCTGCCGGCCATCATGAGGCGTGCGATGGCAAGGAGAACGGCAGTGACGCACGCAAAGCGTATCCAGAGAGGTAGACGAGAATGAGCAACGCGATCAAACCCGTCCTTATCGTGATGACCAGCCACGGGACCAAGGGAAAGAGCGGCGAACCGACCGGGTTCTACCTCTCCGAGGTCACCCACCCGCTGGCCGTGTTCGAGGCGGCGGGCCTCCCGGTGGCGTTCGCCTCGATCCAGGGTGGCGAGCCGCCGGTGGACGGCCTCGATCTCGACGACGAGACGAACGCCCGCTATTGGAACGACGCCGATTTCCGCGAAAAGACTCGCCGCACCCGGGCGCTGTCCGAGATCGAGCCTGCCGACTATTCGGCGATCTTCTTCGCCGGCGGGCACGGCGCGATGTGGGATTTCCCCGACAGCGCCGCCGTGCACGACAAGACCCGTGCGATCTGGGAACAGGGCGGCGTGGTGGGCGCGGTCTGCCACGGTCCCGCCGCGCTGGTGAACGTCACCCTGTCCGATGGCAGTCATCTGGTGGCTGGGCGCAACGTTGCGGCCTTCACCGATGCCGAGGAGCAGGCGGTCGGGCTCACCGAGGTCGTGCCCTTCCTGCTGTCGTCCAGGCTGGCCGAGCGCGGCGCGCAGCTGCAGCCCGCCGCCGACTGGACGCCGCAGGTGGTGACCGACGACCGCCTGGTGACGGGGCAGAACCCGCAATCGGCCACCGGCGTCGGGGAAGCCTTGCGCGACCTGCTCCAGGCCCGCCGATAACCTCGGGGCTCGACCCTGCGGTCCGCTCCCCGGCGGGGGGCTTCCCGAGCCCTCGGGCGTCCGACGTTGGCTGGTGTCTCCGGCGAGGGGCCGACCGCCAGGACGCGTGGACGAGACGCAACCCGACCGTGGCGTTTCCGCCACGGCCGGGTTGCGCAGGCGGTTGCCTCGGCTCAGAAGTTCGGCTTGCGCTTCTCGACGAAGGCGCTCATGCCCTCCTTCTGTTCCTCACCGGCGAAGCAGACGGTGAACAGCGCGGTCTCCAGCGCCAGGGCGCTGCCGAGGTCCTGGTCCATGCCGTCGTGCACCGCCTGCTTGGCGGCGCGCACGGCGATGGGGCCGTTGCCGGCGAGCTGCTGGGTCAGCTCCTCGGCATAGGCCTCGAGCTCGGCCTGGGGCATCACCCGATTGACCAGCCCGATCCGTAGCGCCTCCTGGGCGTCGATCTTGCGGCCAGTGGTGACCAGGTCGAGGGCCATGGCGGGGCCAACGCGACGCGGCAGGCGCTGGGTGCCGCCGAAGCCCGGGATCACGCCCAGGAGGACCTCCGGCTGGCCGAAGATGGCGTTGTCGCTGGCTACCGCCCAGTCGCTGGCCAGGGCCAGTTCGCAGCCGCCGCCAAGGCAAAACCCGTTCACCAGGGAGACCACCGGCACCGGCAGAGTCTCCAGTCGCTTGAGGGTGCGCAGGGCCTGGGTGGCGAAGGCGCGGGCCTGCTCCGGGGTCTTGTCGCGCATCTCGGCGATGTCGGCACCGGCGACGAAGGCCTTCTCGCCGGCCCCGGTGATCAGCACGGCACGCAGGTCGTCGCGTGCCTCCAGGTCGGCCAGTACGTGCTCCAGTTCACTCAGCACGTCGCTGTTGAGAGCGTTCAGCGCCTTGGGACGGCTGATGGTCAGACGCACGACGCCGGCGTTGTCAACCACCTCGATCAGGGATTCACTCATATCAGGCTCCTTGGCTTGTTGTTCAGGGCTGCGCTTCAGGACCATTGTGCAATGGAATGTCGCTAAACCCTAGCGAACGCTAGGTTGGTCGGCAATCCCCTCTTTCGTCGGGCGCGGCTTACGCCATGCTGACGACGACTCTCCCGCGCACGCGGCCCGCGAGCAGCTCCTCGGCCTTGGCGATGGCCTCCTCGAGGCCGATGGTCTCGGTGATCGCATCCAGTTGTGCGGGGTCGAGCAGCTCACCCAGCCGGCGCCAGGCCTCGATCCGTTCCGGCCGGGGCTTCATGACACTGTCGATACCGGCCAGCGTCACGCCGCGCAGGATGAAGGGAGCCACCGTGGCAGGGAGATCCATGCCCTGGGCCAGCCCACAGGCCGCCACGGTCCCACCGTAGCGCGTGGATGCCAGAACGTTGGCCAGCGTGTGGCTGCCTACCGAGTCGATGGCGCCGACCCAGCGCTCCTTGGCTAGCGGCCGGCCCGGCTCCGACAGCTCACCGCGGTCGATGATCTCCTGGGTCCCCAGCCCTCGCAGGTAGGCCTCTTCCTGCGGGCGTCCCGTGGCGGCGATGACCCGGTAGCCCAGCCGCGACAGGAGCGCAATGGCGTAGCTGCCCACACCACCGTTGGCGCCGGTCACCAGCACGTCGCCCTGGTCCGGCAACACACCCTGACGCTCCAGCGCCATGACGGCGAGCATCGCCGTGTAGCCCGCGGTGCCGATGGCCATGGCCTGGCGGGCGCTGAAGGCCGAGGGGAGCGGGATCAGCCAGCGACTCTCCAGGCGAGCCTTTTCGGCCAGGCCGCCCCAGTGCCCTTCGCCCACGCCCCAGCCATTCAGCAGGACGCTGTCGCCCGGCTTGAACGCATCGGAGGTCGAGGATTCGACCGTCCCCGCCAGGTCAATCCCCGGCACCATGGGAAACTCCCTGACCACCGGCCCCTTGCCGGTGATGGCCAGGGCATCCTTGTAGTTGAGGGTGCTGCAGTCGACCCGCACGGTGACATCACCTTCCGGGAGCTGCGACTCCTCCAGCGTCTGGAGGCCGACCCGCTGGTCGCCCTCCTGCTTCTCGATCAAGATCGCCTTGAACATTGCGTTCCTCCTTTATAGACCGATCGTCTAGTTAATGACATGTCAAAAGGGCTACCGCGGCAGCCCGTCCAGATAGCACTGGAGAAAGACCTCCATGGGATGGACGCTACGCTCCAGCCGGGCACGCATGACGGCCCCTTCCCAGCCGATCCAGAAGGCTTCGGCGAGCCGGCTGCAATCGGCGTCCCGGGCGAGCTCCCCCGCCTCCCGGGCCTCTTCCAGGCAGCGCGCCAGACGCCGCTGCCAGTCATCCAGCGTCTCCCGCAGCCATTGCCGATACGCTTCCGGCAAGCTGCCAACCTCCTGCCCCAGGTTGCCCACCAGGCATCCCCGTCGGAAGTCATGACGCGCCATCCCGGTCTTGGCATCGGCAACGAAGGCCTCGATCCGACGAAGTGGCGGCAGTTCGGTGTTCAACAGGTGACGGTCCAGCTTGTGGGCGAAATAGGCCTCGTAGTGCGCCATGATGGCGCGACCGAAGGCTTCCTTGCTGGCGAAGTAGTAGTAGAAGGAGCCCTTGGGGACGCCAACGCGCTTGAGAATGCTGTCGATCCCGGACGCCGTGAACCCCTGCTCGGTCAGTACCTCGGTGCCGCTGCGAATCAGCGCGGCGCGCGTGTCCGGGTCTTCACGCGGCGTCTTGGGCGGGCGGCCACGGCGTGGCTTGGCGGCTGGATGATTCATGCCACCCAATATAGACCGATCGTCTATAAAAGCGCAAGAACATGCCGGGGCACTCCCCCCGGCGCGTCTCGCAGTCGTACCGCGGCATGTGGCCGATATCGACCCGGCCATCGCCGAAGGACAGCCGGACCAGGCGTTGTCGATGGGTTATTCGTAGACGTGGAAACCGCGGCCCGTCTTCCGCCCCAGATAGCCGGCGGCGACCATGCGCCGGAGCAGCGGGCAGGGGCGGTACTTGGGATCGCCGAAGCCCTCCTGCAGCACCTCCATGATCGCCAGGCAGACGTCGAGCCCGATCAGGTCGGCGAGCGCCAGCGGCCCCATGGGGTGCGCGGCACCGAGCTTCATCGACTGATCGATGTCCTCGGCGGTGGCGGCGCCTTCCTGCAGCAGGAAGGCCGCCTCGTTGATCATCGGCACCAGCAGGCGATTGACCGCGAATCCGGGGGAATCGGCGATGGCCACGGCGGTCTTGCCCAGCGCTTGGGTGAGTGCCTCGATGCGTGCCACGGTGGCGTCACTGGTCTGCTCGGCGCGGATCACTTCGACCAGTTTCAGCACCGGCACCGGGTTGAAGAAGTGCATGCCCACCACCCGCTCGGGGCGTTCGCACACCGCGGCGAGCCGGGTCAGCGACAGCGACGAGGTGTTGGAGGCGAGTATCGCATCGTGGGTCAGGCGGCTGAGGTCGCGGAACAGCTTCTCCTTGAGCGCCGGCTGTTCGGGAGCGGCCTCGATGATCACCGCACAGTCGCGCAGCGCGTCCAGCGCGGTGCTGGTCGAGAGGCGTGCCATGGCCTCGCCCTTGTCGGCCTCGCTGAGTTTTTCCTTGGCCACCAGCTTGCCCAGCCCCTTGTCGATGGCGCCGCGGGCGCGCGACAACTGTTCGTCGGCGACGTCATAGAGCTGCACCGCGAAGCCGCTGGTCACCAGCACCTGGGCGATGCCCTGCCCCATGGTCCCGGCGCCCACCACGCCAATCGGTTGTTGGCTCATTGCACTCTCCTCGATCTCTTCTTGTGGGGTGATGCCGCGGTGGCCCGCCCCTTTGGGGTCAGACCCCAGCCAAGCCACCATGCCTATCACCGTGCGCTTCTCAAACGGGGTTGCCCACCGCCGGGGTCTGACCAAAGGGCCTCCCGGGCGGCGGATAGTTACTGCTTGCGCGCTTGTTCGCGCAGCACGAACTTCTGGATCTTGCCGGTGGAGGTCTTGGGCAGTTCGCTGAAGACCACCGTCCTGGGCACCTTGAAGCGGGCCAGGTGCTCGCGGCAGTGCGCGATGATGTCCTGCTCGGTGACCTCGCCGTAGCCGGCCTTGAGCTTGACGAAGGCGCAGGGGGTCTCGCCCCACTTCTCGTCGGGCTTGGCGACCACCGCGGCCTCCTCCACCGCCGGGTGCGAGTAGATGGCGTCCTCCACCTCGATGGTGGAGATATTCTCGCCGCCGGAGATGATGATGTCCTTGGAGCGGTCCTTGATCTCGAGGTAGCCGTCGGCATGCCACACGGCCAGGTCGCCGGTATGGTACCAGCCGCCCTCGAGCGCCTGCTCGGTGGCCGCCTCGTTCTTCAGGTAGCCCTTCATTACGTTGTTGCCGCGCATCAGGATCTCGCCGATGGTCTGGCCATCCTTAGGCACCGGCTCCAGGGTATTGGGGTCGGCCACGCAGAGCGCCTCGAGCATATGGTAGCGCACACCCTGGCGGGACTTGAGCTTGGCCCGCGCCTCCATGGGCAGCTCGTTCCAGGCCTCGCGCCAGGCGCAGGAGGTCACCGGGCCATAGACCTCGGTGAGGCCGTAGACGTGGGTCACCTCGATCCCCAGTTGCTCGACCCCGGCGATCACCGAGGCGGGCGGCGCGGCGCCGGCGGTGGTGACCTTCACCGGGTGGTCGAAGTCGCGCTTGTCCTCGGCGGGCAGGTTGACCAGGCCGTTGAGCACGATGGGCGCCCCGCTGAAGTGGGTCACCCCCTCGTCGGCGATCAGGTCCATGACCCTCTTCGCCTCCACCTTGCGCAGGCAGACATTGGTACCGGCGGCGGCGGCGATGGTCCAGGGGAAGCACCAGCCGTTGCAGTGGAACATCGGCAGGGTCCACAGATAGACCGGGTGGTGGGGCATCGCCCACACCAGGATGTTGCTGACGGCGTTGAGGTAGGCGCCACGGTGGTGGTAGACCACCCCCTTGGGCTTGCCGGTGGTGCCGGAGGTGTAGTTGAGCGAGATCGCCTGCCACTCGTCCTCGGGCAGGCGGTAGGGGTAGGCCGGATCGCCCTCGGCCAGCAGCGCCTCGTATTCGATCTCGCCGATGGCGCGACCCTCGGCCATGAACTGCGCGTCCGCCACGTCGATGATCAGCGGCTTGTCGTCGAGCTTGCTCACCGCCTCCTCGATCACGTCGGCGAACTCCGGATCGACCAGGATCGCCTTGGCCTCGCCGTGCGCGAGCATGTAGGCGATGGCGTCGGCATCCAGGCGGATGTTCAGGGTGTTGAGCACGCAGCCGGCCAGGGGCACGCCGAAGTGGGCCTCGAACATCGCCGGCACGTTGGGCAGCATCGCCGCCACCGCCTGGCCGGGCGCGATGCCGCGCTTCGCCAGCGCCGAGGCGAGCCGCCGGCAGCGCGCCCAGGTCTCGCCCCAGTCGCGGCGGATCTCGCCGTAAACCACCGCCGGGTAGTCGGGATAGACCGAGGCGCTGCGTTCGATGAAGGTCAGCGGCGATAGTGCCACATGGTTGGCGGGGGTCCTGGGCAGGCCCTGTTCGAAGATGCTCTGGCTCATGGCTGGCTCCGTGAAATGTCTTGGCACGTTGTTATGAACGGCCGCCGCCGGCGCGGGGCCGGCGGCGAATCGATGCGGGATCAGTGGGCGGCGGCGTCGAAGGCGGCCAGGCTCGTCATGCCCGCCTCGATCACCGCGCGCTGGGCACGGCCCACCGGCAGCCACTGACGAATGGCGAAGTCGGCGCCCTGCAGCTTCGCGGCATAGAAGGGGTCATCGCTGCCGGCGTCGAGGGCGGCACGCGCCTTGAGCGCCGCGCGCCCCATCTGCCAGGCACACAGCACATGGCCGGCCAGGGCCAGGAAGGGGGTGGCGTAGGCCTGGGTGGCGTCGGGGCCGAACTCGGGATCGGCGCCCTGCTCCAGCACCAGGACCATGGCGGCCCGCAGGTCGGCGGCGCCGGCGGCCAGACTCTCGCCGAGGCTGGCCAGTGAGGGGGTGGCCGCCAGCGCCTGGGCGGTGGCCTCGACGTCGTCGATCAGGCTCTTGAGCGCCGCGCCGCCGTCGCGCTGCAGCTTGCGCCCGGCCAGGTCCAGGGCCTGGATGCCGTTGGTGCCCTCGTAGATGGGGGCGATGCGGGCGTCGCGCAGCAGCTGGGCGGCGCCGGTCTCCTCGATGAAGCCCATGCCGCCGTGCACCTGCACGCCCAGCGAGGCGATCTCCACGGCCTGGTCGGTGGAGAAGGCCTTGACCACCGGGATCAGCACCTCGGCCCGGGCCTGGGCGGCCTCGCGCTCGGTGGCCTCGGCGGCGTGGCGGGCCACGTCGAGCTCGGCCGCACAGGTGAGCGCCAGCGCGCGCAGGGCGTCGGTGCGGGCCCGCATGGAGAGCAGCATGCGCCGCACGTCCAGGTGGTCGCTGATGGTGCACTCGCCGGCGCCACGGCTCTTCGGGCGGCGGCCCTGGACGCGGTCCCGGGCATAGGCGAAGGCGTGCTGGCAGGCCCGCTCGGCCACCCCGATGCCCTGCACGCCGACCTTGTGGCGCGCCTCGTTCATCATGGTGAACATGTGGTTGAGACCACGCCCCTCCTCGCCAACCAGGTAGCCGATGGCGCCCTCGTGCTCGCCGAAGCTCAGGGTGCAGGTGGGCGAGCCGTGGATGCCGAGCTTGTGCTCGATGGAGGCACAGGTGACGTCGTTGCGCTCACCCAGCGAACCATCGGCGTTAACCAGGGACTCAGTCTCCAGGTACTTCGGTACCAGGAACAGCGAGATGCCCTTGTTGCCCTCGGGGGCGTCCGGAGTGCGCGCCAGCACCAGGTGGAGGATGTTCTCGGCGGCGTCGTGCTCGCCCCAGGTGATAAAGATCTTCTGGCCAAACAGGCGGTAATGGCCGCCCTCTTCATCGGGGCATGGGACGGCCCGCGTACGCACGCGGGAGAGATCGGAGCCGGCCTGGGGCTCGGTGAGGTTCATGGTGCCGGTCCAGCTGCCCTCGACCAGCTTCGGCAGGTAGTGGGCCTTCTGCTCGTCGCTGCCGTGGTGGCCCAGGGCCTCGATGGCGCCGGCGGTGAGCATCGGGCACAGGCCCAGCGCCATGTTGGCACCGTGGAGCATCTCCTGCACCGCGCTCGCCACCACCTCGGGCAGGCCCTGGCCACCGAGCGCCTCGGAGACGCCGATGCCGTTCCAGCCACCCTCGGCGTAGGCGCGGTAGGCCTCGATAAAGCCGTCAGGAAGTTGAACCTTGCCATCCTTCAGCTGGCAGCCCTGGCGGTCGCCGCTGGCGTTGAGCGGCGCCCACACCTCGCCGGCCAGCCTCGCCGCCTCCTCCAGCACGGCCTCGACCAGGTCGGGGCTGGTCTCCTCGAAGCCCGGCAACGAGAGCGAGCCGTATTCGAGCAGTTCCTCGAGCACGAAGCGGAAGTCGCGAACGGGGGCGGCAAAAGGGGTCATGAAGGCACCTCTAGGAAAAATGATAACGAAGATAGTAGATTCACTATTTTTCGTTAGCCATTATCCCTAGGTCGACTCCGATAAGAAAGCACCCGATGCAAGGCATCGGGTGCGAAGGGAAAGCGACAGGCCGGTGACGGGGCGTCAGCCACGGGCGGAACCGGGCTCGACGTCCTGCGGCGCCACCTCGTCGTCGAGTGGCGGATGCCCGCCGTTCTCGTCGTCGTCATAGTAGGCGATATGCGCCTCGTCGGGCGGCGGCGGGCCGACCAGCGGCTCGGCCACGTCCACTTCGGGCACCGCCCCGGAGAGGTCCTCCACGTGCTCGTGCTCGATAGCCCCCTGCATCAGCTCCTCGGTCACGGCGAGCTCGGCGCCCACCGACGACATCGGCGTGGTCGGCGCGAAGGGCGCCACCGGCACCGGTGCCGGCCGCACGCTGCGCCGCCAGGCGAAGAAGCCCACCAGGAAGAGCCCCAGCGCACCGAAGGCCCAGAACAGGCCGGCATCGCCCAACGCCGCCATGAGCGGCGAGATCATCGGCGGGCTGACGGTGGAGCCGATGGCGTTGATCAGCAGCAGGCCCTGGCTCATGCGCACCAGGGCCCCGGCCGGGGCGCGGTCGGCGGCGTGACTCACCGCCACCGGGTAGAGGGCGAAGACACCACCACCGAGCAGGAACAGCAGGCCGGCGAGCACCCAGGGGTTGAGCGGCAGCCACAGCATGCCGGCCGAGATCAGCACGCAGAAGGCCCCGATCAGGATCAGCACCATCTGGCGGTCGTGGCGGTCGGACCAGCGGCCGATGGGGTATTGCAGCAGCATGGCGCCGAGCACCACCACCGCCATCATCTGGCCGACCTGGGCCACCGTCAGGCCGACGCGCTGCAGGTAGAGCGGCAGCAGGGTGTAGACCGCCGCCACGGCGAGCCCCGAGCCGAAGCTGCCCATCACCCCGGTTGGCGTCAGGGTGATCAGCCGCATCGGCGAGAGCGGCTCGGCGTGCTCGATCAGCGGCGAGACCCGCGGGATCATGGCCATCGGCAGCACCGACAGCGAGGCCAGCATGCCGATCACCATGAAGGGCGCGGTCACGCCCATGGCATCGGTCACCCCCAGCAGCAGCTGGCCGATCACCCCCGCGGCATAGAGCGAGATCATGTAGAGCGCCAGCAGTCGCCCGCGGACCTTCTGGTCACCGGCGGTGAGCAGCCAGCTCTCGATCACCAGGTAGACGCCGACGGTGGCCCAGCCACCGATCAGGCGCAGCACGAACCAGGAAATGGGGTCGAGCCACAGCCCCTGCAGCAGCACGGTCACCGCCACCAGCGAGGCGAAGCTGCCGTAGGCACGGATATGGCCGATGCGCAGCAGCAGCCGGTCGTTGAACATTGCCCCCAGCGCCAGGCCGATGAAGTAGGCCGACGATACCCAGCCGATCACCACCGGCGACTCGCCGGCGGCATCCAGGCGCAGGGTGATCAGGGTGGCCAGGAAGCCGTTGCCGATCCCGAGGATGAAGAGCCCCAGCAGGGGAGCCAGGGCCATGGCCAGCAGTTGCCGCGACATGAAGGGCCTCACAGCAGCAGAAACGACAGGAAACAGGATGGCAGAATCGCCGAGAATACCTGCCACGACATGCCGAAAGAAAGCAGATACGCACTGGGCCGTGCGAGGAACGCGCGCGAATCATACGCCCACGAACGGCCAAGTCAAACGCTTTGTCGCCCCGGCTCACCGGAGCCGGGATGTAGCTCGGCAAAGGCCTGGAAATTCGGGACGATTTATCGCTTCTCCAGCAGGGCCACGTCGGCGGCGGGAAACTCGACACGCATTCCCAGGTGATCGGCCAGCCACGCGAAGCTCGTCTCGCTGAAGAAACAGACGTGGGTCGGGTCGAGGATGTAGTGCCAGCCGGCGAACGCCTCCCGTGAGGCGACCCGCTTGGTCATCAGCCCCAGCCAACCGCCCGCGGGCAACATGGCGGCCAGCCGCGCGAGCTCCCGGCCGGGCTCGAAGAGGTGCTCGACCACCTCGGTGGCGGTGATGAAGTCGTAGCGGCGTTCGAGTACCGCGGCATCCGGGGCGTAGAAGGGGTCGTAGATCGCCATGGGGTGGCCGGCCTCCTCGAACATCACCGACAGGGTCGGCCCGGGGCCGGCGCCGAAGTCGAGGCCCCGGGCGCCGGGGGCGAGCCGGCCGCGCAGCGGCGCGAACAGCCGCGACAGGAAGCGGCGATAGCCGAGGTCGTCGGGGGAGTTCTCGTGCTGATCGTAGACCGCCCGCTCCGCCGCCGGGTCGAGCCGTTGGGTCGGCGGCACGAAGACCAGCTCGCACCGTGCACACTGGTGGTAGTCGCGCCGCGCATCGCGGTGATAGTGAGGCGTATCGCGAGATGCGCATAGCGGGCAGGTCTGCATCATCGTATCCTCTGTGCCAGTACAATCTTCCAAGGAGATGTGAATGCTGTCAGGTCTGGACCACCTGGTCATCACCGTGACCGACATTTCCCGCGCCGTGGACTTCTACTCCCGGGTGCTGGGGCTCGACGTGCGCTATCGCGACCGCGAGCGTGTCGACCTGATGCTCGGCGACCTGGCGCTGCGCCTGCACTGGACCGACACCGACGTGAGCCCGAGGGCGGCTACTCCCACGCCCGGCAGCCTCGACCTCTGCCTGCGCAGCCTGCTGCCGCTGGACGAGGTCAAGCGGCACCTGGAGGCGCTCGACGTCGAGGTGGAACTGGGTCCGGTGGCGCGTCAGGGCGCCACCGGCGAGATCGATTCGCTCTACCTGCGCGACCCCGACGGCAACCTGCTGGAGATCAGCCGCCCACGTCGACCGGGCGCCGACTGACCCCGTTGGTCGCTGCCGGTGGCAATGTCGCCGACGGCCGGTATCATTGGCACCAGTCACTCGAATCCCAGGGACGATCCATGAGCGATAACGTGCAATATGACGACGAGCGAGTCGTCGCCGAGCAGGGCAACTCACCGGACACCACCATGGCGATGGTGATCTATGCCCTCTACCTGGTCAGCTTCGTGGTCGGCTTTACCTCGGTGATCGGGGTGGTCATCGCCTATGTCTACCGTGACAGGGGCCCGACCTGGCTCGACGAGCACTACCGCTACCAGATCCGCACCTTCTGGATCGGCCTGCTCTACGGCGCCATCGCCAGCCTGCTGGTGCTGATCGCCATCGGCATCCCGCTGCTGATCGCCCTGGCCGTGTGGCTGATCGTGCGCTGCGTCAAGGGGTTCAAGGGCCTCCAGGAGAAGCGCGCACCCGACAACGTGGATACCTGGCTGTTCTGAGTCCATGGCCGTACCGGAGTCCTCTTCCAGCAACGCCCAGTCCCGCGCCATCGCCCTGTTGTGGCGCACCCTGGCGGGTCGTCGCCTGTCGACGCTGTGGCGATTCTCGCGCCTGGCCGGCCCGCTGGTGTACCGGTTCAGCCGGCGCGAGCGCGAGGTCACCGAGATCAACCTCGCCCAGGTCTACCCGAGCCGCAGCGAGGCCGCCCGGCGCGACCTCGCCCGGGAGAGCCTGGTGCACTCCACCGCCACCATGCTCGAGCTGGGCTTCGCCTGGATGGCCGACCCCGCGCGGGTCGAGGCCTCGATCCTCGAGGTCCACGGCCGCGAGCTGCTCGACGGCGCGCGCGCCGAGGGGCGCGGCGTGATCGTGCTGGCGCCGCACTTCGGCAACTGGGAGGTGCTCAATTTCTGGCTCTCGAGCCACTTCCCCTTCACCGCCATGTACGAGCCGCCCAAGATCGACGCCCTGGACCCGCTGATCCGCCAGGGCCGCGAGCGCATGGGGGCGAGCCTGGTGCCGACCACCCCCCGCGGGGTGGCGGCGCTGCTCAAGGCGCTCAAGCGCTGCGAGGCGATCGGCATCCTCCCCGACCAGGAGCCCTCCTGGGGCAGCGGCGTCTTCGCGCCCTTCTTCGACCGCCCGGCCTATACCGCCACCCTGCTGCCCAAGCTGGTCGCCCGCACCGAAGCGCGGGTGGTCACCGGAGTGGCCAGGCGCCTGCCCGGCCGCGGCTTTGCCCTGCACTTCCTGGCCGCCGACGAGCGCGTCTACGCCACCGACGAGACCACCTCCGCCACCGGCGTCAACGCCTGCGTGGAAGCCGCCATCGCCCTCGACCCGGCCCAGTACCAGTGGGAGTACAAGCGCTACCGCAAGGTGATCCAGCAGCTGCAGGGGCACCCGGCGCACCAGTCGTTCCGGCTCTATTGACCCCCTGGTCAGCGATCAATCGGGAACCGGCCCGGTGTCTCGTCGTCCGTATCACAGGTCCTTGACCAACCGCAGGGCGTCGTAGATGGCCGCATGGGTGTTCCGCGACTCGACGGCGTCGCCGATGCGGAATAGCTGGAAGCCAGCATTGGCGTTGTGGACAACCGCCTGGGGCCGGCCGACGATCAGGTCCTCGTAGTTCACCTCGCCGCTGTTGCGGGAATGCGGTTTCAGCTCGAAATAGATGTCGGCCATCGGCGTGATGCCGTAGTTGACCACCACCTGGTCGATGCGCCGCTCGTGATCCAGGTCCGGATTGCCGGGAGTGACATAGTCGCTGGTGATCCTGGCGAGCAGCTCGCCGCCATCCCGCTGCACGGACCTCAGCCGGTAGGTGGGCGTGAAGGTGACGTTGGGCCGCTGCAGAGCGCGCATGTAGGGCACCAGGTTCATGGCCATGATTTCCGCCGCGAAGGTGCGGTCCGGCGTCATGATCTCGAGCTCGGCTCCGGTGGCGGCGATGATCTCTGCGGCCTGCATGGCGGCATGATCGCCGGCATCGTCGAACAGCAGCACCCGGTTGCCCGGCGCCACGTGGCCCGACAGGATGTCCCAGGTATTGACCACCAGCTCGTGCCCGACCGCGGGCTGGTCTTCCATGGGGTAGCCGCCGGTGGCCACGATCACCACGTCCGGCTTCTCGGCGAGCACGTCCTCGACCTCGGCCCAGACGTTGTAGCGAATCTCGACGCCGAGTGCCTCGCAGCGTTCCAGACGCCAATCGATGATGCCCATCATCTCGCGGCGGCGCTCGCTCTGCGCCGTGAGACGCACCTGCCCGCCGGCATCGCTGGCGGCTTCCAGTACCACCACCTCGTGGCCTCGCTCGCCGGCGACGCGGGCGGCTTCCAGGCCCGCGGGACCGGCGCCGATGATCACCACCCGCCGCTGCTGCGCTGCCTTGGGGATGGTATGGGGCATGGTGGTTTCCCGCCCGGTGGCAGCGTTGTGAATGCAGTAGGCGGCACCGCCCTGGTAGATGCGATCGAGGCAGTAGTTGGCGCCGACGCAGGGACGGATCTCTTCCTCGCGCCCCTCCATGATCTTGCGCACGATGTGCGGGTCGGCCATGTGGGCGCGGGTCATGCCGATCATGTCGACCTTGCCCGAGGCGATGGCGTAGCGGGCGGTGGCGACATCCTGGATCTTGGCCCCATGGAAGGTGGGAAAGTCGACCTCGCGACGGATCTCGCCGGCGAAATCCAGGTGCGGGGCGCTGGGCATGCCCTGGATGGGGATGACGTCGGTGAGTCCCGGGTCGGTGTCGATATGACCGCGGACCACGTTGAGGAAATCGACCAGGCCGCTGTCCTTGAGGCGCCGCGAGATCTCCATCCCGTCGCTGGCCGTCAGTCCGCCCGGCAGCATCTCGTCGCCGGTATAGCGCACGCCGACGATGAATGCCTCGCCGACCCGCTGGCGAATGGCGCGCAGCACGTCGAAGGTGAAACGCAGCCGGTTGTCGAGATCGCCCCCGTAGGGCGCCTCGAGGGTATTGGTCAGCGGCGACCAGAACTGATCCATCAGGTGGCCATAGGCCTGCAGCTCGATGCCGTCGAGGCCGGCGGCGTGCATGCGCTCGGCGGCATCGGCGTAATCGCGGATCAGGCGCTCGATGTCCCAGTCCTCGACCTGCTTGGGAAAGGCACGGTGGGATGCCTCGCGGCGATGAGAGGGCGACACCGCCGGCAGCCAGTCGCCCTTGTCCCAGCGGGTGCGCCGACCCAGGTGGGTCAACTGGATCATCACGGCGGTGCCATGCTCGTGGCAGGCGTCGGTGAGTTCCTTCATCCACGGCACCACCTCGTCCTTGTAGGCCAGGATGTTGTTGAACACCGGCGGGCTGTCCTTGGCCACTGCCGCGGATCCGGCGGTCATGGTCAGGCCGAGGCCGGCCTTGGCCCGCTCGACGTGGTAAGCGCGATAGAGCGCCTTGGGCATCCCGTCCTCGGGATAAGCGGGCTCGTGGGCCGTCATCATGAGCCGGTTCTTCAGGGTGAGATGCTTGAGCTGGAAGGGCTGCAGCAGCGGGTCGTTAGCCATGGTCGGGTCTCTCTGTTGTTGTATCGTCGACAGCACTTTCGACAAATGTACATTGAAGTCAACATAATGTACATACATGTACAGACAGAGAAGACAGGTGTGTCAGGCCGTCATGCAGCCCCTGGTGGTCGGCAAATGGCTCACGGCGAGCGAGATGTGGTGGGAATGGCCCCTTCCGGCGCATAACCATGCCGGGCGTGGAAGCGTTGCAGTTCTCGTGGTTGCGGCGTCTGCCCGGTGAAGATCTCGACATAGGCGGGAATACGCCGCATGCGAACCTCGAGCGCTTCCTGAGTCTTCATCGAGATATAGCCGATCTGGGTGAGGTAGATGGTGCGGCCTCGCACGTTGGCCGCCAACGCTTCGTATCCGTGTCGCACGAACATCTGCGTCAGCGCCTCGAAGCGCGCTTCGTCGGCGGCATCGATCTCCCGGGCCACCGCGTCCGACTGCAGCGCCCAGCTACGCATCGCGAATTCCAGCTGCGAGTCGAACAGCGCGGGATCGAGCCAGCAGTCGAAGACGTTGAGAATCGCTTCGATGATGTTCTCGGCATAGGCCTCGGTCTGCCGCACCAGGCCCTGGGTATTCTTCTCGCGCCAGCGCTCGATCAAGGCGCTCAATAATGCCTCGCGGTCCTTGAAGAACCAGTAGAAGCTGGTCCGCGAGAGGTTGAGCCGCTTGGCCAGCGGCAGGATCCGTACGCTATCCACCCCGGACTCGAGCAGCAACTCGAAGGCTGCATCGAGCCAGGCGTCGCGGGAGCCTTTCCATTTGGTGTTGTGGTTATCGGCGGGTCGCATCGAGACGGTCTCTGTGGGGCGGGAATGCCGGGGAAGTGCAGGAGGACATCCAAGTGTACATTGATGTCTAGTTTATGTACGCAAAGTCACGCCGCCATCCTTGCATGATCCATTGTGATCGACCAGGGGCAACCGTTTCGCGGGCGGCCCCCTCGTCCCGGCGCTACCGAGGCGCCTCACTCCCGCCCGTAGCGGTCGTCGAGGCGCACGATGTCGTCCTCGCCCAGGTAGCTGCCGGACTGCACCTCGATCAGCTCCAGCGGCTCCGGGCCGGGGTTCTCCAGGCGATGCACCCGCCCCACGGGGATATAGGTCGACTCGTTCTCGCCCACCAGGTAGGTCTCGTCGTCCAGGGTGACCCGGGCGGTGCCGCTGACCACCACCCAGTGCTCGGCGCGGTGGTGGTGGAGCTGCAGCGACAGCCGCGCGCCGGGCCGCACGGTGATGTGCTTGACCTGATGGCGCGGCCCGACGTCGATGCTCTGGTAGTGCCCCCAGGGTCGATGCACCCGGGTCGTGCGGCGGGTCTCGTCGCGCCCCTGCTCCTCGAGCCTGGCGACCAGGCCGCGGAGCGCCTGGCTGCAGGCGCGATCGGCCACCAGCACGGCGTCGTCGGTCTCGACGATCACCAGTCCCTCCACCCCCAGGGCCGCCACCAGCCGCGACTCGGCATGCACCATCAGCCCCCGGCTCTCCTCGCAGACCACGTCGCCGCGCAGAGCATTGTCGTCGGCGTCGCGGGGCAGCGCCTCCCACAGCGCCTGCCAGGAGCCGATGTCGCTCCAGCCCGCCGCCAGTGGCACCATGGCCGCCGCCTCGGTGCGCTCCATCACCGCCACGTCGACGGAACCGGCGGGGGTTGCCAGGAAAGCGTCCGCCGCCGGGCGCAGGAAGTCGAGGTCGGCCGCCGCGCCCGCCATGGCCCGGCGGCAGGCGTCGAGCATCGCCGGCTCGAAAGCCGCCAGCGCCGCCAGGTAACGGTCTGCCGGCAACACGAAGATGCCGCTGTTCCAGTAGTGGTTGCCGGCGGCGAGGAAACGCTCGGCGGTGGTGGCATCGGGCTTTTCGACGAAGCGCGCGACACTGAAGCCCGCCTCGCCCAGCGGCTCGCCGGCACGAATATAGCCGTAGCCGGCCTCGGCCCGGGTCGGCACCACCCCGAAGGTCACCAGCC
This sequence comes from Halomonas sp. LMYGS-3, assembly GCF_059509875.1. Classification (NCBI taxonomy): domain Bacteria; kingdom Pseudomonadati; phylum Pseudomonadota; class Gammaproteobacteria; order Oceanospirillales; family Halomonadaceae; genus Halomonas; species Halomonas sp. LMYGS-3. The sequence continues at coordinate 39,119 of NZ_JCAKFQ010000018.1, read as the reverse complement.
GGCCCTGCCCGGCCAGCCGCGCGGCGGCCCCCAGCGCGGTGCGGAAGGCCGTCTCGTCGGGCAGATGGTGATCGCAGGGCAGCACCAGCAGTGGCCCGTCGCGCCCCTCGGCCTCGGCGAACAGCGCCGCCAGGGCGATGGCCGGCGCGGTGCCGCGCCCCTCGGGCTCGAGCAGCAGGGTCGCCCCCGTGACGCCGGCCCGGCGCAACTGCTCGGCGGCCAGGAAGCGGTGCGCTTCGTGACAGATCACGATCGGCGGCGCGATCTCGGGCCCCTCGAGGCGCGCCAGGGTCTGGACCAGCAGGCTGTCCTCGTCGAGCAGCGACAGGAACTGCTTGGGCCGCTGGCGACGCGAGAGCGGCCAGAGCCGCACGCCGTCGCCGCCGGCCAGGATCACGGGGGTGAACACGGGCGAACCTCCTCTTGCGGTGGGCGACGCCCTCAGCGGCCGATCAGCATCCGCCGCAGCGTCGCGTCCCGGTCGATGACATGGTGCTTGAGCGCGCCGCCCACGTGCAGGGCGATGCCGAGCATCAGCAGCCAGCCGAGCCACTGGTGCAAGGTGTAGAAGACGGTCTCCAGCCGCTCGCTGGGCGACAGCAGGTGCGGCAGCTCGACGAGGCCGAAGATCCGGGTCGGGATCTCCAGGGTCGAGGCCGAGGCCATCAGGTAGCCGGTGATCGGCATGACCAGCAGCACGACATAGAAGAGGCCATGCACCAGCCGCGCCAGGCGATGCTCCCAGGCCCTGGCCGGCAGCGACGGCGGCGGCGGGTCCCGCAGGCGCCAGCCCAGCCGCAGCAGCATCAGCAGCCAGACCGTCACCCCCACCGACTTGTGCAGCTGGAACAGCTCGAACTGACGGAAGACGTCCTCCACCCCGCCCATGTAGAGCCCCAGCCCCAGCAGGAAGAGCACCAGGCCGGCGACCAGCCAGTGCAGCAGCCGCGGCACCAGGCCCCAGCCGGCGGCATGGTTGCGCCAGGCGACACTCCCGCGCCGGGCGAGGCTCACGGCGCCACCAGCTCGAAGGCGAAGTCGACGTACACCTCGTGCTTCACCGTGCCCTCGGTACGCCAGGCGCCGCGCCCGACGTCGAAGTCGGTGCGATCCAGAGGCAGGCGTCCCTCGGCCCGTACCCGATCGCCGTCGCGCTCCCAGCCGACGGGTACCTCGAGCGGGTAGGTCTCGCCGAGCACCTCGAGCTCGCCCTCGACGCGCAGCTCGCCCGGGGCCGACTCATGGATGGCGGTGCTGCGATAGACGATCTCGGGATGCGCCTCGACATCGAACCAGTTCCGTCCGTGGAGCATGTCGTCGACCATGGCGCTTCCGCTGGTGACGCTCGCCGAGTGCAGGGTCAGCACCAGGTCACCGGTGGTCGGGTCGTCCGGGTCGCCCTCGAGCTCGACATCGAAGGTCTCGACCCGCGTCACCGCCTCGCGACCATCGGCGGTGCCGATCAGCTCGATACGACTGGCCTCGCGGTCCAGCTCCCAGGCCATGGCCTGCGGTGTCGCCGTCAGCACCAGGCCGAGCCCCGCCATCAGGCCTCCCGCCGTCGTGACATGCCCTCGCTTCATGCTGCCTCCCGGCCTTGCGGCCGCGCCGTCATCGAATACTCGCTGGGGTGCACGACCTCCTCGGCCCAGCGCAGGCTGGCATGTAAAGCGTAGTCCAGCGACATGGCATAGGGGTCACACCGGGACGATCGACGTCCAGGGTGCGTGCAGACTGGCGGATCCGCAGCGACACTGTGTCTGTGAGGCTCCGTGGGAATGCGGGGAGAGGTGCCAAGTCCATGCCGAAACGACGACTGCCCCTGACGGCCCTCCCCTGGCCGGCACGCCTGCGCCGCGGTCTCGGCCTGACCAGGTCGCTGTTGATCTACTGGCGTCCGGGACGCCAGCGTCGCCTGCGGCGGCTCTATGCCGACTTCGTCGCGCCGGGTGAACTGGTGTTCGACGTGGGCGCTCACCTGGGAGATCGCACCGCCGCCTTCCAGGCACTCGGCGCGCGGGTCGTCGCCCTGGAGCCCCAGCCCGACCTCATGCCCTGGCTCCAGCGACTGGTGGGGCGCCGTCGCGGCGTCACCCTGCTGCCCTGGGCCGTCGGCGCCGCCCCCGGTGAGGCGGAGCTGGCGGTGAGCGAGGCGACGCCGACGGTCTCCACCCTGGCCCGGGAGTGGCGCCACGCCATCGGCGAGCGCCACCCCGGCTTTCGCCACGTGCGCTGGGAGCGGCGCCTGCGGGTGCCAGTGACCACCCTGGATGCGCTGATCGCCGAGCACGGGCTGCCGCGTTTCTGCAAGATCGACGTGGAGGGCTACGAGGCCGAGGTACTGGCCGGGCTCAGTCGGCCGTTGGCCGGCGTGTCGGTGGAGTTCGTGGCCGGAGCCCTGGCGGTCGCCGATGCCTGTGTGGTGCGATTGGCCGAGCTGGGCGATTATCGATTCAACGCCATCGCCGGCGAGAGCCGTCGCTTCCTGTGGCCGGAGTGGCGCCCCTCGGAGGCCACGCGGCAGTGGCTGGCTCGGGGTGCCGACGGCCTGCTCTCCGGCGACCTCTACGCACGACTGATGGATGCCCGGCAGGGCACCGAGGAGATCCCATGAGTGAGCCCCCCTTGATCGACCGGTCGCGGTGGCCCCGCTGGCAGGACCTCACCAGCCGCGAGATGGAGTACCTGCAGGGCGGCACCGTGGCGGTGATGGTGCTCGGTGCCATCGAGCAGCACGGCCCCCACCTGCCGCTCTCCACCGACCTCGACATCGGCCAGGGGCTGCTCGCGGAGGCACTGCCCCACCTGCCCGAGCGCTTCCCCCTGGTGATCCTGCCACCCATGGCGGTGGGTGCCAGTGACGAGCACCTGAGTTTCCCCGGCACCCTGAGCCTCTCGCCGGAGTTGGCCATCGCCACCCTGGAGGCCCACGGCGGCGCCGTGGCCCGGGCCGGCCTGCATCGCCTGGTGTTGATCAACAGCCACGGCGGCAACCGGGCGGTGATGGATATCGCCGCGCTGCGGTTGCGTCGCCGGCACGGCATGCTGGTGGTCAAGGTCAACTACGCCGACATGCCGCCACCGGGCACCCTGCCCGCCGGCGGCCTGCCGGCCGAGGAGCTGCGCCACGGGCTGCACGGCGGCGCCGTGGAGACCGCCATGATGCGCTATCTCGCCCCCGACAAGGTGCGCCTCGACCGGCTCGAGCATCCGCGCTCGCGGGGAGAGGCCATGGAGGAGCGGGGGCTGCTGCTGGCTCCCGAGGGTGAGGCTGCCTTCGCCTGGCTGGCCGAGGATCTCCATCCCGAGGGCGTCGTGGGCAATGCCCGCCTCGGCACGGCCGAGCTGGGCGAACGCCTGGTCGCCCACTACGCCAAGCGTATCGCCCGCATCCTGCGCGAGGCCCGGGCCACGAACACCGGCCACGGCAAGGACTAATGAGCGTCTGCTCCCGACCCGGAGGCCGCATGCGTCCATCCGCTCCCTTACTGACCCTCGAGGAGGCCTGGCAGGCGCTCAGCCGACCCGCCACGTCCCCCACCGCACCGGGCCGCCTGCGCCTGACCCCGGCCGGCTGGGAGGCAGCGGGCCCCGTCGCGGACGACGCCCGCGACCTGCTGGACTGCCTCGCCCCCCTTGCGGTTCACTCCGGCCGGCTGGCCATCGCCCAGCTCGGCCAGAGCCTCGACGGCCGTATCGCCACCGAGAGTGGCCACTCCCACTACATCAACGGTCTGGCGGGCCGGGTTCACCTGCACCGGCTGCGGGCCCTGGTCGATGCCGTGGTGGTCGGCGCCGGTACCGCCTGCGCGGACGACCCCCTGCTCACGGTGCGCCATGTGTCGGGGCGCCAGCCGGTGCGGGTGATTCTCGACCCCCGCGGCCGGGCCCCGGCCCGGCTGCGCCTGCTGCGCGAGGGCCCGGCCCCTACCCTGCACCTGCTCGGCGAGGATGCCGTCGCCGACGGGCCGCCCGCCGGGCACGTCACTCGCCTGCACCTGCCGATAGCCGACGGTCACGTCGCCCCGGCCACCGTGCTCGAGGCCCTCGCCGGGCGGGGCCTCTCGCGGGTACTGGTCGAGGGCGGCGGGATCACCGTCTCGCGCTTTCTCGAGGCCGGCGCGCTCGACCGCCTGCACCTGCTGGTGGCGCCGCTGCTGATCGGCTCCGGTCGTCCGGGGCTGGCGATGACGCCCATCGCCACCCTGGACCAGGCCCGGCGTCCCCGGGTGCGAACCTTCCGCTGCGGCGACGACACCCTCTTCGATCTGGATCTCCTCGCCGCTCACTGAGAGTCGACGCCACGCGGCACAGACGATGCACCTGGGTCAGCGCCCGTCCGCCGGAGACGGCGGCAGGGCCAGGAGGTCTCGATGCCCCACCGTCACCCCCAGCTCGCCGACGGCCAGCCCGGCCAGCCGCCGCTCGCGCCACCGCGCCAGCCGGCGCCCTGCCCCCGGCGCCTGCTCCCGGGCAGCGTCGTGCCAGCCGTCGACCAGGGCCGCGGCCAGGGCCATCCCCTCGGCATCGCCGGCGGCCAGGTGCCAGGGGGTGGTCGCACACTCCACCCGATAGCCGGCCGCCATCATGGCACCGGCCAGCACGCCCGGGGCCTCGCCGCCCAGCGCCGCCCCCAGCCCCTTGTCGCGGCGCTGGTGGGCCCGGACGAGGGCACGCACGGCGGCATCCCCGGCGTCGTCGCGGCGCTCGCCCGCGGCATCCAGAAAGGCCCAGTCGCCGTCGACGCTGAGGGCGACGAGCAGCGCCTGACGGCGCTCGGCACAGGCGGCCCCCAGCGCCTCGACCCAGTCGCGGGAGACCAGGTCGAACAGTGCCGACGCCACCACCAGGTCGGCGCCAGCCAGCAGGTCGTCGTCCACCGGCGCCAGATCGCGGCAGCGGGTCTCCAGCGTCACCCGCGTCCCCGCGCCGTCACACAGTCGCTCGCCCTGGTGCCGGGCCCGGGCGAGCAGCGCAGGGTCATGGTCGACCAGCCGCCAGCGCTGCGGACCCGGCAGGCGGGGCGCCAGGAACCGCAGGTTGCTGCCGCTGCCGGCCCCCAGGTCGACCACGCCGTGAATCCCAGAGCGCGCGGCCAGCCAGTTCGCCGCCAGTCGGGTCAGGCGGTAGCTGCGCGAGCGGGCATCCACCCCCTCGCGCCGGGCGAGCCAGTCGGCGCTGAAGCACGCGTCGGGGGCGGGTCGGTTCATGGATATCGCGCTCCGGACGCCTCCGTAACGGATGACGGCAGGTCCAGGGCCGCCGCGAAACGCTCCCCGGCCTGCCGCCAGTCCGCCAGCCCCTTGCGGACCCGGCGGGCCCCGCACCGCAGCCGGCGGCGCAGCTCGGCATCGTCGAGCCAGCGGGCCAGGGCACGGCCCAGCGCCGCCGCGTCGCCAGGGGGCACGGCGATACCGGCCTCGGGCGGCAGGGTATCGGCGAGCGCCCCGCCGGTGGTGGTGATCACCGGCAGTCCCCGCGCCAGGGCCTCGGTCACCACCATGCCGTAGCCCTCGTAGTGCGACGGCAGCACGAACAGATGCGCATGATGGTAGGCCGCGGCCAGGCCGGCGGCGTCCCGCTCGCCCGGCCAGCGCAGGCGGCCGGTCAGGCCGCGGCGACGGGTCGCGGCGAGCAGGCGGGCGGCATGCGCCGGATCGCGGTCGTGGCTGCCGATGGCCTCGCACTCCCAGTCGCGATCGGCGAGCCCGGCCAGCGCCTCGACCAGCAGCTCATGGCCCTTGCGCGGGGTCAGGGTCGCCACGCAGAGCAGCCGCCAAGGGCGTGCGGCATCCTCGGAATCCTGGGCACCGGCGGCCAGGGCCGCCCGCTCGACGCCCGGTTCAACCACCCGGATGCGGGCCGCGGGCACCCGGAAGCGCGACAGGCCGCGGGCGGTGTAGGGGCTGGTGACGATCACCCGCCGAACCGCGGCCAGCCCACGGGCCTCGCTCTCGAACAGACGCCGCCGCTGCCCCTCGTCGAGCCCGGTCTCGTCGGCCAGCGGGTGGTGGACCAGGGCGGTGATCGCCAGGCGCTCGGCATGGCGCTCGACCCCCTCGGGCAGCCCGCCCATGGCCAGACCGTCGATCACCACGCGGGCGGCGTCGGGCAGCGCCGCCAGGGCCGCCTCCAGGCTCCGACGGGCCGTGGCGTCGGGGGTCGGGAACTCGCCGTCGAGCCCCACCACCGCGACCCGCCACCCGCGACGGCGCAGTTCCGCGACCATGCGCGCATCATAGACGTAGCCCCCGGTGAGCTGGCCGGGGTCGCCGGCGACGATCAGCGTGAGGTCGGGCGCCGTGTCCGTCGTCATCACAGCTTGCCCTCGTAGCTGGCCCAGGCGACGTGGGATTCGTGCAGGGTCACCCTCATGGTCTCGAGCCCGCCGGCCGTCTCGCCGAGGCGGCCGAGCTGGATCGCCGTGGCGAGGCGCTCGAAGATCACCCGTGCCATGAACTCGGTGGTGGTGTTGCGGCCATGGAACTCGTCCACCTCGTCGAGGTTGCGGTAATCGAACTCGCCTAGCACCGCCTTCAGCGCCGCGCCGGCGAGGCCGATGTCCACCACCAGGTCATGATCGTCGAGCTCGCGACGCTGGAAGCAGACATCGACCACGTAGGTGGCCCCATGGGGACGCTGGGCGGGGCCGAAGAGCTCGCCGCGGAAGCTGTGGGCGATCATGAAATGGTCGCGAACGGTCAGGCGGTACATGTCGAAGGCTCCCGTGGTTCAAGGGGGGGCGCGGTCGCGTAGCGCAGGCGGTGGCAGAGCGCCTCGCCCGCCACACCCGACAGGCGCGGCATCAGGGCGGGCAGGTCACGAAAGTCGCTCTCGCCGCTGATCAAGGCATCCAGACGGGCATCGCGCAGCAGTTCGAGGGCCAGCGTCAACCGGCGACGGTGGTCCCAGCGCGGTGAACGCGCGGCGGGAAGACGGCCCACCTGGCTCGCGCACAGGGTCAGCCGGCACGAATGGAAGGCCTCGCCCAGGGGCAAGCTCACCTCGTCGTCGCCGAACCAGCTCATCTCCACGACGCGCGACTCCACCCCCGCGAGTTGCAGGGCCAGCCGCAGGCCCGGTGCGCTACCGCTGACGTGGATCACCCGGTCGTTGTCGCCCCGGGCGGTGTCGGGCGTCGCGAACTCCAGCCCCAGGGCCGCGGCGAGCCCGGCGCGACCGGGGACCACGTCCACCAGTTGCACCCGGGTCCCGGGAATCGCCGCACAGAGCCAGGCCACCAGGACCCCCACCACACCGGCACCGATCACCGCGATACGGTCGCCCACGCCGGGCGCGGCGTCCCAGAGGCCGTTGACGGCGGTCTCCATGTTCGCCGCCAGTACCGCCCGGGCCGGTGGCAGCCCCTCGGGCAGTGGAACCACGGCACTCGTCGGCACCACGTAGCGGTCCTGGTGGGGATGGAGGCAGAAGACCTCCCGACCCAACAGCTCGGGCTCCCCGGCTTCCACCACTCCCACGCTGGCGTAGCCGTACTTGACCGGGCCGGGGAAGTCACCGGCCTGGAAGGGGGCACGCATGCGCCGATACTCGCTTGCCGGCACCCGGCCCTGGAACACCAGCGCCTCGGTGCCCCGGCTGACGCCGCTGTACAGCGTCCTGACGCGCACTTCTCCCTCGCCCGGTGCGGCCAGTGGCTCCTCGCGCAAGGCTCCCTGGCCGGGGGCCAGGGTCCAATAGGCGGTGGCGATGGTGTCCGACATCGAGCTGCTCCTGCTATACCCTGTTCCGGCAGGCCGTCCTGGACGGCTTACCTTCTACAATAATGGTACATGAATATTTAAATGCATAATTTAATGCTGCCAAGCGCCTGCCATTGGACTACGTTGAGACTGTGGTTCCGCTGATGGTCAGCATAGCGACAAAGGGCCGGCATCGTCGCCGCCGCCTGCCGGAGATCGCATGTCACGCCTCGCCCCGTTTCAGGACCTCACCCCGGCATCACGGGCCGGGACCGCTGACCGCCTCGTCCTGGAGTTGGCGACGGGGCTCATAGGCCTGCTGGCGGCCGGCGCCATGCTGCGGCTCTGGCTTCAGGCCAGCCCGACCGTGCCGCTGGCGGCCATGGCCACCTATCTCGTGCTCGCCGGGCTGCTCCTGCACCGACTGCCGGACCGTGGGCGCGGGCTGGGCTGGGCCAACCGGGTCACCCTGGCGAGGGGCGTGCTGGTGGCACTGCTGGCCGGCGCGGTGACCGACCCCGAGCTGCTGGCGACGCAGGGCAGCCTGTTCGCCGGCGTGGCGCTGACCGCCCTGCTGCTCGACGGCCTGGACGGCTGGGTGGCTCGGCGCAGCGGCACCACCAGCCCCTTCGGGGCACGCTTCGACATGGAACTGGATGCCTTCTTCATCCTGGTGCTATGTCTGGCACTGATGGTGCTCGGCAAGGTCGGCCCCTGGATACTCGCCATCGGCGCCATGCGCTACGCCTTCGTGCTGGCCGGCCGGCGCCTACCCTGGCTGAACGCTACGCTGCCGGAGAGTCGCCGCCGCCGGGCGGTCTGTGTCTGGCAGGTGGCGGCATTGATGATCGGCCTGCTGCCGGCCGTCGGTGCCACGGCCACGACCTGGCTGGCGGCGACGGCCCTGGCCGGGCTCGCCGGATCGTTCGGCACCGACATCCGGTGGCTCCATCGCCACGCCGGACACGGATGACACCTTCGCTTGGCCGGCCAGCCATGACTCACGAATCCGGAGGACCCACGATGTCCACGACACACCCGATCCATCGCATCCTGAAGTTGCCGGCGGCCGCCGGACTGGCCACGGGACTCGCCCTCGCGGCCCTGCCCGCCGCCGCCGAACCCCATACCTACGAGATCGACCCCGAGCACTTCTCCGTCGGCTTCTTGACCGAACATGTCGGCTATGCGGACTTGCTGGGCATGTTCCTCGAGGCCAGTGGCGAGTTCGTCTATGACGAAGAAACCCGGGAACTGCACTCGGCTCGGGTCGAGGTCGCTGCCGACAGCGTCTTCACCAACCACGAGGAGCGCGACAACCACCTGCGCAGCAACGACTTCCTCGACGTCGACCGCCACGCGACCATCGTCTTCGAGGCCACCGGCTTCGAGGCTCACAGCGACAGCGAGGGCACCCTGGAGGGGGAACTGACCCTGCTCGGCGAGACGCGCCCGGTGACCCTGGACGTCACGCTCAACAAGGCCGAGACCTACCCCTTCGGTCATGAGCAGTACACGCTGGGGCTGTCGGCCCGTACCACCATCGCACGCAGCGACTGGGGCATGACCTACGGCGTCGACAACGGCATGGTCGGCGACGAGGTAGCGCTGATCTTCGAATTGGAGGCACTTCGCCAGTAGTCGGGGGGCTGGAAAGTCGCCGCCAGCCTGCTAGACTGGCTCCGACGCTTGACGGGGTGCCGGTGAATCCGGCTGAGATGGCGCAGGCTGACCACCCGGTCACCACCAGCGCTGGTCCCGTGGAACCTGATCCGGGTAAGCGTGGCGATGCCTTGCCGCACCGCCACGCCCGAACCGGCGTAGGGAATCAGGCGGTGGGCCTTGTCGCTGTCGCCCCACCCCCTCGTTCCCCACCGCCCGCACCCCGGATCGTCATCATCACCGGGGGCATGATGGGCTACCGCTTCACCGATCTGACTGCCGCTTGCCATGACGACTGGCGCGCCTATGTCGAGCACGATTTCGTGTGCCGGCTCGGCGACGGGACCCTCGAGACCGACGCCTTCCGCCACTACCTGCAGCAGGACTACCTCTTCCTGATCCACTTCGCCCGGGCCTACGCCCTGGCCGCCTACAAGAGCCGCACCCTGACCGACCTGCGCCAGGCCCATGAGGGGCTCAAGGCGATCCTCGACGTGGAGCTCGATCTGCACGTAGGCTACTGCCGCGAGTGGGGTATCGGTGAGGAGGCACTCGCCCGACTGCCCGAGGCGCGGGCGACGATGGCCTATACCCGCTACGTGCTCGACACCGGCAACCGCGGCGACCTGCTCGACCTGCACGTGGCGCTGGCGCCCTGCCTGGTCGGCTATGGCGAGATCGCCAACTGGCTGAACGCCCAGGCCTTCACCGTACGCGGTGAGGCCAACCCCTATGACGCCTGGATCGCCATGTACGAGGGCGAGGAGTTCCAGGCCGCCATGGGCGCCGAGATCGCCTGGCTCGACGCCCGCCTGGCCGAGGTGACGCCGGCACGCCTCAAAGAGCTCTGCGCGGTGTTCCGTGATGCCACCCGACTGGAGATCGACTTCTGGCAGATGGGGCTGGATCGCGCATTCTAGCGCCGCTGGTCCTATCGCCACTCGCCCGTTGGCCCTGGTCAGGCCGCCCCCCGGGCGTTACACCGGTGATCGAGCGATCACCCGACCACACGCTTGACGGGGTGCCGTTGACGACGGCTGAGATCATGCCTCTCGCCATGGAGAGACAGCATGGATCCCGTTGAACCTGAACTGGCTAGGACCAGCGTAGGGATCAAGCGACACGCAGCGCGGCCATGCCAGCCACTGCCCCTGTCCTCCCAGCTGTCCTCCCTGACAACGACCCCAGACGTGACAACACCCCAAGGGAGAACACCATATGAGCAAGACCGCCCACTTCCTCGCCGAGACCGCCCGGGTCGACGAGGCCGCCATCCAACCGCTGCCCGGCTCGCGCAAGGTCTATGTGGAGGGCTCGAGACCCGATATCCGCGTGCCCTTCCGCGAGATCTCGCTCTCACCGACCCGCACCTCCGGCGAGGACGAGGAGAACCCGCCGCTGCTGGTCTACGACACCTCCGGCCCCTACACCGATCCCGAGACCACCAATGACCTGCGCCGCGGCCTCCCCGAACTGCGCCGCGCCTGGATCGAGGAGCGCGGCGACACCGAGTTCCTCGACGGCCCCACCTCGGAATACGGCCAGCGCCGTGCCAACGACCCGACGCTTGCTCAGCTGCGCTTCGACCTGACCCGTACCCCGCGCCGCGCCAAGGCAGGCAAGAACGTCACCCAGCTGCACTATGCGCGCCAGGGCATCGTCACGCCGGAGATGGAATTCATCGCCATTCGCGAGAACCAGCGCCGCCAGGCCCTGGGTACGGAAGAAGTCGAACGCATCCTCGGCCACCAGCACCCGGGCCAGGGCTTCGGCGCCCGCCTGCCCGAGGAGATCACGCCCGAGTTCGTGCGCGCCGAGGTCGCTGCCGGCCGTGCCATCATTCCCAACAACATCAACCACCCGGAGTCCGAGCCGATGATCATCGGCCGCAACTTCCTGGTGAAGATCAACGGCAACCTGGGTAACTCGGCGGTGACCTCTTCCATCGAGGAGGAAGTGGACAAGATGACCTGGGGCATCCGCTGGGGTGCCGACACCATCATGGACCTCTCCACCGGGCAGAACATCCACGAGACCCGCGAGTGGATCATTCGCAACTCGCCGGTGCCGATCGGCACCGTCCCGATCTACCAGGCCCTGGAGAAGGTCAAGGGCGTGGCCGAGGACCTCACCTGGGAGGTGTTCCGCGACACCCTGATCGAGCAGGCCGAGCAGGGCGTGGACTACTTCACCATCCACGCCGGCGTGTTGCTGCGCTATGTGCCGCTCACCGCCAAGCGCGTGACCGGTATCGTCTCCCGCGGCGGCTCGATCATGGCCAAGTGGTGCCTCTTTCATCACCGGGAGAGCTTCCTCTATACCCACTTCGAGGAGATCTGCGAGATCTGCAAGCAGTACGACGTCGCCTTCTCACTGGGCGATGGCCTGCGCCCCGGCTCGGTCGCCGACGCCAACGACGAGGCGCAGATGGCCGAGCTCAAGACTCTCGGCGAGCTGACTCATATTGCCTGGAAGCACGACGTCCAGGTAATGATTGAGGGCCCCGGCCATGTGCCCATGCACCTGGTCAAGGAGAACATGGACAAGCAGCTCGAATACTGCGATGAGGCGCCTTTCTACACCCTGGGGCCGCTGGTCACCGACATCGCGCCCGGCTACGACCACATCACCTCCGGCATCGGCGCGGCGATGATCGGCTGGTACGGCTGTGCCATGCTCTGCTACGTGACCCCCAAGGAGCACCTCGGCCTGCCCAACAAGGACGACGTCAAGACCGGCATCATCACCTACAAGATCGCCGCCCACGCCGCCGACCTGGCCAAGGGCCACCCGGCCGCCCAGCGCCGCGACAACGCGCTGTCCAAGGCGCGCTTCGAGTTCCGCTGGGAGGACCAGTTCAACCTCGGCCTGGACCCGGACACCGCGCGCGAGTACCACGACGAGACCCTGCCCAAGGACTCCGCCAAGGTCGCCCACTTCTGCTCCATGTGCGGGCCCAAGTTCTGCTCGATGAAGATCAGCCAGGAGGTGCGTGACTACGCCGCCGAGCACGGCCTCGACGGCGACCAGGAAGCGGTCATGAAGGGCATGGAGGAGCAGGCGGAGAAGTTCCGTAATGAAGGCGCGGAGCTGTACAAGGAGGTATGAGCTCAGCCGGACAGTACGCTGACCGATCGTCACAGGGCCGCCTCATGCGGCCCTGTGTCGTTTCGTGGGTTTCAGGAAAATGGAGGCACAACGACTCCCGACGCAAGACGCCCCCGCCGCAAGCGCGACGAGGGCGTCCTTGTTGGCCTCGGTGAGGCCGGCAGACCCGCCGATCAGAACCGATAGGTCAGACCGACACTGGCAGCGTCGAAGTTGAAGCGGGACTTGTCGAGGTAGCGCATGTAGTCGGCGCCGACCGCCAGGTTGGGGGTCAGGTCGAACTCGGCACCGGCCCCATAGGAGAAGTCGCTCTCGCGATCGACATCGAGGTCCACCTCGGTATAGCCGGCCAGGCCATAGAGGCGGAACTCGTCGGCGAGGGGCAGGATGCCCTTGGCATAGGCCCCCACCAGATAGTCCAGCTCGATCGGGCCATCCGACCCGCCACTACCCAGATGGCCTTCCACGGCGAAGTAGTCGTTGAACTGCGCACCACCACGCAAACGCAGCCCGGTGCCGTCACGATCGGGGGCCCGGTCGCGGTCGAGCTCCCAGAACATGGCGTCGCCGCCGATGTAGCCCTGCATGGCCATGGGCTGCTGGGCCTGGGCGGTGGATGCGAAGGCACCTGCCAGCAGCAGCGCCGCTGAAGCAGAGGAAATGGCAAGGATCTTCATGGTGTACCTCCAATTAGGAAACAGCGTTTCCCTACGCGCAGATCATTCTGGTACAGCTCGAGGCAAGGCGCAAGCCCTATCGGTCGGAGCGCAGTGTGCTAGACGGCACGAGGGCTTCGCCGCGCGACTGGGAGCGGACGGCATGCACGGCTCTCCGACGCACCGCAGGCTGCTGGCAGCCTGTCGGTCCTAACGCTGATCTACTGCGAAACCTGGCCTTTCGGCCAATTTCATTCGATCTGCTTCGTTAAATAGCTCGCTATTCGCCTCATCAGATCGATAAACTTGACTCGAAAACCGTATTTCTCGCGACGATCGGTCAAACCCAACAGGCTAAACTGACGCCCTATTGCCCTTGTCGCTCTGCCTGTTTCCAAGGACTGCCGATGAACGACCCGGTGCTGGTCATCAACTGTGGCTCTTCCTCGATCAAGTACGCCCTGATTCCCACCGCCCCCACGCAGCCGCGCCAGGCCGGGCTGGCCGAGCGCCTGGGCAGCAGCGATGCCCGCCTGCGGGGTAGCGACAGCCGCGGCGAGCCTTTCGAGCGCGAGCTGTCCGGGGCCGACCATGCCCACGCCCTGGCGGCGATCCTCGACAACCTCGAGGGACGGATGCCCGGCGCCGTGGGCCACCGCATCGTCCACGGTGGCGAGCGCTTCACCCGGGCCGCCCGCATCGACGACGAGGTGGTCGCGGCCATCGAGGAGAGCGCCGTCCTGGCGCCGCTGCACAACCCGGCCAACCTCCTGGGCGTGATCGCCACGCGCCGGCTATTTCCCGAATTGCCCCAGGTCGCGGTGTTCGACACCGCCTTCCACCAGACGCTGCCGCCGCGGGCGCATCGCTACGCCCTCCCGGAGGCGCTCTACCGAGACCATGGCATCCGCCGCTACGGCTTCCACGGTACCAGCCACGCCCATGTCAGCGCCCGTGCCGATGCCCTGAGCAGCCTCGAGGGAGGCGGCTGGCTGACCGCGCACCTGGGCAACGGCTGCTCCACCTGCGCGGTGTGGGAAGGCCGCAGCCTCGATACCAGCATGGGCCTGACGCCGCTGGAGGGCCTGGTGATGGGAAGCCGCAGCGGCGATGTGGACCCGGGCCTGCATGCCCACCTGGCACGACGGCTCGGCTGGACACTGCCGCGCATCGACGAGGTGCTCAATCGCGGCAGCGGCCTGTTGGGCCTCTCCGGCCTGACCCACGACCTGCGCGAGCTGGAAGCCGCCGCCGAGACGGGCCATGCCGGTGCGCAGCTGGCCATCGAGGTGTTCTGCTACCGCATCGCCAAGTCGCTGGCGGCGCTCTCCTGTGCCCTGCCCCGCCTCGACGGTATCGTCTTCACCGGCGGTATCGGCGAGAACTCGCCACTGGTGCGCGAGATGGTGGTGGGCCACCTGCCCCACTTCGGCCTCGGCCTCGACCGCGCTGCCAATGCGGCGACGGTATGCGGCCGTGAGGGCCGCATCGACGGCCGCCACCCTGCCGCCCCGCGGTTGTGGGTGATCCCTACCGACGAGGAGGGTCGCATCGCCGAGGAGACCCGACATCTACTGGGGAAATCCGCCCGATGACGCCCCGCGCCTCCTTGGTGCGCCCTTTCCCACTCGCGTCTACCGGCCTAGAGTGGAAGGATACTTCGTTCCAGACGCAGCAGGAGGCACGCCCATGACGGCGCAAGACCGACCCACGGCCTTGGCAGGAAACGGAAGACGCGCCCAGCTATCGCTCTTCGCACGCAACTTCTTCAAGCATCCCCGCATGCTGGGCTCGATCATCCCCAGTTCTCCCTTCCTGGTGCGACGATTGCTCGAACGGATCGACTGGCAGAACACCCGAGTCATCGTCGAATACGGGCCCGGGGTCGGGACCATCACCCGGGAGCTCCTGCGTCACATGCCACCGGAGATGACCCTGCTGGCGCTGGAGACCAACCAGGAGTTCGTCGACTTCCTCCAGCAGTCGTTGCCGGATCCCCGGCTCAAGGTGGTGCAGGGCTCCGCCGAGACGATCCAGGCCGAACTGACCCGTCTGGGGCTGCCCGCCGTCGACTACGTGCTGGCCGGCATCCCCTTCAGCACCATGCCGGCCACGAGCCGCGAGTCCATCCTGATGAACAGCCTCGACGCGCTCTCGCCCCAGGGCTCCATGCTGATCTACCAGTTCTCCTCCAGGGTGTTGCCCGACCTGCGCCGCGTCTTCTCCGACGTGGAGTGCGATTTCGAGCCCCTCAACATCCTCCCGGCGAAGCTCTACTACTGTCGCCCCTGAGGTGGGTGCCCGCCGACCGCATCGACCGGAGAGAGGAGCCGCCCTCAGCTCCTGATGCAACCGGCAACGGGTGATGAGGGCTCGGCTCGCTCCCGGCGGGGCATTCGCCCCGCCAGGTAGGCCATGCGCCCTGCCTCGACCGCCAGCCGCATCGCCCTGGCCATCTGGATCGGCCGCGGCGAGTGGGCGATCGCCGAGTTCATGAGTACGGCATCACATCCCAGCTCCATCGCCATGGCGGCCTCGGAGGCCATACCGATACCGGCGTCGACCAGTATCGGAACACTCGCCTGCTCGATAATCAGCCGAATATTGTGCGGATTCTGGATGCCGCACCCCGAGCCGATGAGCGACCCCAGCGGCATGACGGCACAACAGCCCAGCTTCTCGAGCTCCAGGGCCACGATGGGGTCGTCGCTGGTGTAGACCATGACGTCGAAGCCATCACGCACCAACACTTCGGCGGCCTTGAGGGTTTCGACCACATCGGGATAGAGCGTCTTGTCGTCGCCCAGGACTTCGAGTTTGACCAGGCTGTGCCCGTCCAGCAGTTCGCGGGCGAGCTTGCAGGTCCGGACGGCGTCGCGGGCATTGTAGCAGCCCGCCGTATTCGGCAGCAGGGTA
Source organism: Halomonas sp. LMYGS-3 (assembly GCF_059509875.1). Lineage (NCBI taxonomy): Bacteria > Pseudomonadati > Pseudomonadota > Gammaproteobacteria > Oceanospirillales > Halomonadaceae > Halomonas > Halomonas sp. LMYGS-3. The sequence continues at coordinate 23,074 of NZ_JCAKFQ010000018.1, read as the reverse complement.
TAGCGCCGTGGCGACACCACATCGAGCAGGTTCGGCTCATCGGGGCACTGGCCGAGGTTGGTGCGCCGCACGGCGAAGGTCACGACCTGAGTGCCACTCGCCTCCAGGGCCCGGGCCGTCTCGTCGAAGTCCCGGTACTTGCCCGTTCCGACCATCAGGCGCGAGTCGAAGCGCCTGTCCGCCACCATCAAGGGCGCATCGTCCAACCTTTTCTCACGCATTCCGCATTCCTCATTATTCGGTCTCAGCCACCGCCGATGGCATGCACGATTTCGATATGATCGCCATCGGAAATCCGCACCTTGTCGTGGCGACTGCGTGGCACGATTTCCGCATTCAACTCGACCGCCACGCGCCTGCCCTCCAGCCCACTGGCCACCAGTAGTTGGCGGATAGTCGTCTCCGGGCTCAACCGGCAGCGTTCGCCATTGATCCAGGCCTGCATCAGACACCCACCACGCCGAACAGAATGAACGCCAGCACCAGCACGAGCAGGAACAGGGTTTCGGCCACCATCAGGATGACCGGCTTCCACCCCACGACGGCCAGCTTCTGGAAGGAGGTCTTGACCCCCAGCGCCGCGATGGCCGTGACCAGGCACCAGCGCGAGAGATCCGTCATGCCATCGGCAACACTCACTGGAATCACGCCCAGGCTGTTGATGATCACGAGCACGACGAAGGCGACCAGAAAGCCGGGCAACCTGGGGACCTTGCTCCTGCCCTCGCGGCCTTCGCTATGGCGGAAGAGGAAGGTGAAACACATCACGACCGGCACCAGCATCGCCACCCGCATCAGCTTGACGAAGGTGGAGACGTCCCCGGCCTCCTCCGAGATCAAGTACCCCGCCCCGACGACCTGGGCCACGTCATGGATCGTGCCTCCCAGGAAGACCCCGGCCTGCTGGCCCGTCAGGCTCAACACTCCCGCGACCAGCGGATAGAGCACCATCGCCGCCGTCGACAGCGTCGTGACCCCCACCACCGTGAGAATGGTGTTGCGCTCGCTGTTGGCCCCGCGCGGCATCACTGCCGACAGCGCCAGTGCCGCCGAGGCGCCACAGATGGCGACCGCACCTCCCGTCAGCAGCCCCATGTCGCGATGCAGGCCCATCAGCCTGGCCAGCAGCACCCCCATCAGGATGGTCAGGACCACGCCGGCCACCACCGTGACGATCGGTCCGATACCCAGCGACGTGACCTGTTCGATGGTGATCCGCACGCCGAGCAGCGCGACGCCGAAGCGCAGGATGGCACGAGCCGCAAACTCGATGCCGGCGACACAGCGCCCCTCCTCCGACAGGAAATGCAATGACATGCCGAACAGCAGGGCATACAGCAGCGTGGGACCACCATAGTGGTCGGCAATGAACGTCGTGGCCAGGGCAATGGTGATGCAGATCAGCACACCCGGCATGACCTGACGAAGCCAATCGCTCCCTTGTGGAAACCCTTTCTTGAGCATGGCAGCACCGGCCTTACCGGTCAGTCTGGTCGCATTCTTGCGAGTCATGTCATCACCTTGTTACGCTCGATCATGGCCATACGGGAGCGCCATTCACACTAGAAAGTCCGGCAGTCACGGAAAGAGAGGACACGCGAACCGTCCTCTTCTTCACGACGATGAATAACGCAGGCTGGGGAGCGGGATCCCGATCGGCCGGTTCGTCATTCCCGCAGCGACCCATGCACTGGATACATCAATCGTGCCCATGGCAGAGTATCAGGGTTAGAGCCAGATAGCCCTTCAACGTGAGACCAGACTGTGGCATATCAATGAGATACCGCCGATGTAGCAGGCCGTTAGCCTAAGTACATGGCGGGCATGAGGCTTCAGGAAGCCTTCTCCATGGCGAGATGATCCTCCTTGATCATGTCCGCCGCTTTTTCAGCAATCATGATGGTGGGCGCATTGGTGTTACCGGAGACGATCGCCGGCATGATCGAGGCATCCACCACGCGCAGTCCCTCCAGGCCATGCACGCACAACCGCTCATCCACCACCGCGAGTGGATCATGCCCCATCTTGCAGGTACCGGCCGGGTGATAGATCGTCTGGCTGTGTTGGCGAGCCGCCTCGAGGAGTTCCTTGTCACTCTGATACTGCGTCCCAGGCACGTACTCCTCGGTGATCACCGAGGCCAGGGGGTGCTGTTCGGCGATCCGCCGCGCCACCTTGATGGCATCCACCGCGACCCGGCAATCCTCTTCTGTACTCAGGTAGTTGGGCTGGATCGAAGGGTAGACAGCGGGGTCGGGGCTGGTGATACGAATGGAGCCACGACTCGTGGGGCGCAGCTGACAGACCGATGAGGTGAAGGCCGAAAAGGGGTGTACCCCTTCGGCTGGCTTGTCGGCACTCAGGGGCTGCATATGAAACTGGATATCCGGACGATCGAGTCCTTCTCGAGACCGGGTAAACACACACACCTGGCTGGCGGCGAGGGTCAGGGGGCCGGTACGGGTCAAAAGATACTGGGTGCCCACCGCGAGTTTCTTCAGGGGGTGGCGTACCTCGTCGTTGAGCGTTCGACAACGAGTCTTGAACACTAGGCGGACCTGCAGGTGATCTTGCAGGTTCTCGCCCACCCCCGGCAGCTCGTGCAAACACTCGACCCCTACCTCTTCGAGGTGCTCGGGGTCCCCGATGCCGGAACACTGCAGGATCTGCGGCGAACCGATGGCACCGCTGGCGAGCAGCACCTCGCGGGTGGCCCGCACTCGTTCCAGGTGCTCACCGCAACGATACTCGACTCCTAATACGCGCTTGCCCTCGAGCAGCAGCCGCTGGCAGTGCGCTCGCTTGATGACGGTGAGGTTGGCGCGCTTCAGGGCCGGCCGCAGAAACGCCTTGGCCGTCGAGCAGCGGAAGCCTTTGTAGGAGGTCTGCTGGAAGTAGCCCACCCCTTCCTGGGTCGCCCCGTTGACATCGCGATTCTCGGGAATGCCGGCAGCCTTGGCGGCCTCGATGAACCGCTCGGCGATCTCGCGTCGCAGACGCAGGTCCGACACCTTCAACGGCCCCTCCGTGCCGTGATACGGGTCGGCACCTCGCTCCTGACACTCGGACTTCTTGAAGTAAGGCAATACGGAGGCGTAGTCCCAGCCCGCGTTTCCCGCTGCGGCCCAGTCATCGTAGTCCTCGCGCTGCCCCCGGATATACAACAGACCGTTCAGGGAGCTTGACCCCCCCAGAACCTTGCCACGCGGCCACTGCAGGCGACGTCCATTGATGCCGGCATCCGGATCGGTGAGGTAACACCAGTCCGTCGCGGGATTGTGCATGGTCTTGAAATAGCCGACGGGGACATGGATCCAGGGGTTCCAGTCGGCACCGCCCGCCTCCAGCAACAAGACCTTCGCACCGGAATCCTCACTGAGCCGATTGGCGAGCACACAGCCTGCCGAGCCGGCCCCCACGATGATGTAGTCAAAGGCTTCTTGCTTGTATATTGTTGATTTCATGGCAATAACACCAATATCGATACGTTATGTCTCGTTAAGATTGGATCAGAACCATCGGACTGTCAATAATGGTATTTTTTGTATCGAAATATCTTGTAAAATCACCAAGACCGTCCTACCTTGAGATCGTTCTCCTCATTTTCACCACTCAGTGAGGCGAGGAGTCTGGCAAACGCCACACACCATCCCATCACAAGTCCAATCACCAAACGCGGGAGCCCTGCTCATGAAATCACCGATTGGTAATGTATCTCGCCGGGATTTTCTGAACATCTCGGGACGCTTCGGCCTGACTTCTACCCTGATCGCCGCCTCCGGGCTAGGCGCTGGCCTCACCGCCAGCAGCCTGGCCAGGGCCGCGGAACAGGAACAGCAGCGCCGCTACCAGACCGAACCGAAGTTCCAGCTGCGCTTCGGTGCCTCAGGTTTCAACGAGCGCAACCTCGACATCCAGAAATCGGGACAGCTGTTCTTCGCACGCGACCTCGAGGAGCGCACCAACGGTGCGATCCGCGTGGAGTTCATGGGGAGCAACGAGGTCTGCAACCAGCTCGACTGCGTCAGCAAGGCCCAGCAAGGGATCGTCGATATCTTCTCTGCCTCGACACAGAACTCCGCGGGGGGCGCGCCCTACCTCAACATCCTCGACTTCGCCTATATGTTCCCGAGCGTCGCCTCGATGTTTCACTTCTTCTACGACAAAAGGAGTGAGACGCTCCTTCGCGAACCGCTGCGCCAGCGACACAACCTGCAGTTTCTGTTCACCCACTGTGACCTGCGCGGCCTCATGCTCGGCCTGAAGTGGCAGGACGAGCCACTCGTTACCAGTCTTGAGCAGCTTCAGGGCACCAAGAACCGTGTCACCGGGACGCAGCTCGGGCGCATCGCCATGGAGCAGTTGGGGCTGAACCCCGTTCCCGTGGCCTGGGAGGAAACCCTGGATGGGCTGCGTCAGGGCCTGCTCGACGGGGCGGAGACCTGGATGAGCGCAGTGGCCTATGCGGGCATGGCTCCCGTCGTTTCCCAGGCGGTCGATCTGAGGTTCTTTGCAGGCACCGAGCATACCGCGATGAACCTCTCCAAGTTCGAGAGCCTGGGTAGCGAGCTTCAGGAACAGGTCATGGAATCGGCCTACTGTGCGCAGGTTTTCACCCATGGCATGAACGAGGCGGGTCGCTACCAGATTGTCGGCGCCACCGAGCACCCGGCCGCGGGTACCGTGTTCGCCGAGCACAACGTCCGGGTCGCCCCGCTGACCGACGAGATCCGTGCCCAGGCCGAGGAACTATGTGCCCCGGAATTCAATCCCGAGCCGTGGGAGCAGTGGCGTGAGCGCCTGAACGCCTGGGCAGGTGACGTGGATATCTACAAGGAAATTCACGGCATCGCTCGAGAGATACCCCGTGACATGGCAGCAGTCAATGTCAAGCCTCAGCGCTGGTGGAAGGGCTGAACCGGAGGCTCATCATGGCAAACCACAATTACCAACAAACCCAACCAGCCACGATGTGGCTGGTTCCCCTACGCTGGCTCGATGAGAACCTGGAGAAATGCATCATTCTGCTGTCCTACTCCGGGATGTCCGGCATCATCTTCGTGGAGGTCATCCGTCGTTTCTTTTTCAACCTTCAGGCCCCCTGGAGCACCAGCATACCCGTGCTGCTGTTCCTCTGGCTGACCTGGTTCGGCGCCTCGCTCAACGTCAAGAATCGAACGCACTTGTCGCTCAATGAGATCCGCATGCGCCTGCCCTATACGGGCCAGTTCATGTGCCTTGTCCTGGATGCCGTACTGTGGATCGGCTTCGGCATCATGGTGATCAATTTTACCATCGATCAGGTACAACTGGCCTACAACAACTTTGCCATCGTCCCGGGCACGGACAACATCATGCAATGGTGGTTTTACCTGGCGACACCGGCCGCCTGGGTGCTGATCATCTATCGTGTTCTACAGAACCTATTCGCTGACTGGCAACGCTTTCGACTGCGCAAGCCTTTCAACCTCCAACCCTCGATAATGGATTAGGAGGACAGATCATGACAGACGGTCTCCTTATCGGCCTGATCACCACAGGCGTGACGCTCTTCTTCCTGCTCGGTGTACCGATCTTCCTGGTCATCGGGCTATGGGTGGTCGGCACCAGCCTGGTCATCGACTTCACCCTGGCTAACATCGGTGTGACCCTTTTCCAGGGCCTGAGCTTCTTCGGCCTACTCGCCCTGCCCCTGTTTATCCTCACGGGTGACCTGATCAATGCGGCAGGAATTGCCAAGCGGCTCTCCGATTTCTCCTACTCGGTGCTCGGCTGGCTACGAGGCGGCATGGGGATGTCGACACTCGGCGCCTGTGGCCTCTTCGCGGCGATCTCGGGCTCCAACGCCGGCACCACGGCGACCATCGGCTCGATCATGCACCCTGAGATGAAGAAGAACGGCTACGATGAGCGGTTCTCGGCGGCCACCGCGGCATGCGGGGGTACCGTCGGTATCATCATTCCACCGAGCATCATCTTCATCGTCTACGGCTTCATGATGAACCTGTCGATCAGCGACCTTTTCATCGCCGGCATGATTCCCGGGGCCATGATGGTACTGGGGATGATGGTCGCCTGCCATCTGGTCGCCCGGCGTCATGGCTGGGGAACCCTGATCCCCTTCAAGGTCAAGGACAGTACCGTCTTTGCACGCAAGGCCTACCTGGGCTTCGCCACCATCGGCGTCGTCCTGTATGGCATCTACTCCGGCAAGTTCTCGCCGACCGAGGCCGCCGCCATGACGGTAGGCTTCACCATGATCGCGGGGCTGCTGATCACCCGGGAAATCAGCATCTTCCGGCTGCCCTCCATCATGCTGCGCTCCGGACAGATCGCCGGCATGCTGGCACCGCTGATCGCCATCTCGGTGGTGATGCAGCAGCTGCTGTCCGTGCTCGGTGCCGGCCAGATCCTGCAAGGGTTCTTGCATGAGCTTGGCAACTACTATGTTATTCTTGGCGCTTGCATGGTGATGATCCTGCTTGCCGGCATGATTCTGGAGAGCCTGCCTGTCACCATCATCCTGGCCCCTATCCTGGCGCCGATCGCCCAGAGTGCTGGCGTGGACCCCATCCACTTCTCGGTAATCTTCCTGGTGGGGGCGGCCATCGGCTTCGTCACACCGCCGTTCGGCCTCAACCTGTACGTGGCGAGCAGCATCACCGGGATTCCTTACCTCAGGCTGGTGCGCTACGTGATACCGTACTTCATCGCGCTGATAACCGCCTGGATCGCGATCTCCCTGTTCCCACCACTTTCCATGTTCCTGGTCAACCTGTGACACTGCAGCAGCGCGGCAGGCCTCCTTGGGCCTGCTGCGCTATCATCGGGCCCAGTCTCGCCAGTAAGCTCGTCATAAGGAAAGCCCATGTCCAAAGACGCCCCCACCAACACCACGCTCCTGCGGGCGATCAGCCTGCTCGAGGAGATCGCCACGGCCGAGCACAGCATTACTGCCGCGGATCTCGACAAGCGACTGGACATCCCCAAGCCGACGATCCACCGCCTGCTCAAGCAGCTCGAGGAACAGCAGCTGATCACCCGCGACCTGGACGGACGGCACCTGCTGCCCGGTCCACGACTGCATCGCATGGCCATGGGCGCGCTGGCCAACGAGAGTCTCAAGGCGCCGCGTCGCCTGCTGCTGGAGCGCCTGGCCAGGGAGGTAGGCGAAACCTGTAACCTGGCGCTGCTCGATGGTCATGAACTGCTTTACTACGACCGCGTGGAAACCAACTGGCCGGTGCGCATCCAGCTGCCACCCGGGTCACGCCTGCCGCTGCACTGCACCTCGAGTGGCAAGCTGTTTCTCGCCCTCATGCCCCCCCACCGACGCCGCGCCGTGCTATCGAGCCTGACGCTGGACGCCCACACTCCCTATACCCTCACCTCCGTCTCGGCCCTGGAGGAACAGCTCGGTCAGATCGCCAGGGATCGGCTGAGTACCGATAACGAGGAATTCATCCAGGGCATGGTCGCCATTGCCGTCCCCATCTATGATCACGTGGGCCATATGCAAGCCACCCTGGCGATCCATGCCCCTCGCCTTCGCCACTCCATCGAATCGCTCATGGAGTGGGCGCCACTGATGCGGCAAGTCGCTGCCGAGCTGGAAGAAACCCTCTAGAGACGGAGCCAGCCCTGATGAGCCCTTCAGCCGAGGATCATTCGGGGGGTGGCACGACCACGACCGGAACATGGCTTCTCTTCAGGACCCCCCGGGTCACCTTCCCGGCATAGGAGGCGGAAAAGCCATGTTTGTTGGAGGCCATCACGATCAGATCGCAGCCCAGCTTGGAGGCCGTGCCGACGATCACCTTGGCGGGATAGCCCTCGGCCACCTCCATGCTAGCAACCCGGGAGGAGACGGACTCCCCCCCCTCACCATGGAGGCTCCAGAAGTTTGCCATCTTGTCTTCCAGCTGTTGTCTCGCTTCGTCCAGACGCTTGCGGATGAGTCCCTGCAGGGTCTTCTTGTCGCGAATATTGACGCGTAGCGTGTTCATGACATCATCATCCAGCGACTTGACGGCATGGAGGACATGCAGCTTCGCCCCGGTGGCAAGTGAAAGCCTGAATGCCTGTTCCAGTACCACATGGCTGTCGCTGCGAAGCCCGACACAGCAAAGAATGTTTTCGATTGACCCGTCCATGTTTCCTCCGTCACCAAGGATGACAACTGTACCTTACCTGACCAGCTAACGGCTCGGATACGCCGATACCGACCTAATAGCCCATCACTCCCGGTAACCACAGGGAAATCTGCGGGACATAGGCAACAATGAAGAGCGCAATAATGGATGCAGCGGCGAACGGCAAGGCACGATAGGAGATTTCCTCGATGGAAGCCCCGCCAATTCCCGAGGCAACGAACAGGTTCTCACCGAGCGGCGGTGTCTGAAAGCCGATCGCCAGAGCACAGACGACCACGATCCCCACATGGACGGGGTCGGCTCCCAGCATGTACATGATCGGCAGCAATACAGGTGTCAGGATCATGATGGCCGCGAGGGTCTCCATGAACATGCCGACGAACAGCAGGAACATGATGATCAGCGCCCAGATGATATACATGTTCTGGGTAAAATCCAGCATGGCCGAGGCAATGTAGGCCGGGACACGCTGCTCGACCAGCAGCCGACCGAAGACCGTCGCGGTGAACAGTATCAGCAGCACACGCCCACTGATCCAGGTCGTGGTTTCCAGCGTCTTCATGGCCGGACGGAACTTCAGCTCCTTGTGGATGAAGATCCCCACGATCAGCGTATAGAAGATAGCGACGATGGCCGACTCCGTCGGCGTGAACACCCCGGAATAGATCCCTCCGAGAATGATGATGGGAGCCAGGATCGACCAGATGCCACGACGCAATGTCTTCTTGATCGCCTCCGTCGACCAGTGATCGGTCAGGCCACGATATCCAAGTTTCCTGGAAAGGAGATAGTTCATGGACAACAGGCAGCCGGCGATCACCATGCCGGGGAAGATGCCGGCAATGAACAACTTGGGAATCGACAAGGTCTGGAAACTACCATGTGCCGCCACCGCTTCCGGCGGCGGCGTCATTCCCATGCCAGTGATGCCGAAGATGACCATGGGAATGGAGGGGGGGATCACGACCCCGAGCCCGCCGGAGGAAGCGGTGATGGCAGAGGCGTACCCTCGGTCGTAGTGGCGCTGCACCATGGCCGGGATCATCAGCATGCCAACGGCAGCCGTGGTGGCGGGCCCCGACCCGGAGATGGCACCGAAGAACATGCAGGCGAAGACCGTCGCCGCGGCGAGCCCTCCCGTGGCCGGCCCGGCAAACGCCTCGGCGATATCGACCAGTCGGCGTGATATTCCCGAGGCCTCCATCAAGGCGCCGGCGAGAATGAAGGCCGGCAACGCCATGAGCGGGAACGAACCCACCGAGGTAAAGGCGATCTGGACAAAGGTGGCCGGATTCTGGCCAATATAGAGGAACGCCGCCAATGCCGATACGCCGAGCGATGCTGTAATGGGTGCTCCCAACAACAACAGCAAGAAGAAAGTGCCGAACAGCACATATACGATAGTGGGATCCATGGCGTTATCTCCGGCCGATCAGCCCTTGTCGTCAGTTTCGATTTTCGCACGCTTCATCTCTTCGATTTGCGCACCTTCCGGATCCATGACCTGTTGCTTCATCACGTATTTGATGTACAGGTTCTGCAGGATTCGAATAGACATTACCAGGAACGCCAATGGAAGAATCATGTAGAAATACTTCATTGGAACCCCCATGGTCTGAGACTTCCAGAAGACATTCATTCTATTGAACACAAAATCGTAACTCATATAGACGAAGTAGAGATTAAACCCAACCCAAACCAGATCTGTCATGATATTGCAAACTTTCTCCACTACGCGTGGAAAGAACTTGAACTGAAACGTCACACGATTATGGGCTGACATCTTGGCAGCATACACGGCCCCCATATAGGCAAACCAGACGAAGGCATAGGTAGCCAGCTCATCTCCCCAGGCCAGTGAACCACTGAACACATTGCGCAGCACGATCTGCACGAACAGCAACACCACGAAGAACACCAGGAGAAACTGGCATAGATAACTTTCGAGATTGTCGAGCGTCTTAAGTAGAACCCGTTTCATGATAGTCTCCCCCGATGCCTTGCCTGATCCTTTCCCGAAGGCTGCACCGAAACCCTGTTCAGTGCAGCACTCACGGAATCTCGGCTGTTAGTTCAGGTTTCGACCCAGTGCCTGGAGCGCTTCCTCCAACCGCTCCTCACCGCCGATGCTGTCGTAGAACCGTGGCCAGATGCTCGAGGCTTTCTCGATCCACTCGCTCTCGCCATTGGCGGGCTCGATGATCTGCATGCCATGCTCTTCCACCAGGGCCTGCTTGATGCTTTCCTCGGATTCCAGCAGATAGTCATAGCTGTAGGCAGTGGCTTCTCGGCCTGCCTCCAGTACGATCTCCTGCATGTCGGGCCTCAGACTCTGGAACTTGGACTCGCTCATGATCAGTGGCTCCAGCGAGAATACGTAGCAGATGTCGGTGATATAGTCCTGCACCTCATAGAACTTCATGGCATTGATCGTGATGTAGGGATTGTCCTGTCCATCCACGACGCCCTGCTGCAGGGCCGTGAACGTTTCCGACCAGGCCATCGGCAGTGGGTTGACTCCCCACTCCTGATACGAAGCGATCATGATCTCGTTTCGCGGCACACGAATGGTGAGCCCTTTCAGGTCATCCGGGGTGGCAACCGGTTTGCTGGAATTGCTTAGCACGCGGCACCCGGAATACGCCCAGGAAAGCACCCGGACCCCGGCATCCCGAATGGTATTTTCAGCCAGCTGCTGGCCGATCTCACCCTGGGTGAGGGTCCTGGCATCTTCCGGACTGGTGATCACATAAGGCAGCGTGAGAACGCCAACCGTAGGCGAGAACGGCGTGATGTTATTGATGGCCAGAACCGAGAGATCGAGCAACCCCATGCTGGCACTGCTGACCGTATCCTGTTCGCTCCCCAGTTGGCCGTTGGGGAACAGGTCGACCGTCACCTGACCTTCGGTCTTTTCGTGGATCAGTTCGGCAAATTTCTCGCCCATGGCATACTGGGTGCCGCCCTGTGCATCGCCCAGCGCCATGCGCCAGGTTTCCGCCAGGGCGCTCTGACTGATGACGGCACTGACGGCCGCCGCGGCTACGGAAAACATCATCTTGTTCATGCCACTCTCCCAGCAATGTCTTGTTATTGACTTGTACTCACCCTGAAACATCCACTCGGCTTGTCTTGTCTTGAGCGGGCTGTTCCATGCTGTTCACTCTACCCCCCCGACACCGCGACACTAGTGCCAGACACTAGCCGTCGATTGGTCCAGCCCGCCCGCAGGCTGATGTCATCGGGTGATCAGACCACCATCCCCGACGAATGGAGTGATGCAACCCACTGATTTTTCGATTGTCCAACTAGACATTGGGTGACATCCTTGGCATGTTCGAAGGTCGTGGGCGCCGGCATCCGTACCCCACCCCCCTGCATCGACTCGCCAGCCCCTTCCAGGGGATGGCTTTCATCCTGGGCCTGCCATGAGCCAGCTACTGTTTCATCTCGATTCAAGCCTTCCGACGAGCCTCCAGCAGCAGCTGCGTGAACAGATCACGCATGCCATCCTGGATGGCCATATCCCGCTCGATGAGGCACTTCCGTCCAGCCGCAAGTTATCGCGCGAGCTTCAGGTGGCGCGCAACACGGTGATGCTGGCCTATGAGCAGTTGCTCGACGACGGCTACCTGATTGCCAAGAGTCGCAGCGGCTACTTCGTGAATCCGGAAATCCTGGAAGGTCGCGCCGAGAAACCGGAACGCCTCAACGATATCGACGCCGAGCGTATGCCTTGGGAAAGGCTGCTCACGGTCCGGCCCTCACAGCAGGAAACCATCCAGAAACCCAGCGATTGGCATCGATACCACTACCCATTCCTCTATGGACAGATCGATCCTGCTCTCTTTCCGACCCAGCACTGGCGGGAATGTAGTCGTGACTCCATGAGCGTACCGGCCATTCGCAGCTGGTCGGTCGACCACCTCAATGACGATGATCCATTACTGATCGAGCAGATTCACAAGCGACTGCTCCCCCGGCGTGGCGTTTGGGCCAGGCCCGAGGAAATTCTCGTCACGGTCGGCACCCAGCAGGCGCTGTGGATCGCCGCCATGTTGTTGCTGAAACCGGGCCGGCAGTTCGGCATGGAGAATCCCGGCTATGTGGACATGCATAACATCGCCCGCATCTTCACCGACGATATCCGCCTGTTACCGGTGGATGAGCAAGGCATGCGACCGGTCGAGGAGCTGACGCAGTGTTCCCTGGTCTACACGACGCCCAGCCACCAGAGCCCCACGACGGTGACCATGCCACTCGAGCGGCGACGGCAGCTGCTCGACATGGCCGAGATCGAGAACTTCCTGATCATCGAGGACGACTACGACAGCGAGACCAACTACCTCAGCAACCCCACGCCGGCGCTCAAGAGCCTGGACCGGCACAGCCGTGTCATCTATGTCGGCAGCCTATCCAAGACCCTGGCGCCCGGGCTGCGGCTGGGCTACATGGTGGCCCATCCGACGCTCATCCGCGAAGCGCGCGCGCTACGGCGCCTGATGCTGCGCCACCCACCGACCAACAACCAGCGCGCCCTGGCGCTGTTTCTCGACCGCGGCTATCACGATGCGCTACTCAGGCAGATCCACCAGACATTCGAGAATCGCTGGCATCGCATGAGCGAGGCGTTGAAGCGACACCTGCCGGAGTGCTTCACGCCTTCGACCTATGGCGGTTCCTGTTTCTGGGTCCGGGGCCCCGAGGGGCTGGACTGCGCGCGTCTTCAGGCGCTGGCCCGCGAAGAGGACATCCTGATCGAGTGCGGCAACCTGCACTACTTCGATCGTCCCGGCAACGAGTACCTGCGCCTGGGGTTTTCCGCCATTCCCGAAGAACGCATCGAGCCAGGCATCGAACGCCTGGCTCGATTGATCCCAAGAGCCATGGAACGGGCAGACTAGTCGCTATGCAGTAGGTAACGGCCGGTTGATCGTTGCCAGCCGGGTCACAGCACCTCATCTTTGAGGTAGTACCAGCGATAGAGGAACCGCTGGCCGACACGCCGAAAGGGGGCGAAGGCCTGGGACTCCACCATTTCCCGGATATTCGGGAACGGCAGCCTGGAGGTGAAGATCGGCAGGTCGAGCTGCTTGCCGTCACCGGCGATCCACTGGGCCAGGCGACGCCCGGCCTGGGCCGAGTACATGACCCCGTTGCCGCCGTAGCCCAGGGCGTAGAAGATGGTCTCCTTGGGATCGGGCTGATGAATGCGCGGCATCATGTCGTGGCTGACGTCCACCCAGCCCCACCAGGAGTAATCCAACGGAATGCCCTTCAGCGCCGGGAATTTACGGATCATGTTGTTAACCAGCACATCCTCGTATTTCTGCTGGGGTGCATCGCGCCCGGTGATCGCACTGCGGCTACCAATCTGCAGCCGGTTGTCCGGCAGCAGACGGTAATAGTGCCGCAGCACCCGCGTATCGGTAATGACCTGATGCGTCCTGAAGCTGCAGGCCTCGATCTCGTTCGCCGTGAGCGGCCGAGTCACGATCGAGTTCGACAGGATCGGCAGCAGGCGATTCTTGAGCTGGGGGTGCAGGCTCTGGGAGGTGTAGCCGCCGGTGGCGATGCCCACGGCCCGCGCCTTGACCACGCCACCAGGCGTCTTCAGGTAATGAACGCCATCGCGCGTCTCCCAGCCCTGCACGGGGCTCGCCGGATGTACCCTGGCGCCCAGCGCCCTCGCCGTCTTGAGATAGCCGAAGGCCAGCTTGCCGGCATGGATACCGATTCCCTCGGGCTCGTGCATGGCACCGGCAGCGTCCTGGTCACCCACCCAGTCACGCTTGACCGTATCGGCGTCGAGGATACGGGCATCGTAGTCGAACGTCTCCCTCAGCAGCTTGGCCTCCTTTTCGAGGGATGGCATGACCTTGTCACGGTGGGCGATGTAGAGATGACCACCCGGCTGAGGCTCGCAGTCGATGTCCTTGATCAGCGACTTGAAGGTCTCCATGCCATCCAGGCACTCGCGATGCAGCTTGAGCGCGGTCTCCAGGCCATAGCGCTCGATCCACTGGGAGCGCTTCAGGCGCCCCGAGGCGCACTGCGCCTGCCCACCGTTGCGTGTGCTGCATCCCCAGCTTGTCCGATTGGCCTCGAGCACCGTGGCGCGGATGCCATACTCCTTGGCCAGGAAGATGGCTGCCGTCAGCCCGGTGAAACCGGCCCCGATGATCACCACATCCACGTCCATGTCCTGGGTCACCGGACCGTCATCGGCGGGCGGCTCACCCGCCGTACCGATCCAGTAGGTTGGCGCGTAGTCGCGGCCCTGCCCTGGAGTGGCGCTCTTGAGCGGATCGTAAGCCGGATCATAAGGCTGAAAGGGGGCGGTAGAGCGGCACTGCCCGTCTCCCGCCTTGCTGGCTAGTGTCTCCATGATCGACTCCTTCATGTCTCTGGTGGGCCGTGACTGCGCGCCGCTCCTAGCTGTTGCCACCGGCGATCGGCGGACGGTTCTTGCGGAAGGCGTTCTTCACGGCGATCTTGCCATCACGAAAGGTGAAGGCATCGATCATGCGGGCCTCGGAGCGAACCCCATCGGTGGTCGTGCCCTTGTAGGTGGTCTCCGAGAAGCCGCGATCACCGATCACGAAGTGCTCGCCATCGACCCAGCAGGCATCGGGGGCGGTCTTCCAGGCGTTCTCGAGCCCCTGTCGCACTTCGGCCTGGCCGACGAAGCTCTTGCCTACCAGTTCCGGGCCGGCAATGGCATGAAACACACAGTCATCGGTCATCATCTCCATCACGGCATCGATATCGTGGCGATTCAGGGCATCACTGAAGGCTTCGAGCAGTTCCACACCAACCTGGCTCATCATTTTCTCCTGTAAGGGGTCCGTTCATTGTCGGCTGCATGTTCAGGGGACCTTCCCCAGAACCTGTCATCGAGAGTAATGGGGTACGTCATCCTTGCTTAGCACCAGTTGCCACTCACCTGTTGGGCCAGGCTGTCCGGCCCGGCATCAGGCCACCCCCGCAGCCCCTTCCCGCCACACCACCAGACGATGAGCAGGCTCGTAGGGAGTCGAATCCACCACGGCAGAGCGCCCCAGCAGCCGGTCGACCAGCAGGCGCGTCGCGGCCGGTGCCAGCACCAGGCCATTGCGGTAGTGCCCGGCATTGACGTGCAGCCCCTGAACGCCCGGTACCGGGCCGATGAAGGGCACCCCGTCGGGCGCTGCCGGCCGCAAGCCCGCCCAGTGGTGCTCGATCTCGCAATCGGCCAGGGCCGGCAGCATGCCCAGGGCGCTCTGCCGCAGTGACTCCCGCGCCTCGGCGGTGGGCGTCTTGTCGAAATCCGCCTCCTCCAGGGTCGAGCCGATCAGCACACGTCCATCCCCCCGCGGGATCAGGTAGCGACCATCAGCCAGCACGACGCGCTCGAGCAGCATGCGACCGCCGGGCATCGGCGGGGTACGGAACAGCATCATCTGGCCCTTCACCGGACGAACCGGCAAGGCCAGACCGAGTCTGCCGAGCAGCACGCCGCTCCAGGCTCCGCCACACAGGACCACCTGGCCCGCCGTCATGCGCCCGCGTGAGGTTTCCACAGCGGTCACACGCTCGCCTTCAACGCACAACCGCTCAACATCCACGGCTTCTTCGAGAGTCACCCCGGGCAACGACAGCAACCGGGCACGCAACGCCCGGCAGAGCCGGGGATTGCGAATGCTGCCCAGAGTCGGCATCCACAGCCCCGCAGCGAAGCCCTTGGCCAGCCAGGGCTCCTGTGCGTAGATGAAGTCGGCCTCCACGGCCGCCAGCGGCTTGTGCATACGCTGCGCCCAGTCGAAGGCCTGGTCGCCATCGTCGACACGCAGATAGAGCAGCCCCCTCTGGCGATACTCGGGGTCGATGCCGGTGGCCTCGTGGAGCCGTGCGGCCAGCTCGGGGTAAGCCCCCTCCGACCAGCGCGACAACTGCGAGACGGCTTCGCCATAGCGCCAGGGATAGAGCGGCGAGACGATACCACCGCCGGCCCAGGAGGCCTCCTGGCCGCAGCGGCGGCGCTCCAGCAGGGTAACGGAGCAGCCGGCCTCGGCCAGTTGCCAGGCGGTCATCATGCCGATGACGCCACCGCCGATGATCATGAAATCACGCATTCGAACCTCTCGGATTGTTGTTCATGCCACCAGAGTTCAAGGTGTCTGAGAATGCAAAATCTCCGGTACGGTCGCCGTGACCGCTGCCGCACCGGGGACATACCCACCTCCTGTCGACTCGACGCGGGGGCTGGCCGGGCAGGAGTCGTTGTGCGAGCAGCTGTTAACCACCGAGGTTTCGACGAAGGCCTCCGAGGGGATCATCATCTGCTCACCCTGCACGATGTGGCATGTGGCGTGGATTTCTGTGGTGTGCATCGGCTTCTCCTCTGCGGCCATTCCCTCATTTATGGTACAGATCGTTCCGGAATAAGAAACTTATGGAAAACCTAACCGCCCGAGGACCGTGCGTCAACGCAGGGTTCCATAAAACGGTACAAAATAATTTATTTTCAGGAACCGTAGCACTCCCCCCACTCGCGTTCTACCTGCAGCCCCTGACACGCCCCTCTCGCAACGACCGGCCCGACCAGGCGTGCCGAGGAGGAGCAATTGGCAGAATTCAAGAACCTCGAGCCTGACGTCGTGTGCCCGACACGCATGCTTGCCGGCATCGAGAGCGACCTGCAACTCACAGGGTTACGAGATCAGTGGTGTCAATCGCCAGGCCCGAACACAGGCCCACATCATGCGATCGGCTTCAGCGCCGGGATGAGGACGACGGCAGGAAGATGGACTTGGCCGATGGCGGCTGCGCAACGGCAATGTATACCCCGAGCAGTACGATCGGCGCAGCCAGGATGGCATTCCAGCCAGGGAACTCCCCGATGATGGTGAAAGATTGAAGCGCTGCGAACACTGGCATCAGGAAATAGATGCAGCCCGCTCGTGAAGCGCCAATGATCGATACAGAGAGGTTCCAGGCAATGAAGGCTATCAGCGCGGCCAATACGCCTGAGTAAAGCACGATCACTACATTACGTCTGTTTAGATTGGGAAAATCACTGTGGACGCCATTAACTATGAATACTGGCAATAGCATCAGTGTACCGATGAAAAATGTCGCGCCAACGAGCGCCATGAAATCGACTTCTTGGTAGAGCTTCCTGAACATCAGCGTATAGATCGAAAATGCCATCGCAGCGACCGTCATCATTCCCATGCCAAGTACCAGATCGATTGAATCTACCTGACTGGCTCCTGCAATCGAGAGGCACACACCGCCCCCTCCCATGGCAGCGCCAATCAGTTTTCTCTGGGTAAACTTCTCGCCCAGGAAAAGACTAGCCAAGATCATGATGAACACCGGAGACATGGCATTGATGAGTGACATCCTGGCGGCATCAAGATAATGACCCGACTGATATACTAAAAGATTGAACGCCACCACGCCAAGCAACGACATGATCACGATAGTCACTCCATGCATCACAACCAGTCGCCATGCCTGAATCATCGGCATTACCACGAAGGGTAACACCAGTATGCTGGCCACCAGCCACCTGAGAAATGTCAGGGAAACCGCGTCCATGGTACCCGGCGCGATCCTCGCGAGTACAAAATTTCCCGCCCATATCGACACCGAAAGTAGAGCCAGAAAGACCCCCATTTTCTTGGACTTCACGACCAATTCTCCTGGCTTGAGGACGCGCTGACAGGGCGATGGAGGGAGTTTCCCCCATCGCCAGACCGGCCACATCCCGATTTAAGGGAAACGTTAACGCGCGGCGGTGAGCTTGATCTCGACCAGCATCTCGGGGCGCGCCATATTCGCTTGTACACAACAACGAGCCGGAGCGGCACGCTCCCCGAGCCATTCGTTCCAGACATCATTCATGGCGGCGTAATCCGTGATGTCCTTGAGCCAAACCATGGCGGTTAACAGCCCATCATTCATCGATACACCACTCTCCTCCAGGTAATGGTCCAGTATGTCCAGGACCTGACGGGTCTGATCCGCGACGTCAGGCACTCGATCTGGGGCCGTGGCGCATACCGTCATCCAGCTATCGGTAGCAAGGGCCAAGCTCATGCAAGGCCGCCCTGGTTCATTGACCAGCCCGTAGCGATCTATTGTCATATCTAGCCCTTCACCTTTGCCATGACCATTACCTCGATGCGTGCATCGGCATGCGCTAACAGGCCGCTGACACAGGCTCTAGCCGGTGGCTGCGACGCATCCACCCAGGCGTTCCACACCCGGTTCATCTCGGCGAAGTCCGCCATGTCGTGAAGCCAGATCTGAACGGAGAGCACATGACGCCGGTCGCTATCTGTTCTAGCCAGGTAGTGATCGACGATGTCCAGCACTCGCAAGGTCTGCTGACCAATGTCACCAGTTGGCTCGGGCGCCATGAGGCCAGCGATATGAATTACCCCGTCATGCACCACGCACTGGCTCACCTTGGCGCCATTAATGACGCCCTCATCAAGTCTCATGATCGTCAACTGTCGTCTCCTTTATTTGAATAGGCCACTGTTATCCATGGGTTTTTATTACGCGATCTGCGATGGGGAAAGGCTCGATCGTTTCCAGGATGCCAGCATGCAAAGCACCGCCAGAGAGAGCTGCAACCATAGGGCCCAGATCCCCAGGCCGAACACGAACAACACACCGCACAGTGTCGCCATGGCGAACAGAGCTCGCATGCCTCGCGACAGAGCGGCACCGAAGAAGCCATAGCTAGAGGCGCTGTAGGTAACACAGACAACCAGTGTGGAAACAATTGCCACGACTCCATCGATACCAATCATTGGAAACTCAAGCAATGCCGGGTGAAAAATGAAGGCGAAAGGAATGAAGTAGCAGACCAAGGCAAGTCTCAATCCTTCGATTGAAGTCCTCATAAACCCTGCGCCAGCGATACGAGCCGCCACTATCGATGCCATGGCAATAGGCGGTGTTAAAGTGGAGAAAATGGCGAAGTAGAATACAAACATATGCGCGCCCAATGCATCGACACCCAGGGCAATCAGCGTGGGCCCAACAGCCAGAGCCGTAATGATATAGGCCGGCACAGTAGGAACTGACATACCGAGTAGAATGCAGATGGTCATCGAAGCCAGCAGCGTTGGCAGCAAGGTGCCATCAGTCAGGCTCATCACGAAGTCACCCAGTCTGGCGCCAAGCCCGGTGGTAATCACGACCTGCGAGAAAATACCGACACAAGCCAGCACCATGGCAATCTGGGCCCCTTGAGCGGCCCCCTCACTCAGTGCTTTGACGAGATTCTTCACCGAAATGCGTGTTTCGGGAAGCAAGAAGGAAACCACCAGCAGGGCCAAGGTGCCAAACGTGGCGGCATACATCGGAGAATAACGCTGCACCAGCAGAACCACGATGATCCCGAGAGGAATCAAGAAGCATGGTAGCCGTCGCCAGATCATAGCGTGAGAGACATTGGCCTTCGGTGGCACAATACCAAGCGACTGCACCAGGAAATAGATGCCGATCGCGATGGCCGAAAAGTAGAGAGTCGCTGGTACAATCGCACGTTGGGCGATTTCAATATAAGGAATATTGATGAATGCCGCCATGATGAAGACGGCCGCTCCCATGACGGGTGGCATGATCTGGCCACCTGTCGAGGCACAAGCTTCGATGGCTCCAGCGTGATGGCCCTTGAAGCCCACTGACTTCATCGCAGGAATGGTTACGCTGCCGGTAAGGACCACATTAGCCCCTGGCGCACCAGTTACCGACCCAACCATGGCGCTTGCCATCGTCGCCGCGTAGGCGGGCCCTGGCCGCAGTACGTTTCCGATGGCCCTACCCAGCTCGAGGAACATGTCCACGACCCCAGTGCGCAGGAGAATATTGCCAAACACCACGAACAGGAAGATGAAGTTGGCAGATACGGGAATGATCCAGCCGATAAACCCCTGAGTTGGACTCAACCCCAGATAGCCCATGATGTAGTAGATGTCACGCTTGGGCTGACTCAACACTCCCAGTATTCCATCGGCAGGTATCCAGTGCCCCAGCATGAAATAGGCGATCGCCCCCAGAGTGATGAGCGGCAGGGTCGCACCCCAGTGCACCCAGGTAAGAACCAGGATGGCGCCAATCGCCATGGCACCGATAGGTAGCTGATGCGGCTCGAAGTAGGGAAAGAAATCCTCGAGATCCCGGGCATAGAGGCGCATGTAGACCAGAGCGGCGACGCCTAATAGCAGTACCAATGCTAAACCGAGTTGCACCATCAGGCGCCGAGAGCGACTCTGGCCCGATGTAGTCACCTGGATGGCCGGCACCAAAGCGCACAGCACCACTCCCAGGGTGATATGAGTAATGTAGTGCTCTGTAGAACCTTGAAAGTTGGTGAAGACATAGATGAAATGATACAGCGCAACGGCGGCACCACCATACAGCAGCACCCCCTGCAGCAACCGGGAAAATCGCCCAGAGCCCACCTGGCTCTCTTGCAGGTCAGTACTCATCCCCTACCCCCAATAGCTTGACGACCAGGCCCTTTGCCCGTGTCCGAATAATCCCTACCTCCATGTCCTGACAGGCCATCCATGGCCAGCAGTACCTCCGTCAACGCTCGGGAATCTCGATACCTGCTTCTCGATAAGCCCGCACGGCCCCGGGATGCAGGGTCTCCACCGTCTGTCCTGCCACCCAAGTGGAGGGATTTGTCAGCTCCCAGGAAGCATGATGGTTCTGGAGCGATTCCCAGTTGTTCATCATGAACTTGACCAGCTCATAGGCAACCTCCTCCGAGAAGTCTTCATGCGCATAGATGATCGCCGGATCTCCGTAGGTTTCCATGGGCTGATCAAGACCCGGCAAGGAACCCGCTGGGATCGTCATCTTGAGAAAGGAGGAACCCATCGACTCGTTGAGAGCATCGATTGCCGCATGGGAGGCATGGGTGAGGTAATGGTAGTCCCGCCCCGAGCTTTCCAGCTCCATCATCGAGCTTGGCGCATGACGGGCACTGAAATCGTAGGTGAAGCTGTCGGACACAATCGCTGAGTCCACTACCCCATCCAGCATTGCCCTCATCGCTTCGCTCGGCCCAAGGTTATCCACACCGGATAGCTCCAATCCGTAGGCATTCTCGAGGAACAGTCTTGGAAAGACCGACCAGTGAGTCTGAGTAGCGCGACCAAGCCCGATCCGCGAATCAACCAGCTTTTCAGCCTCATCGATATCTGAGTTCGTAGTTACGAAGTAGCCGGTCAACACATAGTAGGCCCACAGCGCCTTCCATCCCTCTACTTCGGTCGGGCCACGCCATGGTCGAAGTCCTTGAGAAGCCGCGAACAGCGCACCCGGGCTGATGGCCGCCAAGGTATTACTCCGGATCTCCTCATTTCTGGCCATCTCGGTTGAGTTGTACACCCAGCCGGGTGTCTCGAGCGCCTCGACGCGCACACCTGGGATCGAATCCGCTACTTCGCGGGCGAACCCTGAGTACTTGGCATGCACTGTGGTGCCAAAGGGTGCGGTGAGGATACTCACCGTGGTCTCATCGGCCATGGCTGGTGTTGTGATAAGCGCCAGGGCAAGGCACCAACTGCCGGCGACGCCCAGGCCCGGACACGCGGCCCCATGGTTCGTTTTCCGGCAATGCTCCTTCGACAGGCTGCCCACCAGCATCCCATTGTATTGTTTACGGTTTTTCATACGTTCTTTTCCATACTGTTGTTGTTTACTTCACCCTCGTCCTGCATGGCAGTCATGCCGAGGGTGTTAGGCCCAGCGGCATCGGCCCACCAGGTAAGTAAGCAATTTATTACTTGTTGACAGAGCTGTCAACGTCTGATGTACTGCGTGGCATGAAACAGCCTCTGGATGACGGCACTCCCCTCGGCCGGGTCACGTTATCCGCCAGCAATAGAGGGAGACAGAATGACCCAGACCAAAGCACGACCCATGCAGAAGCGCCGACTGCGCGACGCTGAAGCAACGCGTAACAGAATTCTGCAAGCGTCGATAGACGAGTTCTGTGAGTACGGACTCGATGGCGCACGTACCGAGCGCATCGCCCGCCGCGCCTCTACCAATATTCGCATGCTCTACCACTACTTCGGCAGCAAGGAAAAGATTTATCGGGCCTGCCTGGAGAAGGTCTATGAGGACCTCAGGACAAGGGAAGAAGGGATACAGCTAGCCGGACTTACTCCCGACCAGGCTATTGAAGCGCTTGTCGATTTCACGTTCGATCACTTGCGTGAGCATCCAGAATTCATTCGTCTCGTCGGTATCGAGAACATCAATCAAGGCGCATGTATTCAGAACATCCTCTCCATCAAGAATCGTGGCCGGCTCCTGCTCGACAAACTTCATGAGATCCTCATGGAAGGCGAGCGACAAGGCACTTTCCGCCAGGACGTGGACCCCTTCCATTTCTATATGACCCTGTTCTCGATGATTCACCTCCATCACTCTAACCAGTACACCCTTTCTATCACTTTCAGCCGCAACCTGAATGATCCTTCCTGGGTTGCCGAGCGTCGTCAGCACGTCAAGGATGTGCTGCTGGCGTACTTGCATCACCCAGATCCCAACGCCTGAGTACACCTTGCCGCCACATTGATCATCCGCCTGGCCCCCCAAGCGACTCGGTCCAGTACCCGGTTCAGCGCGCTCATCTCGTGCACCTCCCAATCTCTCGATCGTCCTGCCAGGAGAAAAACCCCCGGCCAGGCCGGGGGAAGACCACTGCCACTGAACTGACCGGCCTCAGACGTAGTCCTGGTACTTCTCCAGCAGGCGCACCGGCTTCTTCAACGCGTCGCGGCGGAACGGGTCGCCCAGCTCGCGGGTGCACATGATCTCGAGAATGCAGGTCTTGCCCTCGGTCATCTGCAGGTCGATCGCCTTCTGCAGCGCCGGCCCCACGTCCTCCAACCGGT